>NZ_JBSICG010000002.1:0-296704 GCF_056156645.1 Enterobacter sp. Li2LvB3 | reverse complement strand
GCAGCGCCACCCGGCAAAAAAACTACAACGTATTTAACCGCGTCGGGCAGCGTTCCAGCAGCTCCACGCTACCGTCTTCGTTCTGCTGCTCCAGCAACACGTCAAACCCCCACAGGCGATGCACATGTTTCAGCACCTCTTTGCGGCCTTTATCCAGCGGCGCACGGTTATGCGGAATGTAGCGCAGCGTCAGCGAGCGGTCGCCGCGTAAATCCACATTCCACACCTGGATGTTTGGCTCGAGGTTGCTCAGATTGTACTGGGAAGAAAGGCGCGAGCGGATCTCGCGGTATCCCTCTTCGTTATGGATAGCGGAAATTTCCAGATAATTATTCCGGTCATCATCCAGCACGGTAAAGAAGCGGAAGTCACGCATGATCTTCGGCGACATAAACTGGCTGATAAAACTTTCGTCCTTAAAGTCACGCATCGCAAAATGCAGCGTTTGCAGCCAGTCAGAGCCGGCAATATCCGGGAACCAGTATTTGTCTTCTTCCGTTGGCGACTGGCAAATACGTTTAATGTCCTGGAACATCGCGAAGCCGAGCGCATACGGGTTAATACCGCTGTACCACGGGCTGTTGTACGGCGGCTGGAACACCACGTTAGTGTGGCTGTGCAGGAATTCCATCATAAACCGCTCGGTGACTTTCCCTTCATCGTACAGATGGTTAAGGATGGTGTAGTGCCAGAAAGTGGCCCAGCCTTCGTTCATTACCTGGGTCTGTTTTTGCGGATAGAAATACTGGCTCACCTTGCGCACGATACGCAGGATCTCACGCTGCCACGGCTCCAGCAGCGGGGCGTTTTTCTCCATAAAGTAGAGCAGGTTCTCCTGCGGCTCAGACGGATAACGGCGTGCCTCAGTCACCGTTTTCTCTTCTTCACGTTTCGGCAGGGTGCGCCACAGCATATTCACCTGGCTTTGCAGATACTCTTCACGGCTTTTCTGCCGGGCTTTCTCCTCCTGTAAGGAGATCTTCTGCGGACGTTTATAACGATCTACCCCGTAGTTCATCAGCGCGTGGCAGGAGTCGAGCAATTTCTCAACTTCATCTACCCCATAGCGTTCTTCGCATTCGGTGATGTATTTACGGGCGAAAATCAAATAATCGACAATCGAGCTGGCATCCGTCCAGCTGCGGAAAAGATAGTTATTCTTGAAAAATGAGTTATGCCCGTAGCAGGCATGAGCCATGACCAGCGCCTGCATGGTAATGGTGTTCTCTTCCATCAGATAAGCAATACACGGGTTGGAGTTAATGACGATTTCATACGCCAGCCCTTGCTGGCCGTGTTTGTACAACCGCTCGGTTTCGATGAATTTTTTACCAAACGACCAGTGCGGATAGTTGATAGGCATCCCAACGCTTGAGTAGGCATCCATCATTTGTTCGGACGTAATCACCTCAATCTGATGGGGATAGGTATCCAGGCGATACAGTTTTGCCACCCGGTCGATCTCGGCCAGGTAGACATCCAGCAACTCAAAGGTCCAGTCGGGCCCATCACTCAGACGTGTGCTGTCCTTGGATATGGAATCAATAGTAGCCATTAGCGCGCCCTCGTTGTTGGTGCTCTCTCTGTCTGGAGAGCCTCTTTTCAAGCATAGAACAACGCATTCAAAAGCGTGCTGGCGCAGAAATTTTTTCTTTGCGATTTCCCGTTTTTGAAACGGGTAAAAAAGCGATGGCTGCAATATTTTATGCTGGTTAAAAATAACGCGCAGCAGGAGATCCCAAATAAGCCCTGTCCCTGTATACAGGGGAAGGTGTGAGATAAGTCACCATAAAAAAGTCGTATGTTGAATAATATTTTCAACTAGGTTATCAATCTGTAATTAGAAGATTGTTCTTTTGCACATAATGGAGTTGGCTATGCGTGTTGTCATACTGGGAAGTGGTGTCGTTGGTGTAACCAGCGCCTGGTATTTAAGTCAGGCGGGACATGACGTTACTGTTATCGACAGGGAACCCGGCCCGGCACTGGAAACCAGTGCAGCAAACGCCGGACAGATATCTCCGGGCTATGCAGCACCGTGGGCCGCTCCGGGCGTGCCGCTGAAGGCGATTAAATGGATGTTCCAGCGCCATGCGCCGCTGGCTATCAGCCTTGATGGCTCGCAATTCCAGCTCAAGTGGATGTGGCAAATGCTGCGCAACTGCGACACCCGCCATTACATGGAAAACAAAGGCCGCATGGTTCGCCTCGCGGAATACAGCCGTGACTGTCTGAAAACGCTGCGTGCCTCTACCGGCATTGAGTACGAAGGCCGTCAGGGCGGCACCTTGCAGCTGTTCCGTACCGCGCAGCAATACGAAAACGCCACGCGGGATATCGCCGTGCTTGAAGACGCCGGTGTGCCGTATCAGCTGCTGGAAGCCAGCCAGCTGGCGCAGGTTGAACCGGCGCTGGCGGAAGTAGCACACAAGCTGACCGGCGGTCTGCGTTTACCAAATGATGAAACCGGCGACTGCCAGCTGTTTACTCAGCGTCTGGCAGCGATGTGCGAACAGGCAGGGGTGAAATTCCGCTTTAACACCTCCGTCGATAAGCTGCTGTCGGAAGGTGAAAACATCTACGGCGTGAAGTGTGGTGACGAAGTGATTAAGGCCGATGCTTACGTCATGGCGTTTGGCTCGTACTCCACGGCGATGCTGAAAGGCATTCTTGATATTCCGGTTTATCCGCTGAAAGGCTACTCACTGACCATTCCGGTAAAAGAGGAAAGCGGCGCGCCGGTCTCCACTATTCTTGATGAAACCTACAAGATTGCGATCACCCGTTTTGACAACCGTATTCGCGTGGGCGGTATGGCCGAAATCGTGGGCTTTAACACCGAGCTGTTACAGCCGCGTCGTGAAACGCTGGAGATGGTGGTGGGCGATCTGTTCCCGCGCGGCGGCTTTGTTGAGCAGGCGACATTCTGGACCGGGCTGCGCCCTATGACGCCAGACGGCACGCCTATTGTTGGGCGTACACCGTTTAAAAATCTGTGGACCAACACGGGCCACGGTACGCTGGGCTGGACGATGGCCTGCGGCTCAGGCCAGCTGTTGAGCGACCTGATTTCCGGGCGTACACCGGCGATTCCGTTTGACGATTTAAGTGCCGCGCGTTATCAATCGGGATTTACCCCATCGCGCCCACAGCACCTGCACGGCGCGCATAATTAACAAGGAGTTGTCATGTCCCGTCCTATTCTGGCTCAGCTGGATCTGAAGGCGCTGAAGGATAACCTCCAGATTGTTCGTCGTGCAGCGCCAGGCTCGCGTGTATGGTCGGTCGTCAAAGCTAACGCCTACGGCCACGGTATTGATCGCATCTGGAGCGCGCTCAGCAGCACGGATGGTTTTGCCTTACTGAATCTGGAAGAAGCCATTTTACTGCGTGAGCGCGGCTGGAAAGGGCCGATATTGCTGCTGGAAGGGTTCTTCCACGCCGACGATCTGCCGCTGCTGGATAAGTATCGTCTGACAACCAGCGTGCACAGTAACTGGCAAATCAAAGCACTGCAAAATGCGAAATTACATGCTCCGCTGGATATCTACGTCAAAATGAACAGCGGCATGAACCGCCTGGGCTTCCAGCCTGAGCGCGTGCATACGGTCTGGCAGCAGCTCCGCGCCCTGCAAAATGTGGGTGAAATGACGTTAATGGCACATTTCGCTGATGCAGAAAAACCTGATGGTATTGCCGATGCCATGACGCGTATCGGGCAAGCTGCCGAAGGTCTGGATTGCCCCCGTTCGCTTTCCAATTCAGCGGCCACGCTCTGGCACCCTGAAGCCCACTATAACTGGGTGCGTCCGGGAATTATTCTGTACGGCGCTTCTCCGTCGGGCCAGTGGCAGGATATTGCCAACAGTGGCCTGAAACCGGTGATGACCCTGCGCAGTGAAATCATTGGCGTGCAGACGCTGAAAGCCGGGGATACCGTCGGTTACGGCAGCCGCTACCGCGCAACGGGTGAGCAACGTATCGGGATTGTGGCAGGCGGTTATGCTGACGGCTATCCACGCGTCGCGCCAACGGGCACGCCGGTATGGGTTGATGGCGTTCGTACCGGTACGGTGGGAACCGTTTCGATGGACATGCTGGCGGTTGATTTAACACCGTGTCCGCAGGCGGGCATTGGGTCGCCCGTCGAGTTGTGGGGGAATGAGATTAAAATCGATGATGTGGCCGCTGCGGCGGGGACTATCGGGTATGAACTGATGTGCGCGCTGGCACCGAGAGTGCCTGTTGTGACGGTGTAACATTTTTTTTTTGTTAAGTTGTAGGCCGGGTAAGGCGAAGCCGCCACCCGGCACAAACCCACTACTCCTCGTCCTCTTCCATCGGCCTTACGCCGACCTTACGCACCGCGTTATCTTCTTTCTCGGCCACCGTCCAGATCATCCCGGCAAACTCCACCTGGTCACCGACAACCGGTGCCGCACCCAGCAACTGCTGGATAATCTCACCCAGGGTCTGTTGCTTGTCGCGATACTCCAGACCTTCATCCAGGCCGTAAATCAGCGCGACATCGGCAAATTTGGCATTCGCTTCCAGAATAAAATCACCGAAGAATCGCTGATCCAGCGCTACCGGCGGAGACTGGCTGAACAGCTTCCCGAGTGCTGGAAGGTCACGCTCACGGCCAATGACGCAGAGAATATCGCCTTCCCGCAGGCGGGTACTGCCCGTCGGGTGCAGCAGGATATTATCGCGGAACAGGGCGGCAATTCGCGTTTCGGCAGGCATGTGCAAATCGCGCAGCGAAGCACCCACGCACCACTTGTCAGCACTCAGTTGATAGACAAACTGTTCCCACGGGTTTTCCGGGTGAATATCCAGCCCCACGCGGGAGACAGGCCAGCCGACAGGCGGAACCACCACTTTGGCTTTTTTGGCGGCCCATCCCAGAGATGTCCCCTGGAATAAGAGCGATACCAGCACCACGAAGAAGGCCACGTTAAAGAACAACCGCGAGTTATCAAGCCCCGCCATCATCGGGAAAACGGCAAGGATAATCGGCACTGCGCCTCGCAGCCCCACCCAACTGATAAAAATACGCTCGCGCAGGTTGAACCCGCGAAATGGCAGCAGCCCGGCAAAGACCGACAGCGGACGGGCAAAGAAAATCATCCAGGCAGACAGGATTAACGCAGGAACAGCAATCGGCAGCAGGTCGGATGGCGTAACCAGCAACCCCAGCACCAGGAACATGCCGATTTGTGCAAGCCAGGCCAGACCGTCAAAGTTCTGCAAAATGGCGTGGCGGTTACGAATAGGGCGGTTGCCCAACAGGAATCCGCACAGATAGACCGCCAGAATACCGCTGCCGTCCATCGCCGTAGTCAGGCCGAAAATAAGGATCCCGCCGCTCAGGGCCAGCAACGGATAGAGCCCCGCAGGCAGCGAAATACGGTTGATCATTTGCTGTAGCAGATAACCGCCGGAAAGGCCGATGATAATCCCCAGCCCAAACTGCTGCAAAATATGCCAGGCAAACATCCAGCTTAACCCGTTTTCGTGCTGCTGGATCATCTCAATCAGGGTGATAGTGAGGAACACCGCCATCGGATCGTTACTGCCGGATTCAATTTCAAGCGTTGAGCCAACGCGCTCATTCAGCCCTTTACCGCCCAGCAGGGAAAAGACCGCCGCCGCATCGGTGGAGCCGACAATCGCGCCAATCAGCAAGCCTTCCATGATGTTAAGGTGAAACAGCCACGCCGCCATCATGCCGGTCAAGCCAGAGGTGATAAGCACCCCGACAGTTGCAAGTGAAAGCGCGGGCCCTAAGGCTACCCTGAATGAGCTGGCCTGAGTACGCATCCCGCCGTCCAGCAAAATGACCGCCAGAGCGAGGTTACTGATCATATAAGCGAAGGGATAGTTATCGAAAGGAATACCACCGATACCATCTATACCGGCCAACATCCCGATAGCGAGAAAAATTACAAGAATAGGGATGCCAAGGCGCGAAGAAAATGAACTTAATAAAATACTACAGGTTACAAGGACAGAACCCAGAATGAATAGGTTGATTATCGCTGCGGCATCCAATGTTGTCGTACTCCCACCTTAATACTGTATCTGTTATTAAAACCCTATCATATTAACGACAGATACAGCGTTTTATTGCGGTGGTTTAACGGCTTTTTTATGCCTTTATGACTGGATGGCCGCTTATTGTTAACCGACTGCCTGAATTATCGTGCTTCATGAAAGCCTGGGCGCCAAGAGGAAGGGTCACCGTTTGTTGTTCATGACCAAATGCCAGCCCGGTTATCACCGGAATATCCAGCCTGGAGCGGATAAAATCGACCATCGTTTCAAGAGAATAGCCCGCGTCGTACTCATTCGGGGCGGAGCCGCTAAAACTGCCCAGCACGATAGCCGACTGACGCGCAAGAATACCGGCATGATAAAGCTGAAGTAACATCCGTTCGACCCGGAACGGGTGTTCATTGATATCTTCAAGCACCAGAATACCGTCATCAATATCAGGGAGCCACGGCGTGCCAATCAGCGAAACCAGCATCGCCAGATTTCCGCCCCACAGCAGCCCCTCACATTCCCAGTGTGGCCCGTCGCCTTGCCACTCGACGCTGTAGGTTGGGTTACGCAGGGCGCGCCAGAAATGCTCCTGGGTAAAAGCGTCAAGCTCTGGTGCGCCAAAATTACCGGCCAGCATCGGGCCGCTGAAGGTAATCACATTATGCAGTGCCAGCAGCCCGAGCTGGATAACCGTGAAGTCGCTGTGGCCGCAAATCAGCAGGGGATCGTGCTGCTGGCGTTTTGCCAGCCCTGCCCAGTCAATGCTTTCCAGCAACCGGCTGGCACCGTATCCCCCTCGCACCGCCAGCACGATGTTATTCTCACCCTTCAGGTTCACCAGACTGTTGATATCATTCAGCCTCTGCGCCTGCGTTCCGGCAAAACGTTGCTCGCGGCGGGGGATAATCGTCTGATTTTCTACCTGATGGCCGGATCCCAGTAAGCGCTGAACGCCCCGTTGTGCCGCCTCCTGGTTAATGCAGTAGCCCGACGGTGCAATGAGATGAAACTGAGACATGGCAATTCCTTGCTGAATGAGAAGCTAATTGTCTATATCATGCCGCTTACACGCTGCCGGCTTCAAGAGGCAGTGTGACTGCGATGACCGGCTATAAGGATAGATGACGTGAAATTGAGATGGTTTGCTTTTTTGATTGTGTTGCTTGCTGGCTGTAGTACCAAACATGACTACCAAAATCCGCCGTGGAACCCGGAAGTGCCTGTTAAACGGGCAATGCAGTGGATGCCAATCAGCGAGCAAGCCGGAAAGGCCTGGGGCGTGAGCCCGCGTCTGGTGACGGCGATCATTGCGGTGGAGTCGGGCGGTAATCCGACCCTGGTCAGTAAATCGAACGCGGTGGGGCTGATGCAGCTGAAGGCTTCTACGGCCGGGAAAGAAGTTTATCGCTATATGGGATGGAGCGGGCAGCCATCGACCAGCGAGCTGAAAAACCCGGAACGTAATATCTCAATGGGGACCGCGTATCTGAGCATTCTGGAACACGGGGTGCTGAAAGGCATTGAAGATCCAGAAGTGATGCAATATGCGCTGGTGGTCTCTTACGTTAACGGTGCGGGCGCGTTGCTCAGGACATTCTCCTCGGATCGTAAAGAAGCGATCGACGAGATTAATGGAATGGATAAAGATGAGTTCTTTGAACATGTGGTGAAGAATCATCCGGCACCACAGGCTCCACGTTATATCTGGAAAGTACAGAAAGCGATGGATGCCATGTAATGCCGCCGTCGGGCGGCGCTCTGCTGCCCGACATCTGTCACAGGACTTTGTTTGCTCTTTCCCGTGCTTCGCGTTCCAGCGAGAAGATAATGCGCTGAAGTTCCCGCTCCGCACCTGGCCCGACATTAAGAAAACGGAAGCTCAGACGCGGTGTGGTGATGGTTTCGTTTTTGCTATCAACCACTTTGCGCTCGCTGATGGCAATCAGCTGAGCATCAAAATAGAACCGCCCCCAGCCGCCCATATCCAGCTCAATTTGCGAGAAACGCATCCCTTCGACCAGTCCGTCGGGTTTTGGCGTATCCATTAATGCACCCATTCCGCCGAGCGACAAATCAAACAGGCGGAAGCGAAACTCTTTCCTGTCCGGCATTCGCGCCTTGCAAAAATAAGCAGGATGAAGCGGGGCGCTGATACGAAAATATTCGCGGCGTTGCACAAACCACAGGTTAGTCGGCAAGGGCGTGATAAACGCAGGAAGACCCTGGAATTCGCCCTGTGTCAGACGTGGCAGCACAAACTCCACTTTTGCACCCTGAGTTTCAGCCATCACCGAGATATTTTCTGCCCGAAGCGCCGCCCGGTTTTCGTACTCCTGGCTACCCAGATCGATGACCAGGCGCTCCGACGAGGCTTCGAGGATTTTGCTAATAAACTGATTTGTTGCCCAACTGATGCGCAGCGGCACCTCGCCTTTTTGCAGATCGCGTAATACCCCTAATACAGCCAGCGGATTTTGTTTCAGGAACTGCTCACTGTAATTACTCACGCCAGATGGCTCCTCGATATGTGACAGACTGTCTTTGAGTTATCGGCAGCCTGAAATGAAACTTAATACAAACCGGTGAGTTTTTTTCAGTGCGCCAGCAATTTAAGTCGGTGAGATGAAATCGGTTTTATGGCTTTAGCCTATAATTAGAGTACATGTGCAGAAGGTTTTCTGCGTATGCGTTAAACCTGCAAGAGGGCATTGCTATGGGTATCATCGCCTGGATTATCTTTGGTCTTATTGCCGGCGCTATCGCCAAACTTATCATGCCGGGGCGTGATGGTGGCGGCTTTATTCTGACCTGTGTCCTCGGGGTCGTTGGTGCAGTTGTTGGTGGCTGGCTGGCAACAATGTTTGGCCTCGGAGGTAGCGTGAGTGGTTTTAATATGCACAGTTTCCTGGTTGCCGTGGTGGGCGCCATCGTGGTACTGGGCGTGTTCAGGTTACTCAGAAGAGCATAAGAACAGTGAAAAACGGCTCTCTTCGGAGGGCCGTTTTCTTTGATGGTATTGATTTGTTTATGCAAATGATAATAATTGTCGTTCCCAATATCATTTGGTAATAAGACGACAATATGATCACTTCGCGTTTTGCGTTATGTGCGTTGGCAGGAGCCGTGACGCTGGCATTGCAGGGAGCGGCTTTTGCCGAAGAAACAACACTTGTGGTGACGGGTTCAGCGCAGAGCGATGTGCTACCAACCTGGACAAACAGTGCCACCAAGTCTGCGGTGGCGGAAAGTAAAACCCCGCAGGTCATTAATACCCTGTCTGCGCAAGAGATTGAACAACGCCATGCGAACTCGGTGAACGAGATCCTGCGGTATGCGCCGGGCGTGTCGACCGAGGTACGTGGTAATACGTCGTACATGAGCGAGTATAAAATTCGCGGCTTTACCGTCGACCAGGAGTTCTACAACGGTCTACAACTGCCTTACAACGTCACCGGTAACACCAAAGCGCGCATCGATCCTCTGCTGATTGAGAGCGTCGATATTCTCAAAGGGCCATCGTCGGTGTTGTATGGCGGGGGCTCACCGGGTGGCCTGGTGAATATTCAGGGTAAGATGCCGCAAAAAGAGGCGAAAACCGAGCTGGGCTTTACCACCGGTAACCGCAATCTGAAAGAGGGATATCTCGATTCGACCGGGCAACTTGCCGACAGCGACTGGAATTACCGTCTGTTGGGTAAAGCCACAGAAAATGACGACCAGCCGCACACCACGCGCTATGAAAACTATCTGGTGGCACCGTCAGTGACCTGGCAACCCGACAGTAACACACGGCTCACGATTGATGCACTGGCGCAAAACACCCCGAGTTTGTCGCCATCTAACCCGCTGCCGTTAGCGTATTTGCGCTCTGAATATGCCGGGCGTCGTGATTATGCCGGGGATGAATGGAGCGGTTTTAAACAGCGGCAGTGGATGCTCGGATACCACTTCGAACATGCATTTGACAGTGGCTGGGGCTTCAGCCAGAAAGTGCGTTATTTCGATGTGGACACGCATCAGCGCAGCGCCTATTCCACCGGGCAGGGAAGTGAAGTGTATGAGCTTAACCGTTTTGCCTATACCACGGATGAAGACCTCCAGAGCTTCAACATGGATAACCAGGTCACCAAAACGGTGGCGCTGGGCGAATGGCAACATCATCTGCTGGCGGGGTTCGATTACCAGAAGCTGAACTCCCACTTCCACTATCGCTACGCCTCCGCTACACCGGGCATCGATATGCGCCACCCGGACTATTCACAAATTCATGAAAGCGAGCTGGGTTTAGATACCGCGCAGAAAAACCGCCTGAGCTATCAGCAGAACGGTTATTACGTGCAGGATCAAGTGGTATTTGGCGGGCTTAACCTGCTGGGCAGCCTGCGCTATGACGATTACCGCTCTGTGACTACCAACTACCTGCAAAACGGGGATAAAGCGTGGGTTGCACAGGATCGTGTTACCAAACGTCTGGGCGCGTTGTATGCCTTCGACAATGGCATTTCGCCGTTTATCAGTTACTCCGAAGGATTTGCCCCGGTATCGCCGCAAGGCACGCTGACGGCCCAGGACGTCAAGCCAACGACCAGTAAACAGGTGGAAGGCGGGGTAAAATATCTGCTGGAGGACTTCGCGACCACGCTGACTGCCTCGGTATTTAACATTCGCCAGAAGAACGTGGTCACAACCGATCCCGGCTTCCTGAACTACCGCCAGACCGGCGAGGTGGAATCTGAGGGGGCGGAGCTTTCAGCTATCAGTCGCCCGACGGACAACCTGACGCTGGTGGCCAACTATGCGTATACCCACGCGATTAACACCGAGGATGATAAGTACAAAGGCAAACGCCCGACCCAGGTGCCGGAGAATGCGTTTAACCTGTGGGGCGATTACACCTTCGACAGCACGCCGCTGAAAGGGGTGAATATCGGTGTCGGGGCACGTTATACCGGGCCAATGGAAATTTCGCCAGCCAACGACGCGGGCAAACTGGGCGGCACCACGCAGTATGATCTGGCGGCGTCTTACCGTATGGGCGAACTCCTGCCGTCGCTTGCGGGACTAACGCTGAAGATGAGCGCGCAGAACATCACCAACAAAGAGACGCTGACCTGCTACGACGCCAGCAACTGCTGGATAGGCCGCGACCGCACCTGGCAGCTGGGAGCAAGTTACAGCTTCTGATGCCCGGTGGTTTTCTCCCTCTCCCTCAGGGAGAGGGTTGGGGTGAGGGGGAACATACGGCTGTGGTGGTCATTCCGTTCACTTTATGTTCCTTGCTACTTTGTTACTACATTACCGGTGAACGTGCCAGGGTGGCTCACCGCCACCACCCTGGCGACCCGGGCTCCCGGCAAGAAAATCGCCGCTTCGCGGATTGTTCGCCCCATCCCTGGGACTCACCCCTTCGGGGCCAGCGCAGGCGCTGTCCAAAATTGCTCCCGGCAATTTTGTCCTCAGCGTTTGCTCCAGGCTAATCGGGGAAGGGCGGATGAAACGTCCCTGTAAAGCCGCCCTCGCCGCGCATCCATGCGCGTCGCCCCGGCCTTCCGTAAACGCTTCGGCGATTTTCAGCCGGACCACGGCACCGCTGTAAGCCTTTTATTTCAATGGCGTAATATCATCGCTGAATAAAGACAAACATTACTGCGCCACATTTTTCGCCGGAGTCGCGACCTTCTCATTTGCCGCAGGCTGATTCTCCGGCACACTCTCGCACGGCTTCTCTTTCGGACACACTAAATCCAGCATTTTCAGTGTCACGCCGTTCGTCCAGCCGAAGCCGTCCTGCAAGGGATACTCTCCGCCGCCGCCACCTGTGCCAGTGGTAGAAACATCATACTTCTCAACCAGTTTCTGCTCGCGATCGTAGGTATGCTGTACATTTTTCAGGAACCGCCAGGTGACATCCATTGCCACCTTGTCTTGCCCGTAATTCTGTAACCCTTCCGTCGCGATCCACTGCAATGGTGCCCAACCGTTTGGCGCATCCCACTGTTGCCCGCTGTCGATTGTGGTCGTCGAAATGCCGCCAGGTTTCAACAGCCGCGCAGAGGCCGCAACTGCCACTTTATCCGCCCGATCCTGCGCCGCTGCTTTCACAAACAGCGGGTAAAGGGCAGCAGCGGTCAGCTGATTACGCACCTTTTTGCTTTTCAGATCGTAATCGGCGTACCAGCCCTCTTTTTCATTCCACAGATGCCCCTCAATGGCTTTCTGGCGTGCGGTTGCCAGGGCGTCATATTTCGTCGCACTGGCTGTATCCCCAGCGTCCTGGCTGGCTTTTGCCAGCAGCTTTTCCATCTTGTACATCAGCGCGTTAAGATCGACTGGCACAATGCTGGTGGTGCGGATCGTGCCAAGCTTTTGCGGATCATCCATCCAGCGGGAGCTGAAATCCCAGCCGGATGCCGCGGCGGAACGCAGATCGCGATAGATCTCCGTTGCCGGGCGGTTGGGATTCTTTTTCGCGGTGGTCACATCATCAAGCCAGGACTCCGGGCGCGGCGTATCACGGTCGTCCCAGTAGCGGTTAAGAATGGTGCCGTCATCCAGTTTCACCACCCGCTTACTGGCTTGACCCGGCTGGAGTGCGTCCACGCCATCCATCCAGTACCGATACTCTTTTTCCATCTGCGGGCGGTATTTTTTCAGCGCATCGCTGTCGTGCGTGGCTAACAACTCAACCATCAGTGCGAAGAACGGCGGTTGCGAGCGGCTCAGGTAGTAGCTGCGGTTGCCGTTTGGGATATGCCCCCAGGTATCAATTTCATAGGCAAAGTTGTCCACCATATCGCGGATTTTGTCCCAGTGGTCGCTTTCTGCTAAACCAAGCATGGTGAAATAGCTGTCCCAGTAATACACCTCGCGAAAACGACCGCCGGGCACCACATAAGATTTTGGCAGCGGCAGCAAAGAATCCCATTTACTGGCTTTGTCAGTGGTCCGCGTCAGAACCGGCCACAGCCCGTCGATATGCGCCCGTAAACTCTGTCCAGACGGTGGGACATACTTTTCACCTTCCGTTGGCAGGGTAAAGTTCATTTCCACAAAATGCCGCAGGTCGAAACCGGTCTGAGTGTGCTGCATCCGGTAATCCGCCAGGATAGTCAGGGGATCGCTTTTAGGAACCGCATCGGCAAAGGTCTTTTGATCGGGAAAGAGTTTGGCACTCTGGACATCGTTAAAAAGGGGCCCGAGCAGTATGTCAGGGGGCGTCGACTGGCCGGTTGCCTTGTCTTCTGCGTAGCCAGATAAGGTGACGCCCAGCAGTGCGCCGCCAAGCGCGAGCGATAAAAGTGTAGGGTGGCGCATATGAGGTTTTATCATCGGTTCTCTCCTGTATTTGCTGAGCAGCGTGACCGCTGTCATCAACCACGTGAAAACCTTAGACGAATATCGAGATATTCGCGTGTCGAATATCCCATTTTTTGCAGACTCAGACAATTTACCGTTGCGTTTAGGTCCACGTCGAATAATTGAAATATTGACCGGGAGAATAATTACGACATTATTTAATATAGAGTGAAGAGCACTCTTGCGGTCATTTCATTATTTTAATTGTCAGGATCACATAAAACAAAAAACATAATCTTGTAGTGAAAAAACATAATGGATAATCGTGCGACTCTCAGCGAAATTATCGCCGACAACAGAAACCGGTTTCATAAAATGAGGTGAATGTATGGCGATGACAGAACGAATTCCAGTAAAAGAAAAAATAGGTTATAGCCTGGGGGATGCGGCAAGTCATATTGTATTTGACTCGTCAGTGGCCATTCTGGCGTATTATTACACTGATATATATGGTCTGCCACCCGCAGTCATGGGGACCATGTTCCTGCTGGTCCGTTTATTAGACGCAATAACTGATCCGATAATGGGTGCGATTGCGGATGCAACGTCAACGCGCTGGGGGCGTTTTCGCCCGTGGCTGTTAGCAATGTGTATTCCCTTTGCAGTAAGTTGCGTGCTGGTGTATTCCATTCCTGATTTTACCGAAACTGGAAAAATCTATTATGCCGTCGGGGCGTATATCTTTATGACCCTGATGTATACCGCCATTAATATCCCTTACTGCTCACTTGGTGCGGCGTTAACCTCCGACCCACGCGAAAATCTCTCGTTGCAGTCCTGGCGTTTTGCCATTACCCCCATTGGTGGCGCGCTGGGAACCGCCTGCATTCTGCCGCTGGCGGATTATCTTTTCCCAGGCGATCGAGCCACCGGCATTCAGGTCGCAATGGGCATTTTTGGCGTGATTGGCTGCCTGATGTTCCTTGTCTGCTTTCTCACGACCAGAGAGCGGGTTCAACCCATTAAAGAAGAGAATCTGAACATCTCCCGAGACGTTAAGATCCTCTTTCGTAACGACCAGTGGCGCATTTTGTCGGTCTATAACTTCATGATGCTGGTCGCGGTGGTGATCCGTGGCGGCGCTGTGGTTTATTTCGTCAATACGGTCCTGAACAAAGGCGCGGACATCATCTCATTCTTTATGCTGGGCGGAATGCTGGCGTCAATGTTTGGCTCAGTACTGGCGCAACCGTTCGGGACTCGCTTTTGCAAGGTTAAACTGTCGTTCTGGATCAATATTCTTAACGCCGCGCTTGGCGTAGCGTGTTTCTGGCTCCCGTTGGAGTTCTGGATTATTCCGTTAATTGCCCACGTCCTGATTCAGATAGTGCAGGGCGGAAATGGCGCATTGCAGTGGTCAATGATTACTGATGCAAATAACTATGGTGAATGGAAAACGCAGCGTCGAATAACGGGTATGAATGTCGCTGCCAATATTTTTGTCATTAAATTGGGTGTCGCAGTTGGTGGGGCAATTCTGGGATGGGTACTGGCCTGGTTCAATTATGAATCAAACAGTGAAGTACAGCCTGAATCCGCAGTGCAGGGTGTTATTCTGTTATTCACTCTCATCCCATCGTTCTTTTATTTGCTTACGGCGCTCTCAATTAAGTTCTATGGTCTGACGGAAAATGTGATGAATGGCGTAGTCCGTGATTTGAATAAAGGTGAATTCGCAAAAGAATAAAATAACAATTGATGTATTAAGCCGGTAATACAGTTGTATTACCGGTATAGGGTAGTACCACTCAGGACGTAATGAATAATTCACGAGGATGGAATCCATGAGAGTTAAGTCTATTGCTCTGGTCATTAGCGCTTTTTGTACCACAGGCGCTTTCGCAGCAAAAAATACCCCGACCCTTGAAGAAAAACTGGCGAAACTGGAAGCTCGCCTTGAAAGCGCAGAAAATCGCGCGGCGCAGGCAGAAGCGCAAATTCAGGTTCTCCAGCAACAGCAGGTTGTGGCCGCGCAGAAACCTGCCAGCGTGAATGTGGAATCAGCGGAGCCAGTAGCCCAATCAGCTGTACCAAAACTGACGTTATCAGGCTATGGCGATATTAAATTCTATGGCGACGTCGAATTTAACATGGATGCGGCCAGCAAAACCGGCAGCCTGACATCAATGAAAACCACGGCCAATAAAGACTGGGCACCTGGCAGCAATGAGCGCTGGGACATCAACGGCCGTCTGTTGCTCGGTTTTGACGGTTATCGCCGGATGGATAACGGCAATTTTGCCGGTTTTTCCGTGCAACCGCTTGCCGACCTGACCGGCAAAATGAACCTTGATGATGCCGTGTTCTTCTTCGGAACGGAAAACGACTGGAAGGTAAAAGTGGGTCGCTTTGAAGCCTATGACATGTTCCCGCTGAACCAGGACACCTTCGTAGAGTACTCCGGCAACACAGCAAACGACCTTTACAGCGATGGCTACGGCTACATCTACATGCTGAAAGAAGGGCGTGGGCGTAGTGACAGCGGCGGAAACTTCCTGCTCAGTAAAACGGTTGATAACTGGTATTTCGAGATCAACACCTTGCTGGAGAACGGCAGTACGCTGTTTGTCGATAAGCAGTACCACGGCGTTGATCTCGATAACGAGAAAAACGTGGCTTATGTACGTCCGGTCATCTCATGGCAAAACGGGGGCTTCTCAACCGCCATCGCGATGGAGAGCAACCTGGTGAACAACGCCTATGGTTATCGCGATGCATCTGGCAAATGGGTGGATCAGTCCGATCGTACCGGTTACGGCCTGACGATGACCTGGAACGGCCAGAAAGCCGACCCGGAAAATGGCGCGGTGATCAACCTGAATACAGCCTACATGGACGCCACGGATGAGAAAGACTTCACGGCGGGTATCAACGGGTTATGGCGCAAGTTCGAGCTGGGTTACATCTATGCGCATAATGAAATCGACAAATTTGACACCGCCAGCTTCAACGCCGACTGTGACAACGACTGCTGGATAACCGATCCGGGCGATTACGATATCCATACCGTTCACGCTTCCTATCTTTTCGATAACGTCATGAAGATGAAGAACTTCAATATCTATCTGGGCGCGTATGCGTCCTGGGTTGAAGCGCATCCAAACCAGGGCGACAATAATAACGACTCCCGATACGGCGGCCGCGTACGCTTTAAATATTACTTCTGATACCCCCTGACAGTCAGACCTCTTCCGGGGTCTGACTGGATTCCCGCAGTGAACCCGGCGCCTGGCCGACAATGCGTTTGAATGCCCGGCTAAACGCGGCAAGTGACCCGTAGCCAAGACGCAGCGCTACCGTTTCGAGCGGTTGATGTTCGTGACGAATATACTGAATGGCCAGCCGCATCCGTAGTTCTGAAAGGTATTTGGCCGGGGTGGTGCCGGTCGCCGACAGAAAACGCTCGGCGAAGACGGAACGTGACGTTCCGGCCTCTTTTGCCAGGTCCGCAACGTTCCAGTTTACCCCCGGCTGTTGATGCATGGCATAAATCGCGCGGCTTAAACGTGGATCGCGCAACACCTGGACCCATCCGGTCGATTTCCCGCATCCGGCCTCCACCCAGCCCCGCACAATCAGCGCGGCCACCACATCGGCAAGGCGTGCCAGAATGCCGGCAAAACCGACCTGCCGGGTCATGGATTCTCGCTCCATTGCGGCGAGCAGCGGATGGATCTCCGGCCACGTGGACATCAGGCGGCTTACCATCATCACTTCCGGCATCGCTTTGATCAGGGGTTGCATCCCGCCAAGCTCAAAATCCATGCAACCACTGAATATTACCGTGTTCTCGCTGTCCGGGCAGGGTTCACAGGTGATAGCGCAGACTGAGTTGCAAATCGGCTCACTCGGAAACGCGCTCACCGGCGTGATGTCGGCATCTTCGTCAGAAAGTAAGGCATGGGCGTTGCCGTTTGGGATGAACAGTGCATCGCCGCCGCTCAGGGCAAACGTCGCGCCACTCTCCATGCGCAGCAGTGCGGAGCCGTGGCTCACAAAATGGAATTGCGCTTTGCCGGGCGCCTGATGAAACGCCACACCAAAGGGGGCGCTGGCTTCAATGCGGCGATATTTCACACCGGAGAGGCGCATTCCACGAAGAAGCTCGCTGATCAAATCGGGTGACGGGTTGCTCATGTCTTCACTTTCGGACGAATAATCAATAATCAAAGATTATATGTCATAGATCGTCCAGGGGGAACTCACTATGCTTTTGCGACAGTTGTCACATTTTTCTAACGGGAGAACAACAGATGAATTCATGTGTCGCGGCGAGAGAGGCCATTGCACCCGCAAAGCCCGCCTGGCGAGCTGTCTATTCACTGGGTCTGGGGGTCTTTGGCCTGATAACGGCAGAGTTTTTACCCGCCAGTTTACTGACGCCGATGGCGGCCAGTCTTGGCGTAAGCGAAGGGATGGCCGGGCAAGCCGTTACCGCAACGGCGTTGGTGGCACTGGTGACCGGGCTGCTGATTACCTCGGCCACCAAAAGTATCGACAGGCGCTGGGTACTGATGTTTTTCTCAGTGCTGCAAATCATTTCCAGCCTGCTGGTCGCTTTTGCGCCAACTCTGCACGTGTTGCTGCTCGGGCGTCTGCTGCTGGGCGTTGCCATCGGCGGTTTCTGGGCAATGTCTACCGCCACGGCGATGCGTCTGGTGCCTGCCGATAAAGTGCCGAAAGCGCTGGCGGTGATTTTCTCCAGCGTGTCGATTGCCACGGTGGTTGCCGCACCGCTGGGTAGCTATCTCGGCAGCCTTATTGGCTGGCGTAACGTTTTTATCCTCTGCATTCTGCCAAGTATCCTGGCGCTGCTCTGGCAGCTGTGGGTTCTGCCCTCTATGAAGCCGGAAAGCAGCGGTAGCCTGGGGACGCTGTTCCGCGTGCTGCGCCGTCCTGGCATGATTGGCGGGATGCTGGCGACTATCCTGATTTTCAGCGGTCACTTTGCCTTCTTCACCTATCTGCGTCCGTTCCTTGAAACGGTAGGACAGGTAAGCGTTGAGAGCATTTCGCTGATCCTGCTGGGCTTTGGCGTGGCGAACTTTATCGGTACGTCGATTGCCGGGCATCTGCTGGCACGAAATCTGCGCCTGACACTGGCATTGGTCCCGTTCGCGATGGGGATCCTGGCGCTGATGATGGTGGCGTTCGGGCACCTGGCGATGCTGGATGGCTTACTGGTGGCGCTCTGGGGCTTTGCGTTTGGGCTGGTGCCGGTAGGCTGGTCTACATGGCTTGCCACCACCGTACCGGATGAAGCAGAAAGTGCAGGGGGGTTGCTGGTGGCATCCATCCAGCTGGCTATCAGTGCAGGTGCGGCCGGCGGCGGCGCGGTATTTGATCTTAATGGGGCCAGTGGCGTATTTGCCGGAAGTGGCCTGCTGCTGGTAACAGCAATGGTGATTGTGTTTATGGGCGTGAGGGTGAAGGCGGAAGAGTAACGCGTCAGCCATTGTAGGCCCAGTAAGCGTAGCGCCACTGGGCTTGCTGGTACGTTCACGCGTATTGTGGTGACAGTGAGGCAAGGAACATAAAGCGAACGGTGGCCCTATGTTCCTTAACCTCAATCACCTGTCACTCACAACCCTTTCTTATCCATCAGCACTGCCAGGTCCACCAGGCGATTCGAGAATCCCCATTCGTTGTCATACCACGCGAGGATCTTGACCATATTGCCGCCAATCACCAGCGTGGAAAGGCCATCAATAATGGAGGAGCGTGGGTCGCCCTGATAATCACTTGATACCAGCGGCTCATCGCTATAACCCAGGATCCCTTTTAGCGGACCGCTGGCAGCGGCTTCGCGGAAGGCGGCGTTAACCTCTTCAGCGGTCACGTTGCGACTCAGCGTTACCGTTAAATCCACAATCGACACTACCGGAACCGGTACACGGAGTGAATACCCCGTCAGTTTGCCATCCAGCTCGGGAATGACCTTGCCAAGCGCTTTTGCCGCACCGCTGGAGTAAGGCACAATCGACAGAGCCGCAGCTCGCGCGCCGCGCAGATCTTTTTCCGGCTGGTCGTGCAGCACCTGGCTGTTGGTGTACGCGTGGGTGGTATTCATCAGCCCGTGTTCGATACCAAATGTCTGATGCAGTACCTGTGCCGCCGGTGCCAGCCCGTTGGTGGTGCAACTCCCGTTACTGACGACAAAATGCTGAGCCGGGTCGTAATTCCCGTGATTAACGCCCATCACCACCGTCAGGTCATCGTTCTTGCCCGGGGCAGAGATGATGACGCGTTTCGCGCCGCCGCTGGTGATATGAACCGCCGCTTTTTCGCGCTCGGTGAAAAATCCGGTCGCTTCGATAACCACGTCTACGCCCACATCACGCCAGCGAATGTTTGCCGGATCACGTTCGCTAAACACCCTGATGCGCTGGCCATCGACCTGCAATGCGCCGTCTGCCGCTTCAACGGATACCGGTAACGTACCGAGCAAGGAATCGTATTTCAGTAGATGGGCGAGGGTTTTGCTGTCCGTCAGATCGTTAATTGCCGCAATCTGAATATCCGGGTTACCCAGTGCAGCGCGTAAGAAATTACGTCCGATCCTGCCGAAGCCATTAATACCGACCTTAACCATGATTAACTCCTTA
Source organism: Enterobacter sp. Li2LvB3 (assembly GCF_056156645.1). Taxonomy (NCBI): domain Bacteria; kingdom Pseudomonadati; phylum Pseudomonadota; class Gammaproteobacteria; order Enterobacterales; family Enterobacteriaceae; genus Enterobacter; species Enterobacter sp. Li2LvB3. Next base: position 276,695 of record NZ_JBSICG010000002.1, on the reverse strand, counting down.
TCTGTGTTGTCTGGAGTCAATGTAGGCTTTAGGTGAAATGGCGTAAATGACAAAAAAGGATCACATTACGCCATCTTGCGACAGTGAAAACGCTGGCGATATTCCCCCGGGGTGAGGTGAAGCTGTTTTTCAAACACCCGACGCAGATTAATGCTGCTGCCAAAACCACTTTTTTCGGCAATGCGATCCAGGGTTTCCGCTGTCTGTTCCAGGAGTTGTCGTGCCGCCGCCAGCCGTGCCTCGGTGACATACCGCGCCGGGGAGGCTCCGGTTTCACGGGTGAATACGCGGGTAAAGTTACGCGGGCTCATGGCGACTTTTTCTGCCAGGTTTTCAACGCACAGGTCGGCAGTGAGGTTTTGCAGGATCCAGCGTTGCAGGTCATTTATCGGCCCGGAAGCGCCAGGCTGATGCAGGTTATAGCGGCTGAACTGAAGCTGCCCGCCGGGGCGGCGCAGGTACATCACCATGTCCTGTGCAACGTCACGGGCAAGGCTAAATCCATAATCATCTTCAACCAGCGCCAGCGTCAGGTCAAAGCCGGAACTAACGCCGCCGGATGTCCATATCGGACCATCCTGAATGTACAGCGGCCCACCTTCAACATTGATTTTAGGGTAGGTGGTCTGCATGGTTTCCAGCAGTCGCCAGTGGGTCGTTGCCCGTCGGCCATCAAGCAAACCGGTCTGCGCCAGCAGCATGGCGCCGCCGCAAATTGATGCCACACGGCGCGCGTGCGGCGCTGCCAGGTGCAGCCAGTCGACCACCGCAGTGCTCTCCAGTTCGTTCATCCCGCGTCCGGTAATGATGATGGTGTCGAGCGGCTCGCGGGGATCAAGCTCTGGCAGGCGGTAGTCCGCCAGCAGGTTTAACCCGGACTGGCCGTGGATCACCTGGTGAGGCTGAGTGGTGGCGATAATAATGCGATAGCAGGGATGTTGCGGGCCTTCCGGGTGCAGCCGGTTGGCCTGCATCAGAATGTCGGCGATACCGGCGGCTTCAAATAACATGCCGCCATCCGGGACGATAATCAGGATCTTCTTCATGTCCTGAAAAGTACCTTTATCGCAAAATAAGTCAAGAGGTGGCAGTGCTTAATCAGGGATGGGTAACAATCCCGTTCAGCGGTTGCCAGCTGGCATTCACATAAGGCTGTATCGACGCCGGGCGATACAGCTGCGCCCCCCACATCCCGGTGTTGTCCTGCACGGGAAGCGGAGTCGGCCAGGCCATTCTCGATACTGCAGAGCTGTGGATAGCAAGGTCCGGGCTGTCGGGACGTCGGAGCTGCCGGACGCCCAGCTTGTAAGGTATCTGGTACCACTCGCAATGGATAGGCCCTTTGAAATCCACGTTAACCTGCACAGGATCCAGATGCACGCCAAGCTGACCCAGCTCGGTGCGGATCCACAGATAAGCGCCGTTCGATAATCCGGTTCCATTATTGGTGCTGCTGTAACCGCCACCGACATCTGCGTGGATCCCCGGAAAATAGATCTGCACGATATTGTCGCGTTTGTCCCAGAAGGTGGGGGTAAAATCCAGACGCATTTCATCAATGGCAATGGCCTGTCGGCCATATTTGACGTGCTCCCCAAGCGCGGTGCTGGCAAATTTAAAGGCATCGATACGGGCGTCTTTAATATATTCAGGAATACCCAATGAGCCCACGGTTTCCCAGACGGTAACGGCTTTAATCGGCACAAAATAGATAATCTTGTTCGGATCAACCTGCTCATGCAAAAACATCGGGGCATCGCGGATAATTCGGTCTAACAGCGAACCGTCAACGTTGGTTTTTTGCCGGTACTGCCGCCATACCGCGGTTCCCAGACGGTAGGCTTCCTCTTTGTCAGTGAGGTCGATTTTGTTTTTATCCAGCAGCCCGCATTCGCCAATCATCCCTGCCAGAGCGCGTGCCGTGTAGGCTCCCCGGCTAAACCCGATAAGAAAGATATCATCATCTCTGTCGTAATTACGGCAGATGAAGGTATATCCACGCACGATGCGTTCAATGATCCCCGCACCAAACACCCCGCCCAGCATTTTATCGAGCCAGTTATTTGAATCCCCCACGCCATGAATGTACTTACTGACCTGCAAAACCACTCCCGATTTATTTCTCAGCGTTTTTTCCTGCTCATTGCGCACAAACATATCGGGAGTATCGGCGGTGCCATCCAGCTCATTAAATAGCCGCAAAACATTTGTGTAATCGGGGATATCGTCCTTGTTATCGTCGTTATTCGGTCCATTCCACGTACCATCTGCACAAAAAATAATGTTTTTACTCATGATGTTTTTTCTCACATAACGGGAACGGGAACACCACCCAATTTTCGGCGTGGTTAACAGGGTTAACCCTCATGAGTATTGATGATCTTTGCGATTAAAACCCGAAACGATACATACCGTTTCGGGTCCGGGACTTGCTTAATGCGCGGGTTGCGCCGCGTTTTTTGCCATTGGGATCGCGGCGATAATCACCGCACCCAGCACCAGGAATCCGGCCACCATAAAGATCCCGGCATTGAAGTTCCCCGTGGTGTCTTTCATCAGGCCCATCAGCAGCGGGCCAAGCGCGGCGCCAGTCATCCCGGTGGCGTTGATCACCGCAATGCCCACCGCGCGGGCGCGCACGGAGATAAACCGGTCAGGTGTCGTCCAGAAAATCACCATTGCAGCAAAGGCGCCAGCAGAGGCCATCACAATCCCGGTGAACTGGAACAGCGGCGTGGTGCTGGTGGCGGTTAACATCCAGCCTGCGGCTGCAAACAGATAGGGGAGCAGGGTGTGAATTTTACGTTCGTTCAGCCTGTCCGAACGCTTACTCCACCAGACCATCGCGATGATGGTACACACCTGGGGAATGGCGCTCAGAATGCCGATGGTCACGTTGCTGCTGGTTTCGTTAATACTGCGCAAAATCAGCGGCGTCCAGACGCTCAGCGCGCTAAGGGTATTGGTCAGGCAGAAGTAAGCCACGGTGTAGAGGATAATGACCGGGGTAAAGAGTTCGCGCGCCAGACTGCGCTGCGCCACAGGCGCGGTATTTGCCGCGAGCTGAGTCTTTCGCACCGCCACTTTGTCCGCCTCCAGCATCTCGTTCAGGCAGGCTTTGTCATCATCCGTTAACCATTTGGCTTTTGCCGGGCTATCGTCCAGCCAGAACCAGACCACCAGGCCCAGCAGCACGGACGGGAACCCTTCCAGCAGGAACAGCCACTGCCAGCCTTTCAGGTTCAGCAGGCCGTCCATATTCAAAATATACCCGGATGCCAGCGAACCCAGCGCCATGGTCACCGGCATCGCAATCATAAACAGCGCGTTGGCGCGGGCACGATAGTGCGCCGGAAACCAGTAGGTTAAATAGAGCAGCAAACCGGGCAGAAAACCGGCTTCGGCAATCCCTACCAGCATTCGCAGCACGTAGAGGCTGTTTGGCCCGGTGGCGAACATGGTGGCGGTAGAAGCAATCCCCCAGATAACCATCAGGATAGCAATCCAGCGGCGCGCGCCGACAATACTCAGCATCACGTTACTGGGGATCCCGCAAATAACATACATCACATAAAACAGGGTGGTGGCCAGGCCAAACATGGTGCTGGTGAGCCCCAGATCTTTGCCCATCGTTAACCCGGCAAAGCCAATGTTGATGCGGTCGAGGTAGGAAAAGACGAACAGAATAAATAAAAAAACAATTAAACGGCGGAACAGCTTTTTGATAACGGCTTGCTGGCGGGGATCCAGCGTGGTATCTCCCGCGGCAGGCGGGGCCAGCGTTCCGTTCTGAGTCTGTTCTACAGAGGCATTATCGTTCATGAAAGCTCCACATTGCGTTTTTTAGTATGAGTGTGCAGGTCGGGTAACGTATAGAAAATCGCCATATGAAGCGTCAAATTAATGTTCAAAAAATGATACGTATTTGTTAATTACATAGCATTTGTGAATCATAATGAGACAGGGATCGCACCCTGAACTCCCCGGAGCGTCGCCAGGGGTTTTACAGGCTGCGATGGTGCTATAGCCGTCACAGATTCGCAGAGTATAATCGCGTTATCTGCCGCTTTTTTTGGTAAGGAAACGCATGAGTAATATAAAAAAAACAGCCGAAGAACAGGCCACCGATCCTGCCTTCCATCGAGAAGAATTTCCCTTCTACTGGATTGTTAATGTCTATGCGCGCTACACACAAATCATGGAAATTACACTGAAAAAAGCGCAGCTGGATGTCTCTGGCTTCCGGGTGTTGATGGTGACGCACCAGTACGGTAAAGCGAGCATTTCACAAATTTCCGAATACGCGATGGCAAAAATGCCGACGGTGACCAAAATCGTCGGGCGGCTGCGGGAGGATGGCCTGGTGACCACCGCCAGTAGCGAAAATGACGCCCGGGTAACGGAAGTGATGCTCACCGACGCCGGGCGGCAAAAAGTGGAAGAAGCCATGGCCCAGGCGGGAAAAGTGTTCGAGAAAGGCTTCAAAGGAATGACCCGAAATCAGGTTGCCAAAATGAACCTCTCCCTGGCAAAAGTGCTCGATAACCTTAACGAGCTATAAGCCAAAAAAACCGAATGACAAATTTGTGACCTGCGTTGAAAATCGATTTAACTCGTTGTAAATAATCACCTTTTATTCAACCACTGTTGCAAGTGATTGCAACAGTGGTTCTCGCCGCTTTCGTCTTTTTTGCTTTATTTTTCATCACTATGAGTGATTGGCCCTGCACATATTATGGTTAATAAAATGTTGCAGTCACGTAAAATTAACGTGAAACATTACTTGAATTTTCATCTAATTCTTCCATGATTGACCTAACGTTAGTCAGGACAAAAAGACAGCAATGACTGTCAGCCTGAATGTGATTCAACATTTCTGGTCAAGGTGTCAATCATGAAGCAAGTTTCAGAGAGCAATGGTTATACTGAGCAGTTCATCCTCGGCGAAGGCGATCTGCGCTTCGCCGTCAAAGACACGCTGGATATCGCCGGATACCGCACTCAGGCGGGTTGCCCGGCGCTGGCAACGTCGCCTGCCGCGCACAGCCATGCAAGCGTAGTGTCGCAATTACTGGAAAACCGTTGCGTACTGACGGGCAAAACCACGCTGCATGAACTGGCCTTCGGGGTAACGGGGATCAACCCGCGCTGTGGTACGCCGGTTAACCCGCGTTTCCCGGCGCTGATCCCGGGTGGCTCATCCAGCGGCTCGGCGGCGGTCGTTGCCTCCGGCGAGGTGGATTTTTCACTCGGCACCGATACCGGCGGCTCCGTGCGGATGCCGGCGGCCTGCTGCGGCGTGATGGGCCTTAAGCCTGGCTATGGCGTGTTAAGCCGTCAGGGCGTTATGCCTGCCGAAAGCTCTCTCGATTGCGTGGGTGTCTTTACCCGTAATGCCGCAGTGCTGCGCCAGGTGATGACGCGCCTGTCGATGCCTGTTGACGCCCCGCTGAATTCCTTGCCGCCGGTAGCGTATGTGCTGGCGGCGGAGCCCGATATCGACGCCTTAATCCTGAACTCACTCTCACAGACCGGGGTTTCTGTGCAGGAAACCACGCTGCCACTGCTGGAAGAGGCGCACCGCGCAGGGTTAACGCTTATCAGCCATGAAAACTGGCTGGCATTAGGCCCGCTACTGGCAAGCGATGACGTATCACCGGACGTGGCGTCCCGTATCCGCGCCGGAGCAGACGTCAGCCGCGAAGCGCTGGAGCAGGCAGAAAAGATCCGCGTGGCCTTTAGCCAACACCTTGATGCCGTACTCGAACAGACGCCGCTGCTGGCGCTGGCCACGCTGCCAGAGCTGCCGCCCACGTTACAGGAAGCACAAGATCCACTCGCTGTCGTCAACCTGACGCGACTGGTACGCCCGTTCAATCTGAGCGGTCATCCCGCACTCACGTTGCCGGTGGGGGAGATCGACGGCCGCCCTGTGGCTCTGCAACTGGTCGCCCGCAAAGGGCATGATGGCCTGCTGGTGCAGGCCGCCGAATGGCTCACGGCGCGACGACGCCACTAGCCACCCCCTGTTTTCATTTTCCTGATTTCTCAGTGAGTACGACTCATTGCGGCCCCGTTCGCCCTCGCGACAGCCGCGGATAACTATTCGGAGGTCGCTATGTCTGCTGTACAGGTTCGTGAAGAGCTGGTTTCGCTGCTGAGTGATGTTGCCGCACGCAGCCCTGATTTTGAGCACCAGCGCCATATTTCTGACGATGTGATCGCCCGTTTCAGAGAGGTGGGCGTATACCGCGCACTGGTGCCGAAAATGTACGGCGGTGATGAATGCTCTCCGGCGCAATTTTGCGAGCTGATAGAACAAATCTCTACCGCCGATGGCTCTGCCGGATGGGTGGCAAGCTTTGGCATGAGCCCGTTTTACCTGGGCGCACTGCCGCCGGATACCCTGAAAGAGCTGTATCGCGATGGGCCGGACGTGGTCTTTGCGGGCGGCATTTTCCCTACCCAAAAAGCCACCCAGGCCGATGGTGGTTATCGGGTGAGCGGTCGCTGGAGCTTTGCCAGCGGCAGCATGGGGGCCACGGTGCTGGGCGTGGGCATTTTGCCGGAAGGCGATCAGGCACTGCCGCGCATGGCGGTACTTCCCCGTGAGCGCGTACAGATTGATCCCGTCTGGGACACCGTCGGGCTGGCCGGTACCGGAAGTCATGACCTGGTGGTAAACGATGCTTTTGTTCCTCAGGAATGGACCTTTATTCGCGGTGGCGCACTGAACCTTGAAGGGCCGCTGTACCGCTATCCGGTGCTTTCCCTGGCGACCCAGGTGCTGTCGGTGGTGGCGCTCGGCGTGGCGCGTGCCGCACTCAACGAGATCTACGCCATCGCTCATCGCCAGCAGTCCGTCACCGGCGCGCCGCGTCTGGCCGACCGGCCGCAGGCGCAGATGCAAATTGCCCGCTGCGAGGCGGAACTGCGCTCAGCGCGCGCCTGGTTTTACGACGCCATCGACGACGTGTGGCAGCGACTGCTGGCGGGCGATGACGCCAGCTGCGAACAAATTAACGCGCTACGTCTTTCCTCAACGCACGTGACCCGCGTGGCCGCCGATGTGGCGCGTCAGGCGCTGGCGCTCAACGGGATGAGCGGCATCACCATGCGTAGCCCGCTGCAACGCTACGTGCGCGACACGATGGTTATTACCCAACACGCCTTTATGGGCGACCTCTCGTACCTCAATGCCGGGACGGTCTTTTTCGGCGGCAAACCGCTGCCGGGTTACCTGTGATTTTTAACGAAAGGAGCAACACATGAGCCAGTCAACCACCTTACGCGTGCTGTTTTGTATTGGGGTGAATCAGAACTTTTTTGACGCCAGCGCGACCGAGGCAAAACAGGTCTGGGCCGCCTTTGGCGTGATGATGAAAGGCATCGACGAGACGCCGGGGATCCGCGTGATCGGCAACATGGATGACGACCAACTGATGGTCGGGCCATCGACCACCGCCCCCTGGACCACCTACGTGCTGGCGGATGCCGAGCGCCTGGAAAACGTGGCTGCCGTCTGCAACCTGTTCCGCACCACGCCGGTAGGCGACAGCGGCAGCAAGCTGTGGAAGTACTGCAAAATCGAAGCCCGCGTGGGCCGTGAACTGATTATCCAGAACTAACGGAGCCCGCGATGAACGCCCAGGATGCGCTGCGTTTACAGCAGCTTGAAGACAGCCAGGCCGCCCGTGTCTGCATTAGCGACTACATGCGCCTGTGCGACAGCCTCGACAGCCCCGAAACCGTGCAGGCCATTGGCGCCTTGTTTACTGCCGATGCCTGCTGGGAGGGCATCGGTGAACCTTATGCCACGCGTCTGGGACGCCATCTGGGGCGCGAGGCCATCGTCACCATGATGGCGGGTTACGTGCGTCAGCCTGCGCACTTCGCCATGAACGCCCATTTTTTGTGCTCAGAGGCGATATGGCATGAGCCGGACGGGCAGTTGAAGGGCCGCTGGCTGATGCTGCAAACCTCGGCGTTCAGTGCCGGTGGAGCGCACCTGAATGCGGCGGAAATCCGCGTCACTTTTGTGCGCGATGCGTACGCCATGGCGATGGCCCATTTCACGACCCGCAATCTGTTCAGCAGGCCGGTTGACCACTGGCACGCGGCGGATGTGCTTCCCGTACCGGATAAAAAATAAGACTTGCAGGAGACTGGACATGCAATGCGATCACCTCATCAACGTGAAGAACATCGATACCACCACGCCAGCCACGCCGACTACGGCGGAGATTGCGGCACTGGTGCAGCACGACCGGGTACACACCTCGCTGTACACCTCGGAAGCGCTGTTCAGCCTGGAGCTGGACAGGATCTTCAGCAAAACCTGGGTGTGGGTCGCCCACGCCAGTGAAATCCCGGACACCGGCAGTTTTAAAACCACCGAGATCGGCACACAGCCGGTGATCGTGGTGCGCGATCGCAAAGGCACGGTTCACACCCTGCTGAACCGCTGCCGCCACCGCGCAGCGACCGTTTGCGAACACCGCAGCGGCAAAACCAACAGTTTTGTCTGCCCGTACCACGGCTGGGGCTATGCGCTGGACGGCAGCCTGCGCGGCGTGCCGCACCCGGAAAGCTACGCCGACCAGCTGGAAAAAGGCGAGCTGGGGCTGGTGTCGTTACGTACCGAACAATATGCCGGGATGATTTTCGCCACCTTTAACGACCAGATTGAGCCGCTGGAGGATTTCCTCGGCGTGGCGAAGAAGTGGATGGATCTGTTTATGAAACAGGGGGCAGGTTACCCGATCAAAACCGGCCCGGCACACCGTTTCCGCTTCCCGGGCAACTGGAAAATCCAGCTCGAAAACACCACTGACGGCTACCACTTCCCGGTGGTTCACCGTTCGTTTTTAAGCTCGGTCGATAAGCAAACAGAAGAGATGCTGAATTTTGTGGATGGCAGCGGCTACGTCGAAGACTTAGGCAACGGCCACAGCGTGATGGTGATGATCCCGGAGCTGGTGGATCTTGACGCTAACCTCGATGCGCCCATCCCGGAGCGCTTTAGAGAGCTGGCAGACGCTCTGCGCAAAGACCACGACGAAGAGAAGGTCCGGCGTATTGTGCGTGCGGTCGGCGGCTCCGGTTTTAACCTCAATATCTTCCCGAACATTGCCTGTTCGATGGCGTTCTTCCGCGTGCTTCAGCCGGTGTCCGTCAACGAAACCGAAATTCACCATGCGGTGATCACCATGGATGGCGGGCCGGAAATCGCCAACCAGGCGCGTCTGCGTCTGCACGAACACTTCCAGGGGCCGATGGGCTTTGGCACGCCGGATGACTCCGAAGCCTGGGAGCGCGTTCAGCGCGGGGCCACCTCGGGCAACGATCTCTGGATCATGCTCAACCGTGGGCTGGCAGGGGAATACCGCTCCGACGATGGCCTGCGCAGTGACGTGAGCGCTGAAACCGGGATGCGCGCCGCCTACCAGCAGTGGAAAAAGCTCATGACGGAGAACGCGCAATGATGACGCCTGATTCAGCACTCTTTACCGCCATGTCGGTAATCAATCTCGAAGGTGATTTGCTCGATCAGGGCGAATTCAACACCTGGCTTGAACTGTGGCAGCACGATGGCCTGTACGTGGTGCCAATTGATCCGGCCGAAACGGATTTCAAAAACACCCTCAACTACGCCTGTGATGACCACCACATGCGGGAAAAACGTGTGAAACGTCTTTACAGCGGGGAGTCGATCTCCACCACACCACGCGCCCGTACCTTGCGCACCCTGTCGCGCTTTCGCGTGCTGGGATCCGCCGAGGACAGCATTGTGGTGCGCGGGGCGCAGTCCCTGTGGGAGCACCGTAAAGGCCACAGCCGCCACTACGCGGCGGACATTACCTGGCACCTCCAGCAGCAGGATGGCCGCTGGCTTATTCAGCAAAAGGTGATCCGCCTGGTGAACAGCGACGATGTGCTGCACAGCATCGGCTACATCCTCTGAGGAGCTGACCATGACGCAAACCGTATTAGTGACTGGCGCTGCCGCCGGTCTGGGACAGGTTATCGCCGCCACACTGCTCGGGCAGGGCTATCAGGTGGTGCTGACCGACGTAGACGCCAGCCGCGCACAGCAGGCGGCAGATGAACTGGATAATGGTAAGGTGCTGGCGCTTGGGCTGGACATCCGCCAGCCGCAGGATTTTGCCCGCGCGCTTGATGCCACCCTCGACCACTTTGGCAGCCTGCAGGTGCTGGTAAACAACGCCGCGCTGACGCTTGCCACACCGGTGATGGAGATCAATGTCGACGAGTTCGACCGGGTTATCTCTACCAATCTGCGCGGCACGTTTATCGGGTGTCAGACGATGGGGCGCTATTTTGCCGGCCGGGGCTATGGCCGAATCATCAACCTGGCGTCCCTGGCCGGGCAAAACGGGGGCACGGCCTCCGGGGCACACTACGCCGCATCCAAGGGCGGCATTTTAACGCTGACCAAAGTCTTTGCCCGCGAGCTGAGCAAATCCGGCGTGACGGTAAATGCCATTGCACCGGGCCCGATGGATCTCCCCACCGTTCACGCGCTGGTCCCGGAAGAGAAGATGGCCGGGCTGCTGCAAATGATCCCGGTGGGCAAACTGGGCGAGGCGGAGTTTGTTGCCCAGGCCGTTGCGTTGCTGGCTTCACCCCAGGCGTCGTTTGTCACCGGGGCGACCTGGGACATCAACGGCGGCCTGTTTATGCGTTGAGGAGTGAACATGCTGACATTACAGGTTATCCGACGCGAGGTGCAGGGCGACGTGGTGTTGCTGACCCTGGCGCATTCTGAGGGCATCGCACTGCCGGCGTTTCGCGCGGGGGCTCATATCGACCTGCATCTCAGCGCCGACCTGGTCCGCCCGTATTCCCTTTGCGGCGATCCGCAGGACCGGCAGCACTATCAACTGGGCATCCTGAAAGAAGGGCGCTCAAAGGGCGGATCTCTTGCGGTACATGCCCTGCGTGAAGGCGACGCCATTGCGGTCAGCGAGCCGCGCAATCTGTTTGAGCTGGAAGACCGCGCGGCGCACACCCTGCTGATTGGCGGGGGAATTGGGGTCACGCCGATGCTGGCGATGGCTGCTGAACTGCACGCCGCCGGACGTTCTTTCGCACTGCACTACTGCGCCCGTTCGCGTGCGCAGGCGGCGTTTGTCCCACAGCTGGAACGTGCCCCTTACGCAGCACAGGTGCAACTGCACTTCAGCAACGAACAACGGCTGAACCTGGCTGCGGTGCTGACCGATGTGCCAGCGCAAACCCACGTGTATGTATGCGGCCCCACGCGGCTGATGGATGCCGTCAGTGAACAGGCGCAAACCCTGGGGTACTCGTCGGGCCAAATCCATCAGGAATGTTTCAGCGCTGAGGTGCAAACCGGCGGCTCGGCCTTTGATGTGGTAGCGGCCACCAGCGGTATCACCGTGAAGGTGCTGGAAAACCAGACCATTGTCGAAGCCCTGGCCCAGGCCGGGCTGAAGGTCAATGTCTCCTGCAAGCAGGGGATCTGCGGCAGTTGTTTAACCGACGTGCTGGAAGGGGATGTGGATCATCGTGACCACTATCTTACCGATGAAGAGAAAGCCGACGGCGATCAAATCCTGCTGTGCTGTTCCCGCGCGAAGTGCGGGCGTTTAGTTATCGATCTGTAAGGGGATACCCATGACTCTGCAAACTGAATTTCGTAATGCGATGGCACAGCTCGGCAGCGCGGTATCGGTGATCACCACCGACGGCCCGGCGGGAAAATTTGGCTTCACCGCCTCTGCCGTGTGTAGCGTGACCGATCAGCCACCAACCCTGCTGGTCTGTATGAACCGCAACTCTTATGCCCACGAACACTTTCGCCGCAACGGGGTGTTGTGCGTCAACGTGCTCTCCAGTAGCCATCAGGAGTTATCCGGCGTGTTTGCCAACGCGAGCCTGCGCTCAGACCAGCGTTTTCTGCATGACAGCTGGCAGGTGATGAGCAGCGGCGCGCCGGTGCTGAGCTCCTCAGTGGCCAGTTTCGACTGCCTGATAGCCGATTGTCATGAAGTTGGCAGCCACTCGGTTTTTTACTGCCAGGTGCAGGCCATTCGCATCAGCGAACAGCCGCGTGGGCTGGTCTATTTTAACCGCCGTTACCATGCCGTCGGGCATGACATTGAGGCTTAGCCTTTTTCCCGAATACAGGGGAGTGCGTAATGAGCAATGTCGTCACAGAAAACAACATCACAACCGGGGTGAACCAGGATGCGGGTCAGATGCGCAAGCTGGTGATCGCCTCGGTACTGGGGAATGCGCTCGAGTGGTATGACTTTTTCCTCTATGGCACCGCAGCGGCGCTGGTCTTTGGGCCGCTGTTCTTCCCGGTCGGCGGCGATCCTCTTCAGGGGACGCTGCTGGCGTTTTCCGGTTTTGCGGTCGGCTTTCTGGCGCGTCCGCTGGGTGGCATCGTCTTTGGGCACATGGGTGACCGCTACAGCCGCAAGATGACGCTAATCATGACCTTAACGCTGATGGGGGCGACCACGTTTGTGATTGGTCTGCTGCCGGTCTATAGCCAGGTTGGCATCTGGGCGCCGCTGACGCTGATTATTCTGCGCTTTTTGCAGGGCGTAGCCTCGGGTGGCGAGTGGGGCGGTGGCGTGCTGATGTTGAGCGAAAATGCACCGGCATCGCGCCGTGGGTTCTACACCGCGTGGAGCCAGATGGGCGTCTCGGGCGGGTTCGTGCTGTCGGCATTTGCCTTCTGGCTGGTTCAAAAACTCCCGGAGTCCGACTTTATGTCCTGGGGCTGGCGTGTACCGTTCCTGCTGAGCATTGTCATCTTTCTGGTCGGGGTTTACATCCGTAAAAACATCCGCGAAAGCAAGGCGTTTACCCAGGCGAAGCCGGAAGATAAACACGAAAAAATCCCCCTGCTGGTCCTGGTGCGTGAACACCCGAAAGCGCTGCTACAGGCCATCGCCCTGCGCCTGCCGGAAAACGGCGCGTCGTACATCTTTTTCACCTTCTCCGTGGTGTATGCCAGGCACATTGGCATCAGCACCGGGGACATCATCAGCGCCGTGACCCTGGCGATGCTGGTGGAGTTTTTCTCCATTCTGTTCTGGGGCGCGTTGTCGGATCGTATCGGCCTCAAACCGGTCTATTACATCGGCGTGATTGGCCTGCTGGTGATGGCCTTTCCGTTTTTCTGGCTGCTTTCAACCGGGAGCTACGGCGCGATCATGCTGGCCATGTTCCTCGGCCTGCCGTTTTGCCACGGAGCGATGATCGGCACACAGCCCTGCATCATGAGCGATCTCTTCCCGGTGCGGGTGCGCTACTCCGGGCTGGCGCTGGGGCATGAGGTGGGGTCGATTTTCTCCGGCGGATTAGGGCCGATGCTGGCGGTGGCGTTGCTTATCGAGTTCGACGCTGCCTGGCCGGTTTCCATTCTGCTGGTGGTCTACGCACTTCTGGCGTGGGTTGCGCTACGTAGCCTGCCGTCTCAACACGAGGAAAAACAATGATTGATAAAAGGATGTCGGACATCGACAGCGCGGTGGCGGACGTGTTCGATGGTGCGGTGGTGATGGTGGGCGGCTTTGGCCCGGCGGGGCAACCGTCGGCGCTGCTGGACGCGCTGATCCGCTGCAAACCCCGGGGGCTGACGCTCATCAGTAATAACGCAGGCAATGGCGACTACGGCCTGGCGGCGCTGCTGAAAGCCGGATGCGTGAAAAAGGTGATTTGCTCCTTCCCGCGCCAGGTGGACTCCTGGGTGTTCGACGACCTCTATCGTCGCGGGGAAGTGGAGCTGGAACTGGTGCCGCAGGGCAATCTCGCGGCGCGGATCCAGGCGGGTGGCTCGGGTCTGGGGGGCATCTTCACGCCAACCGGGTTCGGCACGGAGCTGGCGCAGGGCAAAGAGACTCGCCGTATCGACGGGAAAGATTATGTGTTTGAAACGCCCCTGAAAGCCGACTTTGCCCTGATCAAAGCGCTGAAGGCAGACCGCTGGGGCAATCTGGTGTACGACAAAACCGGGCGTAACTTCGGCCCGATTATGGCCACCGCGGCGGCCTGCACCATTGCGCAGGTGAGTGAAACCGTCGCGCTTGGCGAGCTTGATCCCGAAGCCGTGGTCACGCCGGGGATTTTTGTGCAGCGCGTGGTGCAGGTCTCGACGGCACTTAAGGAGTCTGCGTGAATAAATTAACCCATCAGCAGCTGGCGCAGCGTATTGCGCGCGATATCCCGGAAGGGGCGTATGTCAATCTCGGCATCGGGATGCCCACGCAAATTGCGAATTACCTTCCGCCAGACCGCGAAATTTTCCTGCACAGCGAAAACGGTATTCTCGGCATGGGGCCTGCGCCAGCACAGGGAGAGGAAGACCCCGAACTCATCAACGCCGGAAAACAGCCCGTCACGCTGCTGGCGGGCGGCTGTTATTTCCACCACGGCGACTCCTTCACCATGATGCGCGGTGGACATCTCGATATCTGCGTGCTGGGGGCGTATCAGGTGTCCGAACGTGGCGACCTGGCGAACTGGAGCACTGGTGAACCTTCCTCTATTCCTGCCGTGGGCGGGGCGATGGATCTGGCGATTGGTGCGAAAAAAGTGTTTGTGATGACCGAACACCTGACCAAAAACGGTGCCTGCAAAATCGTCAACGCCTGTACTTATCCGCTTACCGGGATGGCCTGTATTGACCGCATTTATACCGACATGGCGGTAATGGATATCACCGACAGCAGCGTGGTGGTCCGCGAGCTGTTCGGCGATATCACTGCCGACTATCTGCAATCTGTCACGCCCGTTGCACTGACGTTCGCGTTACAGACTGACGAAGCCACGGCGTAACGGAGGGTGGCGATGGATCTCGAATACCGACTGGATGGCGACAGCACGCTGCCGTTACTGGTGCTCTCGAACTCGCTGGGCACCACCTGGGAGATGTGGCAGGCGCAGCTGCCCGCCCTGACAGAGCATTTTCACGTGCTGCGTTACAACACGCGCGGGCACGGCCGTTCGCCGTTAGCGCAACATGACCTCAGCCTGGCCACGCTTGGGCAGGATGTTATTTCGCTGCTCAACCATCTTGGTGTGGAGCGCGCCTTTTTCTGCGGGATATCCCTGGGCGGCCTGACCGGGCTATGGCTCAACCGCCACGCGGCGGGGCGTTTTCATCGTCTGGTGGTGGCGAACACCGCCGCCAGAATCGGTGAAACAAGCGGGTGGTTGCAGCGCGCAAAGCTGGTGCGTGAGCAGGGTATGGCACCTGTGGCCGGCAGTGCTGCCGACCGCTGGTTTACGCCAGCATTTCGACAGGCTCATCCGGCGGTGGTGGAAAACCTGGTGACCGCCCTGGCCCACACGCCCACAGAGGGTTATGCCGCCTGTTGTGAAGCGCTGGCGCGCGCCGACCTGCGCGATGAGGTGCCAGCCATGCAGCGCCCGATGCTGGTGATTGCCGGAGAAGACGATCCGGTAACCACCACGCACGATGCCGAATGGCTGGTGGTGGAAGCCCCGCACGCGCACTACCTGGCGTTGCCTGCTTCGCATCTGTCTAACGTCGCCTGTGCCCAGGCATTCAGTCAGCACGTCATCTCTTTCTTAACTACCGGAGCAGAACATGAACATCACGATTGAATCCATCGCCTGCTGGCTGGTGGATATCCCGACTATTCGGCCACACAGGCTGTCGATGACCACGATGGGCTGCCAGACGCTCGCCATCGTGCGCATGACCTGTGCGCAGGGCGTGGTGGGCTGGGGCGAGGCCACCACCATCGGCGGCCTGAGTTACGGGGCCGAAAGCCCGGAGGCCATTAAATCGGCCATTGAAACCTACCTGGCACCGCTGCTGTGCGGCAAAAGTTTCAGCGGCCCGGCTGTGCTGGCCGAAACCATGAACGCCAGCGTGAAGGGCAACACCTTTGCGAAGTCCGCCCTCGAAACCGCGTTCCTTGATGCGCAGGGAAAAACACTTGGCGTGCCCGTCAGCACATTGCTGGGGGGCGCGCTGTGCGAACGGCTGCCGGTGCTCTGGACGCTGGCGAGTGGTGATACCGACAAAGACATCGAAGAGGGCAAACGCCTGCTGGCGGAAGGCCGACACAACGCCTTCAAACTCAAAATTGGCGCCCGCGAACTGGCAACAGATGTTCGCCACGCCCTGGCGATCAAGGCGGCGCTGGGGGATGAAGTCAGCATTCGGGTGGACGTTAACCAGGCCTGGGATCTCACCACCGCAATGAAAGGAATGCGCCAGTTGCAGGACGGGGGGATAGACCTCGTGGAGCAGCCCATTCCGCTGTGGGACACGCAGGGGTTAATCACCCTCAGCCAGCGCTTTGAGGTGCCGATTCTGGCAGATGAAGCGCTGGCGACTCGCCATGACGGTTACGCCCTGGCGCGTGGCGGCTTCACGGGCGCTTACGCGCTGAAAATTGCCAAAGCGGGCGGCCCGGTGCAGGCGCTGAAGCTGGCACAGGTGGCCCAGGCGGCGGGCGTGGCGCTCTATGGTGGCACCATGCTGGAAGGCTCGCTGGGAACCGTTGCCTCACTCCATGCCTGGTCAACGGTCAGGATGCAGTGGGGCACGGAGATGTTTGGCCCGCTGCTGCTGAAAGACGACATCGTGGTGCGCCCGCTCGATTTCAGCCAGGGGCAGGTGAGCGTACCGCAAGGCCCGGGCCTGGGTATTGAGATTGATGACGATAAATTGCGCCATTACGCGCGTCAGTAAGGGGTTCATATGCTGTTTAAAGTGGAAATGACGGTCAACATTCCCGCCTCACTGCCAAAGGTGCAGGCGGATGAAATTAAAGCCAAAGAGAAAGCCTATTCGCAACGGTTACAGCGCGAAGGCAAATGGCTGCATATCTGGCGGGTGGTGGGGCAATACGCCAACGTCAGCATCTTTGACGTTGCGGACAATCAGGAGCTGCACACGCTATTAACAGAGTTACCGCTCTACCCGTATATGGACATTACCGTACAGCCGTTATGTGCGCATCCGTCGTCGATTGATAACGAAAAATAGTAAAAACCGTACCCTACAATAACGAGGAACATGCAATGTCCAAAAATCCTGCACATCAGTCTGAACTGGAAACCTTACTCGCCATCAGCAGCGGTCTGAATGCCGACGGCGGAAACGATCGTTTTAAGAACATCATGCACCAGCTCCTGAGCGACCTGTGCCAGACCATTAAAAAATTCGACATCACCGACGAAGAGTTCTGGGTGGCGGTGAACTACCTGAACGAACTGGGTGAGCGCAAAGAGGCGGCGCTGCTGGCGGCAGGGTTAGGGCTTGAGCACTATCTGGATATGCGCGCCGATGAAAAAGAGACCGCAGCCGGAACTGAGGTGGGCACCCCTCGCACGATCGAAGGGCCGCTGTATGTGGCCAATGCGCCACTGAGCGAGGGGTTTGCGCGCATGGATGATGGCAGCGAAAAAGCAGAAACCATGTGGCTGCACGGTAAGGTGACTGACCTTGACGGTAAGCCGGTTGCGGGGGCGATTGTCGATATCTGGCACGCCAATACGCATGGCGGCTACTCGTTCTTCGACCCGTCACAAAGCGAGTACAACCTGCGTCGCCGTGTTAAAACCGGCGCGGACGGCCGCTACGCGGTACGCAGCATTGTGCCATGCGGTTATGGCTGCCCGCCGGATGGCCCAACGCAAAAACTGCTGACCGGCCTTGGTCGTCACGGCAATCGTCCGGCGCACGTGCATTTCTTTGTCTCGGCACCAGGCTTCAAACACCTGACCACCCAGATCAACCTCAATGGCGATCAATACCTGTGGGATGACTTTGCCTTTGCAACCCGTGAAGAGCTGATTGCCGACCCGGTGAAAATTACCGACAGCAAACTCGCCCGCAAGCGCGATATCAACGCGCCGCATACGGAGGTGAGCTTTAACTTTTCGCTGGTGCAGGCAGCCGAAAATGCTGAGGAGTCGAGAGGGAAACGCTCACGCGTGAAAGAGTAACACCGGCGGGCAGCATCCCGGTACATCAACCCGTGGAACTCACAGCCCGCTGCGTGCTGCTTGTAAAGCAAGTGCGATACAGAAATGTTTCATGAAATCAGCCCTCTCCTCAAAAAGGAGAGGGCGTTGGCAGTACCTGCATTTTCGCAAGTCACTGCACATCACATCAAAAAATAGCTCAGACCTGAAAACGCCACCATTCCCGCAAGCACCGTCGCGAAAAGGCTGCGCGTCACTATCCCGGCTAATGCAGCAACCGTCGCCGCCAGCAGCGAAATGCTGACCCCGGACGGTGTCAGCGCCGGTTTACCCAGCAGCTCGGCGGTGATAATGGCGGCCATAATGGCGGCTGGAATAAAGCTCAGCCACTGCTGCAACGCCGGAGCAAGACGAAAACGGGAAAGCAGCAGAATAGGCACGGTGCGCATCAGTGCGGTAACCAGCGCAGAGATAAAAATCGCCAGCAGGATATTTCGTTCCATCTTATTTCCCTCCCTTGCTGAAGAGGCGCAATCCCAGGGTGGCAAGCGTGGCCGAAACTGATGCCGCGATAATCACCACCAGGCTGATATCCATCTGGTGGGCGGTCAGCAGCGTAATCACCACGGCGGCGGCGATGCTGAATGTCTCCAGCGCTTTTCGGTGGCTGGCAAACCACAGCATCAGCACCAGTCCAATAAACATCGATACCAGACTAAAGCTCAGGCCTTCCATCAGCGATGGCGGAAGGGCAGAGGCAAGCCAGGCGCCGACCACACAGGCGAGGATCCAGTTCAGCCAGGCGGCGACATTAAGCCCAAGCATCCAGGCAAACGGAACGGTGCTGTGCTGGCTGCCGCGCTGCACGGCAACGCCGAAGGTTTCATCGGTCAGTAACAGGCCACTGATCAGTTTTTGCAGGGTGCTGTGTTCGCGAAAGAAAACGCTCATTGCGGAGCTCATCAGCAGATAACGCAAATTCACCAGAAAGACGCTGAACACCACCGAGGCCACTTCTGCCCCGGCAGCCCACAGTGAATAGAACAGAAATTGTGCCGAGCCGGTATATAGCACGCTTGCCAGCAGTGCGGTTTGCAGAGTGGTAAACCCGGAAAGGGTGCCGATAGCGCCAGCGGCGAAACCAATACTCCAGTAGCCAGGGATCGTGGGCAGGCAGGCGGTGATCCCTGCGCGAAACTCCGCGCCTGCCTCATCTTTGTGTGAGGCCTTTGTTTTCATCAACATCAGTATTTCCTGTACCAGTGCATTAAGTCAGAATCGTGATAATCATTTGATCTATTGATATTTGTGAACATCAAACGGTGAGGTACAACTAACTTATCATGTCCTGGCCGAAGTGTTCCGATGAAAAAGAGTTCAATTTTTAGTGTGGTAGAAGGGCTGCCGCAGTTCTGGCAGTCGCGCATTCTGGGGCAGGTTGGCGATGCCAGCATTAAAGTTATCAGGATGGGCGGAGAGGGGATCCCCCCGGAAGTGCATGACGATTTCGATGAGTGGCTGCTGGTACTGGAGGGTGAATTGCCTCTGGTGGTGGCGGAAAACGTGTTCACCCTGGCTGCCGGAGAGTATATCGTTGTGCCGCGTGGCGTAACGCACCATGTCCCTGCGGGGAGTGTCGGCACGCTGTTGCTGGTGGATATTAACCCACCGGGGCCGTAATGCTCGCCCGCACTCCGCTATTGGTAACTCTCGTTTTCCTCCGTATAAATCTCCTGAGCGTCGGCAAAGCAGCGCAGCGCCAGGGATGACACCGGCTCCTGCTTACGCATAATCAGGCCAATAGGGGCGTCGATATTCGAGTCGGTTATCGGGGTAATCAAAAAGTGGCTGTTTAAGTTCTCAAGCCCGTTATTCAGCGGCATGACGGCACAGCAGATGCCACTTTCTACTGCCTGGATTATCTGAAACGTTGAGTCGCTCTCAAACACATAGGCCGGGGTGATCCCGGCGGACTTAAAACTGACGTCCATATGGTCGCGATAGTGCATCCCTTTGCTCAGGAAACCCAGCGGGAAATTCACCAGGTCCTGCCAGCTGAGCGTTGTCTTATCCATCTGGAAATGGCGGGAGTCGTGCAATAAGCCCATTTTGGTTTTCGGCAGCTGAATAACATTAAAGACGCTGGTGTTAATATTATTCAGATAGCAAATCCCCAATTCCAGCTGATTACTGTTTACTCCTTCGGCGATTTGTTCTGACGACATGGAATACAGGCTAAATTTTAGTTCAGGGTATTTTTGCGTCAGCAGGCGAATAAAGATCATCGGGTCAACGCTTGCCAGCGGAACCATGCCAAGACGCAGTTCACCCACCACTTGCCCTTTGCACAGGGCGGCCTCCGCCTGAAGCCCATCGTGTGCGGCAAGCAGGGCGCGCGCCCAGGCCAGGATCCGTTCTCCCTCAGGCGTAAAGCCCTCAAAGCGTTGCCCACGGACGATCAATACCAGACCCAGTTCCTCTTCCAGGCTGCGAATACGCATGGAAAGCGTCGGCTGAGTGATATTGCATTGCGATGCCGCCTTACCAAAGTGACGGGTTTGATCCAGGGCGATCAAATATTTTAATTGTTTTATGTCCATTATTTTTCTCTGATCGGGCAGGTGCTACGAGTATTACATAAATGCGGAAGGAATTGAGAAATCCCCCTTATTCATTGCCGGAGCGTTGAATAAAGGGGATTGAGATCAGAGCATCCGGATTTCTTTTGAACGCAGGGTCACGCGAACAGGCACGGACTTATAGGACGGAGTACCACTGTCTTTATCGAGATAGTTAAGCGGGACCAGCACGTTAGCTTCCGGGTAGTATGCGCCAACGGAACCCGAAGCAATGCTGTAGGCTACTACGGTAATATCTTCCAGGCGCTGAACACTCCCCGCCAGCGCGGTTTCGATATCCACGCGATCGCCGTGCTCCAGACCCAGACTATCCATATCGCCTTCATTCATAAACAGAATATCCCGGCGGCCAAAGACGCCGCGATAGCGATCGTCCAGCGCATAGATGGTGGTGTTGTACTGGTCGTGGCTGCGAAGCGTAATCAGGCGCAGAACGTTGTCGCCTTCGCCTTTGGCATTCTCATCCACGCCATCGAACACCGAGAACATTGCTTTACCGGTAGCGGTAGGCCAGATGCGCTGGATTGGCGGCAGCGGCATCCGGAAGCCGCCCGGCACACGAATGCGGTCGTTATAGTTGTCAAAACCGGGGATGGTTTGCTCGATTAACTCACGGATCAGATCGTAGTCCGCCACCAGTTCCATCCAGTTTACTTTGGTCTGTTTCAGCGTTGCGCGGGCCATACCCGCAACGATTGCCGGTTCAGCGCGAATCAGCGGGGAGGCGGGTTTCAGCTTACCGGAGGAGGCATGAACCATCGACATGGAATCTTCTACGGTAATGGACTGACGCCCCGTCTGCTGCATATCCAGCTCGGTACGGCCAAGGCACGGCAGGATATAGGTTTCTTTGCCTACCAGCAGGTGAGTACGGTTCAGTTTGGTGCCCACGTGCACACTCAAATCCAGAGTATGCATCGCCGGGAATCCATTCTCGTGATCGGGCATCGCAACCGCAAAGTTACCGCCGAGGCAGATAAGGGCTTTTGCATGGCCGTCGATCATCGCCTGCGTGGCCTGCACGGCATCGTGGCCATGTTTGGCTGGCGCGTCGAAGCCGAAAACGTCCTTAAGGCGTTCAATAAACGCTGCCGTAGGTTTCTCGGTGATCCCCACTGTGCGGTTGCCCTGCACGTTAGAGTGGCCACGAAGCGGACAGATCCCCGCGCCGGGTTTGCCAATATTGCCGCGCATTAACAGCACATCGGCAATCAGCCGCACGTTCGCCGTACCTTTGTTGTGCTGGGTGATCCCCATACCGTAGGTGATAATGGTGGCGTTCGATTTCGCGTAGGCTTCAGCCACGCTTTTCAACGCGTCCGGCGTTAACCCGGACTCGCGCTCAATGGCCTCCCAGGAGGTTTGCGCGATATCGTCAGCAAAAGCAGAAAACCCCTGGGTGTGTTCGGCAATAAATTCACTATCCAGCACGCCACCGCGTTCCTGTTCCATGTGCAGAAGATGTTTGGCGATCCCTTTTAATGCCGCGGCATCGCCACCTGCTTTCACCTGGAAATAAGTCGATGCAATATCGGTGGAGCTGTAGGTGGCCATTTCAATGACGCTTTGTGGGTCGGCGAAACGTTCAAGGGCTCTTTCACGCAGCGGGTTAAAGACGATAATCGGCACATTGCGGCGCGCCAGTTCGTGAAGCGTACCCATCATGCGCGGGTGGTTTGTGCCCGGGTTGTGACCAATGGAGATAACCAGTTCTGTTTTGTCGAAATCATCCAGTGAAACGGTGCCTTTCCCGATACCGATTGAGCGCGGTAAGCCGACGCTGGTGGCTTCATGGCACATGTTGGAACAATCAGGAAAGTTGTTCGTACCGTATTCACGGGCAAACAGCTGGAACAGATAAGCCGCTTCGTTCGATGCTCTGCCAGAGGTATAAAACTCAACCTGGTCTGGCTCAAGCCCGCGCAGGACTTCGCCGATCCGCTCGAAGGCGTCTTCCCACTCAACAGGGCGGAACGTGTCGCTTGCCCGGTCGTAACGCAGCGGGCGGGTCAGACGACCATAGCCTTCAAGTTCGTAATCGGATTTTGCCAGCAGGGAGGTGACAGTGTTTTTCGCCAGGAATTCCGGGGTGACGCGCTTACTGGTGGCTTCCCACGTCACGGCTTTTGCGCCGTTTTCACAGAACTGGAACGTGGATTTGTGCTCTTTATCCGGCCATGCGCAGCCCGGGCAGTCAAATCCATCGGGCTGGTTGGTGCGCAGCAACGTGACGGGAGCGTCCAGCGCATCCATCTGCGTGCGTACGGCTATTGCTGTTGCTTTTAAGGCACCCCAGCCACCGGCAGGCCCGTCATAATGTCTGATCCCGGGAACTGAACGTCTTTTCTTATTCATGCGAACTCCTGACTATTCTGGTCATGACAAAGCGCGGCCAGGTTAACCATAAATAAATTGTGGTTAATTAAGAGGGCCACTAAGGCAGTGGATTGGGGTAATAAACAGAAGCAATGAATAATCGTTGTGTAACTCATTACATAACCGATGATAAATTTCATTTAAAACACACCGTTTGCAGCGGTTAACAAAATCAATGCCTTTGATTTAAAGAAATTATAACAGGAATTTATCATCTTCATAATAAATGTTATCTATCACTTATTAAATTTAACCTATTTGCACTTTACAGCGGATTTCAGAGTCGTATTCAGCGCGCAAAATCCCTTTCTGCAGTCGGGGTGAAATATGAATAAAATCAGCGTTAAGCGATAAAGTCAGGGGATGACAAAATGGCTCTGTTCCGAAAGCCCGAAAAGAGAGCGATGGCGATTTCTCTGCAGGAATTATTATGTGCAGGGGAATATGTTAATTATATTTCAATGTCGGCGCTGAAATCTTACAGTCTGACATAATAAAAGTTCACCAGACCGTGCTTATTAATGGTATTTCCCATTCTGCAATGGAAAGCCGTATTTTCAGTCGGTTTCACTCGCACTTGCCCGGTTTGGTAATGATGTTATTTCCAATGAACTGTGGCAGCGAAATGACCTGTGACTGCGGGATTTAAGTATCGTCACGCTGGTCATTCCTTCTTTTCACAGGGTTGAGTGCTGCAACTTGTCAAAGAAAACTGCGGCCTCAATGGGTCTGGAAAAGAAGTAACCCTGTAAAAAACTGACCCCCATTGCGACCAGTTTCTCTCGCTGCGAGGCGCTTTCCACTCCTTCTGCAATGGTCAGGCAGCCCCTGTCTTTTGCAATAGCGATGATATTGCGGACGATGGCCTCTTTGCCCTCGTCTGTTTCAATTTCTTGGGTAAAATGTTTATCAATCTTGATGTAGCGTGGGCGAAGCTGCATCAACAGCTTATAGTTGCAGTGGCCTGTACCAAAATCATCTGCCGACAGAGTCACCCCCAGCATATCAAGTTGCTGACAAATTTCTCTGACGAACTCGGAATCTTCAATGGCGACTCTTTCGGTAATCTCTAGCCCAATACGTAATGCCGTATCCACCGTTTTATCCCTGAACGAATGACATGCGTTTAACAGGCCATGGTCTGTAAAATCCGCAGCCGAGACGTTGAAAAATAACGTCGTTAATGGAAGCGATTTCAAATCCAGCGACTCAAAGCTTCGAATTACCGATTGGATGCCTAATTCGGTGATGCGGCTTATCAGCCCATTTTTTTCAGCCAGAGGAATAAACCGATCCGGCGAAATATTACCCCATTTAGGGTGCTGCCACCTCATCAAAATCTCACCTGCAACAATATTGCCGCTGCGAGCCTCTACAATCGGTTGGATGAAAGGCTTTAGCTGGTTATTATCGATCGCCTCTCGTAACATAAAAAACATAGATTGACGATGGATAAGGTATTTGAAAAATAATACAGAGAATATCCCAGGAATTAAAAAGGTTATTAAGAGTCTGTCATGCTCATTCTGCCAGAAAGTGACAAAATCAAGTGGTGCTAATGGTAGCGCACTGACACTATATTTAAATTGTGTGGAAGAATATGTGATCTGATCTTCTGGTAACAGATTTGTGAAAATATTTCCATTAGCATCCAGTGAAACACCATTCACCGTCATGATATAAGAGTAACTTTCGCGATATTTTTTAAGTTCATTTTGGACATAATAATTATCCAGGCCTACCATGACACTGCTTTCTCCACGGAGCGCGTGGTAGACCAACAGTGATTTAGAAGGCTTGACGGAGTTGTCGCTCATCAAAAAGAGTGATTTAGCCGGGGGCGAATGTGCATCGGATGCGAATTTCACACCGCCAAAAATTGAAGAACAATAAAGGTGTTTCCCGTGCAGTAAATTAATGGTTGTTACATCCGGTATCGTAGCAACCAGCTTACGTATTTCAGTCTGAACTTTTTTACTGCATTGACCATTGAGTAGGCCTGTCGCACGATCACCGGCTATTTTGGCATTGCTAATAATGCTGTCCAGTTCAGCAACGATAGTCTGGAGATGGCCCAGGGTATGTTTTTTTTGATTTATCAAAAATTGATAAAAAAGAAAACCCGAACCGACTGCACAGAGAATAAAAAAAAGTACTATGCAAATAATAAGTCTATTATGGTAACGCATACGGCTCCAGATGTTTTCATTCGAAATGAAAGTCGTAAATGAAATTTATTTGATAAATAATGCCCCCCATCGGTCTGTAATTATCAGAAGGCAACTACATCTTTAGGCAAAGACGTAAATAATAATAAGCCACTGCTGATGCTAATTTCCGGCGTGACCCGCTGAGACCCCTGATTTCCTCTGGCGTTAATATTGCTATTGATACGTCATGGTAAATGACAGCACGCCGTTAGCAGTACCAGTAGTGATCGTATCTCCGGTCTGATAATAGCGCGCCTTTAGCGGTACGCTGAAACTACCGCCTGTTGCGGAGGTCCCAACGGCGATATCGGAACCCAACGCCATCGGCAGATTGTTATAAAGCAGCTGTATCCCCACGCCAGTCGCTGCGTTATTGCCGCTGGTAGTATTGATTACCCCTCTGCTGGCATCAAAAATACTCCCCTCCATTTTCACGCTAACCTTTGTTCCGGCGTTGCAGGCCATTGGCAGGCTGAACGATTGGGTATATGCATCCCCGGGCGTGGAACCCTTGCCGCTAAATGCGTTTTTATCCACCTCTCTCATATCAACAGGTATTGATGTCGTGGTTAGATTACAGGCCGGGGTCGTTACCGTGAACGCATTGATACTGACATCAGCGTCGGGGGATTGCCACAGCAGCGAGTTGTTCAGCAAAACCAGCGCACCTACCGTTTTCGCAGTTATCGTTCCGGATCCCGTTTCCGTTGCGGTTTTATAAAACGTGACTGTCACGGAGCCATTCAATGTCGGGCTGACCATTCCACTCGTGTTCTCACAGAGCTTAGCGGTATTGAGATCGCCCCGAATAGTATTACTTCCGGTTACTGCTGCGTTGCCGCCAGCACATTTTGTCGTGGAACCCGAGATGGCATAACCAATACCGGCGACATTGGTTTTATACACTCGCCGGCCGTTCACCATCGAATCAAATGTGCCGTTCGCCATCACGCCGAAAACCTGATTAGAGATCACGCCCTGATCTGAATTGAAACAACTAAACGCATTGATCGTTGGTGTCACGAGCTGTGTCCCGATAACCGCGCCTACAGGAAGATTGCGCGATATCGTAATATTCTGTGGCGAGACAGCGGTTGACGGTGTTGTTGTTGTGCAATCCCAGGCAAGGACCGTACGAGAAAACATCCCCAGTGCAGCAAAAATCAGGGCAGTTAAAATAGGTTTCATTTTTCTTTCTCTCCGGCTCAATGACATTGCGCAGTAACGTTGTGCGTTTTGTCAGAGGTCTGTGTTATCTGATAGGTCGCACTGCAGCTTTGGCCACCCCAGCGAACCTCAACGGTACCTTTTTCTGGCGCGCCGTTTAGCCAGACCCTGTTGTGATCGTCCACAATGCCATTCGCCACGTTATCTCGATTTTTAATAATGGCCGTTGCCCCGAACGGGATCTCACTTCCAGTCAATTGCAGCAAGACTTTGTAACCCGTTACGGTGGGGTAATCCGCTAGCGCCAAAGCACCTTTTGTTGGTACTACCGTTCGCGTATCATTGAGCACATCGGTATTGTTATTCAGCGTTGCGGTATCCAGCGACAGGTTGTTCTGTCGATATGGCGTAACGTACGGCACCACCGCAAAACCTTTGCTGTCGGTGTAAATACCGCTATTGTTTGCCACTTTCACTCCGGCAGCGTTATCCGCTTTCACCAACGCCAGGGTCTCGCCAAGAGGCTGAGTCGCGGCGATGCCGTATGGATGAACCACCAATCCGCCCATCGCGCCAACGGAAAACTGGCGGTTATCACGGGAATAGCTATAGCCCAGCTGATACTCCCCGTGGTTGCCTTTATAATTGGCGGAAGCGCTGCCCATCGCGTCGGAGCCTTTGCTGTTATAACCTTGCTGCACGTTCCAGCTCAGTTTTTTATCTTCCAGCGCAGAACCGGATAATCCCATCTGTGAAACGCTATCGCCTTTTTTGTTGCCGTTAGCAGAAACGGTCATCCAACTGTTTGGCAAAAAACGCGATAGCGGGATCTGCATCGTTAAAGCGACGATATGATCGTTTTCATTGCGCCATGGCCCCTTTGAGTAGCTGTAGTTCAGGCCGTAATTAATATTGTTAACGCTGGTGTTGTATCCCACGTTAACGCTACGCTCGCTATCGCCTCCCCAGTAATCCTGCTGCCAGGCTGAGAGATTCAGGTTGCCCCAGTCGCTAAGCCGTTGATTCAGTGTTATCTGGGCCTTACTGCGTTTATTTCGCTGATAGCGCCAATTGTCATCAAGCTGCATCTCATCGTTTGCAATACGAAACGGATTCACATCTCCGTTTGCTTCCTGAAAATCGCGAAAGCCCGATGAAGAATAACGATAACCGGTCAAATTCAAAGACGTTCCCGTCGTCGCGAAATCTTTGGCATACTGCGCGCGTAGCGAAACACCTTCTTGCGTCTTTTCAGGCAACTGCGAACGAGCAAACGTGGTGTCAAAAGAGAGCGAACCAATATCCCCAAATCCCTTACCTATACCCAATGCGCCGGACCAGTAATCTTCAGAAACTATTATCCCGCCATACACCGTTGTATCCCACGGCAAGCCGTAGCCCAGGGTGCTTTGCAGGAATATCGGTTCCTTATCCTGGTAGCTTGCCGCGCGATATTTCCCCGCAGCTAGCGCATACCTGAATTGACCTTCGCGCTGCATCACCGGTACCGCAGAAAACGGCTGGATAAACTGATGCACGGAGCCGTCCGCTTCACGAACCGAAACTTCGAGATCGCCGCTGGCGGCGGTGGGATAAAGATCGTCGATCATAAAAGGTCCCGGGGGAACATATGACTGCCAGATAATATTCCCGGCCTGACGTATGGTCACCTGAGCGTTGCTCTGCGCGATACCGCGAACCACAGGTGCAAACCCGCGTACGCTTTCTGGCAGCATCGAGTCATCTGAATAAAGCTGCACACCACGGAAATTCACGCTGTCGAAGACTCCAGCCTGGGTATAACCATCGCCAACGCTAAACTGGCTTTTCAGCAACTTGATATCTCTCTCAAGCGAGGTGCTAATTGTGTTCCAGCGGCTCATTCCATTGCTGTTGTTATAAGTTGAATAATTACGGAGCCGCCAGGGACCTGCATTGATACCGTTACGCAGATTTAAATAACTGTCGTTGTGCGATGCGGTATCACCACGGTTATTCGCAGCTGAAAAGTTGTAATTTACAAACAGCATATTCAATCCGTCATCCCACTGCTCCGGCGATACAGAACCCTGAGGATCTCGCCGCAGATACTCCTGCGGAACCGAGATTTCAAGCCGCATGCCGTCAAACTGAAAATGGATCTGACTCCCCGGCAGGAGCTCGCTGATATTGTCGATCGTCGCCGATTCACCCATATCCATCCAGCCGGGCTGTGCGTTGGGTTTTACTCCCCAGCGCGTAAAATCTTCCCGTTTCAGAGTCGGTGATAAGGCACTTTCATTCCCGACGAATGAGATATCGCGTGTTTCCACGTAGCTACCATTAAGATAAATTTCTACATGGTAGACTCCGGGAACCTGCCCGTTGGCTTTGCTAAAAAGGGAGATGTCAATTTCTCGTGGAATATTTCCGCGAGTTTCAATAAAGTCTGGCGAGAAATAATCCTCAGCCAACCCTGGTTGAACGCGTAAACACAAAAAAATAATCAAAGATAACTGAGTTGTTTTCGCAAAACCTGACACCACATTGACCTGAGACATGGATGATTAACCTAAAAATTAAATTTATGTTCAGCCGTGATACCTCCGAAATCATTGATCGCACGCCATGATATTTCACCACCAGTTAACGCCGACTGAGATAGCGATACGGTTTGAAATGGTAAAACCATTGGAGGTTTAGCTAATTCTTTTCCATTCACTTTCACATGATAAAGCGACACGCTGTAAGGTGACGGATTATGCACATTCAGTTTCCCATCAGCGACTGAAAAAGTTAATTGTTGATATGCCAGTGAAGGATCTCCTTTTAGGCCCGCAGGGCGATAAAAAATCTTCATTTTACTCTTTACCGCAATCAGCAACTCGTTTTTAGCATCCGCCGATGATGACGGTATTGATTTAATATTTAGCCAATACACGCTTTCCCGATCCTGAGGCACAGAATTACCGATTAACATTACGCGAACCGAATTCTGTGCATGTGGATTTAGTTTAAATAAAGGCGGCGTGGTAATAAATGGGCTATCACCATCGTCACTGTTTTCATTGTTACTTACCCATGACTGAATTAGATATGGTGTATTGTCCGGGTTACTCACGCTGATTGCCGACTGACTACCGCTACCATTATAAATAAGTCGGGTGCCGCCTATTTCCACACCACTGATTGCCGCGGTAGAGATAAGGAATAAACTCACGGCGATTTTTTTAAATACATTCTGTAACATGAAGAGGTCCTGAGAGAATAACAAGGGCCACAAATGGCCCTACTTTTACTGGTAAGTCACGGTAAATGATGTCGAAGAGTTTGCTGTTCCTGCACCAACGACTCCCGTTGCCATATATTTAGCAAAGTAAGTCAGCGTGTTATTCACATCTTCCAACAGATTCACCCTTGCTGAGGAGGAACCAACCGGAATCAGCGTCGTACTGTCCTGCTCATAGAGAGCAACCCCGACGTTAGTTGCAGTTTGCCCGTTGCTCAGTGCCAGAATGGAGGGATTCGTGGTGTTGGTCGTGCCATCAAAGCGAATACTGGCGCTGGAAATACTGGCCGGGCAGGATTTCAGCACAATGTTAAAACGTTTCGCCGCCGCCGTAGCGCTATTACCTCCGGCAAAGGCTGCGGTTGAAATGGTGCCGAGTTCAACAGGTTGAGCGATAGACGTTGTGTCGACCACGCATGCCGTTCCCGTGATAGTGCCGGTAAAATTAATTACCCCATCAGCAGCATTTACAGCCTGAAAAACAGACAGAGACACAAGAGCAGAAATCAGTGCAATCTTTTTCATATATAAATCCCATATAGTTAATTAAATTTTAAGAAAACAAATGTGAAACTCTAAAAAAGCCATGTGAATGTTACATTCATAAAACCATTTCTAATAAAGCATATTAATCACTCATATTCATAAGAGCTCTGTTTATAGAGCTCACTGCGCGCAATGTTCTGATACAGCGCAACACGATTACCTTGCTGTAGTTTAAAAATCAGACTGCGACGATGTGCATAAAACGTTTTTATTGTCATGCCTAATTGCTGGCTAATCTCTTTGACATCCAGCCCTTTTTGCATACAAGAGAGCACCTCTTCCTCACGCTGAGAAAGTGAATATTTCACTCTGTAATTATATTGTGAGTTCTTTACCAGCAAACAGGAGAGAATTTCATTCAGTCGACACTTCTTGTCAATAAAGACAAAGTCAGGCATATGCTTTAAGGCATAGTAGTCAAGATCGTTGCTGATAAAAAGAATAACTTTTTTCCCTGGTATTATGTTTTTGCGCACCTCGGATATGCATATCGTTTCAATGTCTATAATACAATAATTTTCATCAATCAACTCCGGCGTTAACAACTCACTCATGCCGATGATAAAAAAATAATCATCAGAAAAAATGGAACCTGACAAATCCATAAAATTACCTTCCAGGCATAATCCTCTTTATTATTTAGCGTCAGTAATCCCTCTCATGTTTCAGTGTGAAATTTACAGAAATTATATGTTTATAACAGCACAAAAGTAATGGATTTCAGACCAGAGGTTAAAAACGATCGTTTCTACTATCTTTTCAGAATTAAAAGAACATTAATCCATAAAAAGCCGGTGAAAACGAATTAAAGCACCAGTTAAAAATAAAAATATGGAATTTAAAGCTACCATGAAACATAGGTGCAACTTAATGATCTATGGTTGTTTGATAGCCAAAACTTGTAATAACCATCAATTTAGATTTTTCTTAGGCAATATTCTATTGTCACTTAACAAAAGATACTGCACCGGAACAGGGCTAATTTTACCTGGTTAACAGTAGATCAACATCAGCGAGGGCTTATTATTCTGTCATCAAGTGCCTACATATGTAGGAAAAGGGGTTATTGTTGAAATTGTTCAATGGATTGGTCCAGCTTATTGAGCGAGCTTTCGATGCGGTTCAAAAAGTCGAGCAGTTCCGCCGCAGAAACAGCGTCAGGCAATCGTTCTTCTAGCATATGGGCAACAGTGATGAGTTCATTAATCCCCAGCAATTGGGCTGTACCGTTAAGGCGATGAATATGATATTTCACTGATGGATAATCTTCGTCACGTGCGGCTGCTCTGGCTGCTTCTAAATCGTGTCGATTTTCACGCTGCGCATCATGCAGTGCCGCGAGCATAAGCCCCCGATTGCCTTGCGCCAGCACCGCCAGACGCTTCTCATCGAACACAGCTCCATTCGTCTGGCCTACTCCGGCTAGCAGGCTAGAGATCTGCGCGAGAGTAATTGGCTTAAATAGACAATCGTTCATTCCCGCCGCAAGGCAGCGCTCACGCTCATGCTGCTGCGCTGTAGCGGTCAGACCCCAGATGGGAAGGTCGCTCTCAAATCTTCTCACCTCACGGGTAAGCGCAATACCGTCCATCACGGGCATGTTAAGGTCGGTAATCAATAAATCGTAACGGTCCTGATGAAGATAGTGTAATGCCTCTTCGCCGTTTTCCGCTTCATCCACAGTAATTCCCAGTGAGTCGAGCTGACGTTTCAACAGTAGACGACTGGAAGGGTGATCGTCGGCAATTAATACTCGCAACGCTTTGCCAATAAACGGAGGCGGTGAGGGGTCGGTTTCAAGGACTTCAGCGAGTGCATCATATGAAATTTGCACTGGCAGGCTCAGCGTCACGCTGGTTCCCTGATTAAGTTCACTTTGCAGATCTATCGTGCCCCCCATCTGCTTCATCAATGCTTTTGCAATAGCCAATCCTAGCCCTGATCCGCGATGAAATTCCCCCATTTTCCCCTGACTGAAGGGCATAAAAAGCGACTTTTGTTCTTCGCCGCTGATGCCGGGTCCCGTGTCGTTTACAGATATTACCAGTATCTGATTCAGCTTCTTCGCCGAGATCTGAACGTGTCCATGACGGGTAAATTTCACCGCATTGCCGATAAGATTAATCAGTACCTGTCCCAACATCTGTGGATCTAGCTGCATAGCTTCTTTTGGATCCAGATGCGAGTTATAGCGCAGTCCTATCCCTTTCTGCCCGGCAAGCGCGGTAAAAAGTAGTACTTTTTCTTTGATCATCGCATCAACATGCACCCACTTCGGCATCACTTCCTGCAAACCGGACTCAATCTTCTCCAGATCGAGGATCTCACCAATTAGTTTCAAGAGTGAGCGCGAAGCTATTACGGCATGATCGACCGAGGTTTTATCTTCAGGGCTGAGGTTTGTCGTTGAGTTTTGCAGCAGTTCCAGAAATCCCACAATGGCACTTACTGGGGTGCGGATCTCGTGGCTCATATGAGAGAGGAAGTTTCGTTTCTCTTCATTCGCTTTCTGCGCCTTGTTCTTTTCTATCACCAATAAACGCTGCGACTCTTTTCTTCTACGTGCCTGCCGTACCAGGTAGAGCACCCAGAGTAAGGTGCTGACCACCAGCAGCGTAGCGAGGGTCGCTACCAGGTAGAAGGGCCGGTTATACAACTCCCAGGTATCTATTTGGACGTCCGGCAGACGTACCCATTTACCGACAATCTGTAAAACTTCCTTCTGGGGGATATCGTCAAGAGCCTTATCAAGGATCTGCCTTAATTCAGGCTCTGAGCGGGGAACAGCAAAACTGATTGCCGCTGGTTGCACTTCCGGTAACGGGAGCCATGCCAGCCTATCGGGATAATAATGTTCGCTGAGGTAGCGGGCCGTCAGCTGATTAGAGATCGCCGCGTCCACTTTCCCCGTTGCAACAAGATTTAATGCCACGCTGGAGTTTTCTACTTCTTGCCAATGGATATCCGGATGACGGGCTTTCATTTGCATCAGTAGCGGATGATCCGCGCTTATCGCCACGCGAGCCCCTGCCTTTAACCCTATCGCCTGAGCGTCCTCTTTTCTGACAACGGTGACAAACTGGGTAGTAATAAAAGGATGAGTGAAGGTGAGGGCGTTTTGGAGGCTCAAATCATAGGCGGCTGCCTGTACAATATGCCAGTTGCC
The DNA here is from genome assembly GCF_056156645.1 of Enterobacter sp. Li2LvB3. Taxonomy (NCBI): domain Bacteria; kingdom Pseudomonadati; phylum Pseudomonadota; class Gammaproteobacteria; order Enterobacterales; family Enterobacteriaceae; genus Enterobacter; species Enterobacter sp. Li2LvB3. Next base: position 243,356 of record NZ_JBSICG010000002.1, on the reverse strand, counting down.
CTTTTTCATCTCCGAAAGCATATCTTCACGCGAGTTGACGACAACTGTTTCGTATTGCAGGCCGGTTTGCAGACTAATCAGATTAAGAATATCCCCTACAATCCCCCGTACTTCCTGATTATTGTCGGCCATGGTGTAAGGCGCAAACCACGGATTAATAATTACCCGCAGCGTTTTATGTTTTTTTAGCCACTGTTTTTCACGAGGCGTCAGATTGAGCGGTTTGAGCAAAAAAGAGAGATTGCCTTTGTCGATCATCGACTGCGCAATTTGTCCATGCTGATTTTCATCTATTGCATTGACGGTGCTATTAATGATGTTCAGCAAGCGGTCTTGTGCCGGTAAGAATAAAAAGTGGCTCATTTTCTGCGGCGAAGGCCAGTATTTAACCGTACTCAATGCCTGGCTGAACTCCTGGGAAAGCCAGGTGCTTGTGGTCAGCGAATCCCCCATAAACCATCTATTCTGCCCGGTAATAACGGAGTTCAGCGCCTCCTGATAACTGGCGTAATTGGCTATTTCGGCATTCGGAAACGCCTCATGGATGAAATCAGCGCCAGGATAGCCCTCAACAACAGCAATGCGACTAGTTCGCGGACTTTGCAAGGGACTCATAACGTTAGAGAGCGAGGTCACCAGCACGGGCCAGGAATGCACCAGAGGCTCCGAGAGCTGAATACCCTCCTCAGCAAACGGAAACGTATCAAGACCGGTCAACACCGTGTCAATCTCACCCGCACGCAGTGCGCGGATCGCATCAGCGCGATTTTTATAGCTCAACACGGCGATGCGGATATTTAGCGAGTAATGAATTAGCATCAGATAGTCAGCATTCATCCCCCTGTAGCGCCCGCTGAGCGTGGTTTGCACCAACGGAGCCTGTTCCGGTTGATAAACCCCGACGCGTAGCACTCTTTTCTGCAACAACCAGCGTTTGTCATCCTCGCTCAAGTAAACCGGTACCGGCGTAATGTAACTATATCCCGACAGCTCCAGCTCAATGGAGGGGGTATTCTGAGCATAAGCAGTACATCCGCTGAAAACCCAGAGGAGTAGGAGTATTACAAGCCGTAGATCCATGTTCAGGTCAGCTTATTCTGATGGGCAAAAGAGAGGAGTTCGACTAACGATTTGCAGCCTAATTTTTCCATTAATCTTGTTTTATAGGTGCTTACCGTTTTACTGCTAATATACATCGCTTCGCCGATCTGTGTATTATCAAGGCCGCTCAGCATATAGTTCATTACTTTCATCTCCTGTGCGGAGAGAGATTCAAGACGCTGGTTATCCGTGAGTGTCGCAGACGGTTCTTCCAGGAAAAAAGGAAAGTAGCTATAACCATTTTGCGCCGCATTAATCGCTGCAAGAATATTTTCCATATCCTGTTTTTTACTAATAAAAGCATTCGCGCCAGCTTGCGCACAGCGTTTACTGTAATATCGATCGTTTTTTGCAGATACTACGATTAACACACCGGTAAAACGCTGCGCCCTGAGTTTCTCCACGAGCTCAACGCCATTTATGCCGGGGATTTCGACATCTACAACGATGATATCCACCGCTGTTTTCGTCAACTCCTTTAGGGCCACATCCCCACGCTCAAACTCTTTGATAATGATAATGTGTTGTTTTTCCAACACGCCACGTATGGCCATGCGCGCCAGGGGATGGTCATCCACAATAACGGCGGTAGGAAACAAAGGCTCATTCATAGGCTACCTGAACGCTGTAAATCGTCGAAGACAACATACACAGGATGATATCCTAACGATACGGCTTACTGATTTATAAATTAATTTTTTTTGTACCAGCTCACGTTGTACCGGTCAATTAAAACGCATTTTCGTTTGAGCATTTTCCCAGTAATGATTAACTAACTCCTCTGTTTGTACCTGGCCATTATACTCGTATGCCAGTATTCTGACCTTCTCGCCATTGATTAGTACACCCCGGTGTTAGAAATGTCTCCATAAGTCACATGAGGACATCCCCATGAAGAAGCGATTTTCCGCCGAACAGGTCACAACTTCTCTTTTGGTTTGGCAATGCGATATTAATTCTCAGTGAGCATAACCATTTCTTGTTTAACTATTACGCTGTTTTTACTCATCCATGTACTCATTTTTGACAGCGTTGTTCCGGGATGAGTTGAGACCCCATGAAATGGATAAAAACAACGTAACTGCTTGGTTTTTATGGGTTTATATATTCTCATGAGACGGCGAATTAAATTCAGACCTCGATAGATGTCCACTCATATCTCTTTGCAACCTGGGTTTCGTGAAACATATATTTCAGGAATCTGAAAAACAGATTTCGCGTTCGCAGCAGGCGTCGCAACTTGGGGAGCGGCAAATAAGCTCCCCAGCAGAATGCAGGCAGCGCTGACGATAAAAAAACTTTTTCCAGCGCATATTTTCACTGTTCATTTCTACCAGCAGAGGAAAACAGTCACTCATTAACTCGCGCAACTCCTGACGCGAACTTAACCCCAGATCCTGCCACAGGTGGTTAAACGCCAGCGAAGCACTGGCGATAATGTTGTGCATCGGTGCCGCGCCTGACACCATATAGCCCGCCAGCCACTGCGCCAGTTGTTGCTGTTCGTCGCTACGGGTGGCATTCAGCTCGCTCATCAGTTTTTGGCGCAGCAAACAATCGGCGGGCATCGGCTGCGTGGGGGGATCGAACTGCGCCTGCAGGGCATGCCATTCGGTCACCTGCAAGCCCATCATCAGCGGATAACAGCCTTCTCCGTGCGCATAGAGCCACAGCAAACGCCGCAGCCAGTCGTGAACAGGCATTATGCCACCCCCATTGACGCGGGATCGGACTGCACCTTTTTCCGCCACTGCTGCCACCAGCTGGTCAGCGCCTCGTTAACCGGCTCCCAGGCGTGATCGACGCAGGGTTGAATGCCGCGCGCTTCCAGTTTCTGCCACGGCCCGTAGCCGATACGGGCGCAAAATACGGCTTTCACATCGGCCAGCAGATCCAGAACCGCGTCCATCCGCGCGTCGCTGTCCTGCGGTTCGCAGTTGTCGCTTCCCTGACAAAATTTCGGCGTAAAGCGTTCGTTGACCAGCACCGCACCCGCCGCCGACAGGCTGTATATGCTAAAGCGATCGGCATGACCAAAGTGGCAATCAATCGCATCGCCACGCGTGGAGGCGACCGCCACCAGACAGGCGTCCGGTTCTTCCGATTCGCCGCGCGTGGCAATGCTGGCATGCAACTGCGCCCGGTGGTAAAGCGTTGGCAACCACGGCTGCGGTAACTCTTCAACCGGCGTCAGGGAAAACTGCTGGCTGCGATCTTCGCCGAGCATACCGATCGCGTCAGCGCGGCACTGCTGGCAGTGCGTCATCTGCGGCATCACCTCGCCGCAACGCTCACGCACCTGGGCTACCATCTGCGCATCAGGCTCCGGCTGTCCGTTCAGACCGAACACCGTACCGTGCTCCGGGCGGGCGATCAGCGGCATAATATTGTGAATAAAGGCGCCGCTGGCACGCAGTTCGCGGCTGACATCGATCAGAACGCCATCGTTGATGCCGGGGATCAATACCGAGTTGATCTTCACCAACACGCCTTTGGCTGTCAGGCGACGCACGCCTTCAAGCTGGCGGGCAATCAGGATCTCACCGGCTTCACGTCCGCTGTAACGTTCACCGTCGAGCCACAGCCAGGCGTAGATTTGCGCCGCGATATCGGCATCCAGCGTATTGATCGTCACCGTGACATGGTCAACGCCAACATTCACCAGTCTCTCTACCGCATCCGGTAGCATCAGCCCGTTGGTGGAGAGGCAAAGTTTCAGGTCGGGGAGCTGTTCGCGCACCATTTCCAGGGTGGTGAATGTGCGTTGAATATTGGCCAGCGGGTCGCCAGGCCCGGCGATGCCCACCACCGACAATTGCGGGATCGCCGCAGCCACATGGCGCACTTTGGCTACCGCCTGTTCCGGCGTCAGCAGCGACGACGAGACGCCGGGGCGCGATTCATTACTGCAATCAAATTTGCGGTTGCAATAGTTGCATTGCAGGTTACAGGCAGGCGCGACCGGCAGATGCATACGGGCATAACGATGATGGCCGTTTTGCGAGTAGCAGGGGTGCGACGCCACCTTACCGGCAACGACATCAGATAAAGGTTCACGCTGCCCGGTGTGACAGCGTGAACCGCCAGCGGCGGATGTGCAGGAAGTCATGGGCGTACCTTGGTTGTGTGGTCATAACCTCCTGTTGCAAAACCTGTACCGCTTGCCATCATTGTAACTTACTGAAAATTAATGTTTTAAATTCAGCGTGTCATCGTCTGTTTGTCGAGTTTGTGGCGTTTGGCCGACAATGTGCTGAATGTCACAAAATACAGCGCTACATTCGCGGCATGGTGATGTCCATCGTCTGAATACGGTAAGCCACCTGGCGCGGGGTCATTCCCAGCAGGCGTGCTGCTTTTGCCTGTACCCAACCGGCTTTCTCCAGCGCGGCGATCAATCTTTGTCGCTCGTCGAGATTCTGATCAAGCCAGCTCTCTTCGCGCGGTGCGCTGGGTTGCGGCGGTTTTGGCAGAGTTTCACGGTGATGAAACAAAATCACGTCGCGATCGATCAGCCCGCTTTCCGACATCACCGCCGAACGCTCAAGGCAGTTTTCCAGTTCACGCACGTTTCCGGGCCAGCTATAGCTCATCAGCAAACGGATCGCGCCATCGCTGATGCGCAGTGTGCGGTTCTGGTTTTGCGCGATTTTGCGCACCAGAAAGTGCGCCAGCTCGGCAATGTCCTCCTGGCGCTCGCGGAGCGGGGGCAGGGAGATGGGCATCACATTGAGGCGGTAGTAGAGATCTTCGCGAAAATTCCCCTGCCGCACTTCCTCTTCCAGATTGCGGTTGGTGGCGGCAATGATCCGTACATTCACCCGCAGCGTTTCGTCACCGCCGACGCGTTCCATTTCGCCTTCCTGCAAAATACGCAGCAATTTCGCCTGAAACGAGGCGCTACTTTCGCCGATCTCATCAAGAAATAACGTTCCTCCATCCGCCAGTTCGAAGCGGCCTTTGCGCTGGCGTACCGCGCCGGTAAACGCACCTTTTTCATGGCCGAAGAGTTCACTCTCCAGCAGCGTGTCGGGTAGCGCCGCGCAGTTGAATTTGACGAACGGTGCAGCAGCGCGCGGTGAATTGTGGTGGATAGCATTGGCTATCAGCTCTTTACCGGTCCCGCTTTCGCCACGCACCAGCACGGTGGTGTCCCAGCGCGATACCTGGCGAATAATTTCCAGCGTCTGGCGCATGGCCGCGCTTTTACCGACCATGTTTTCAAAACCAAACGATCGCGACGGTGCGCACCCACGCTGACTGGCGATCTGCGCGGCGGCCGCTCGGGGTGAGGGCGCGACGCTGGGCGGCGTCATCAGGCGGACGGTTTGCACCACCAGATTGGCGACAGTTTCCAGAAAACGAGTGCAGGCTGGCAGCCGCTCCTCGTAGCGGGCCATCGGCTGAGCTGCCAGCACGCCGATAGGCTGCGAGTTTGGTCCTATCAGCGGCACGGCGATAAACGGCAGGCTGTAATCATACAATCCAAGGCGATCGAGAAAACGCTGGTCGTCGGAAACGCAGGGCAGCACCAGAGATTGCCCCTGCGACAGCACCGTGCCTACCAACCCTTCACCCGGGCGGTAACGAATCTGCGAACTGCCTGGAATGAGCTGCTGATCGGCCTCCTGCAGGGCTTCAATGTTAAGGATCGCTTGTTGGCTGTCGTACAGACAGATCATCCCGTGCTGCATAAAGGCATTGTTGTGCAGCACGCACAGCACTTCCTGTAGCGTCTGCCCGACCTCCGTCGCCCGGCTTAGCACCTCGCTGATACGCTGCATGGCGGTAAACTGCTGGGAGAGGTCAAAGCGCCAGACGGTTGTACCCGACTCCGTTCGCTGAGTCATAGTGAGCCTCCGGTCAGAGAGTGAAATAACGGGAAACGCAGGGTCAGGCAGGTGCCTCCCTGAGGGCGGGAGGTCAATTCAATTGCGCCGCGATGGTGGGCGACCAGCGTCTGGATCAGCCGCAGCTCCATGCCTTTACCGGGGGCATTGAGCGCATCGGGGGAATGGGTGTAGCGCACCTGAGTCAGCGGTACATTGTCGTTTAAATAGAACGACAGCCAGCCGCTCTCTTCGCGGGCGTAAAGCTGAGTCTGTACCGTGAAATCACGTAGCTCAGCGGCAATATCCAGCGTTCTGTCGAGCCACAGGCTCAGGCAGGCAAGCAGTTGTGTTCGCTGACCAAAGCCCACCAGATAGGGCGATTCCAGCTCAATTTGCAGGTTTTCGCCCTGGTTATATCGGAGGTGATACAGAGCGAGCAGATCGTCAAGGAACGGCTGGAGCGGCCAGACTGCCGGGCATTCCAGCTCCAGCGACGGACGGCACCGTTGCAGCCGCGCCATCGCTTCTTCGCCTTCACGCCAGGCGGCATCCAGCGCCAGATTGCTGTGATCGTCGCCATTTAAACGACGGGCGGCGGCCAGCATATTAATTGGGCAATTGAGTTGCACCAGCGCGGCGTCCAGCGATTCGCGGATCGCCGCCAGCAATTTACCGCTGGTTATCTGCTGCTTCAGACGGTCGAGACGCCCCTGTTCCTGTTGTTGCTGCTGCTGGGTATTGTCGGTGATCACCACCAGCGTGCGCGGCACGGCGTTATCAATAAAGTAGCGGCCCGCTTCCTCACTGACGCCCGGCAGCGCCCAGCAGGTGATGGACAACCAGCGTACTGTGCCGCGCAGCGCTACCGGCAGCACCAGGCCCTGCGCCAGCTCCGCTTTATGGGCGGAAAAATTGAGTTCGGTCAGCAGCTCTTTACCGCCGCAATCGGCGCAAAAAGTTTTATAGGCGAGGTTATCCATCACTACCTGATCGCGTTCATCCACCACTACAACCGCCGCCGGAATATTATTCAAAACGGCTTCAGTCAGCGTCATATGATTACGCAGCCGTTGTTCCAGCGCGTAGCTGGTACTGATGTCGCGCTGCATGGCCAGGTAATGTTCGAGTTTGCCGAGCGTATTAAACAGTGGGGTGATGTCGATCTCCACCAGAAACAGGCTGCCGTCGCGGCGACGATTGATCAGTTGCCCGCGCCACGGACGGTGTTGCAGCAGGGTGTGCCACATATCCTGGTAGATTTCACGCGGCGTCTGTTTACTGGCGAGCAGGCGCGGGTTTTGCTGCAACAACTCTTCCAGCTCATACCCCGACTGGCGGCAAAACGCCGGGTTGGCATACAGAATGTGGGCATCGGCATCAGTCAGGGAAATCGCAACGGGAGCCTGTTCAACCATGGTGAAAAACAACCCGGGATGCTGTTGTGAGAGCGCTCCGGCGATCTCGGCGGGCGCTGCGGCGTCCATCATCATATTCAGGGTCATCACAAACTCCTGTGGTCAAAATGGGAATGTCGCAGTTATGACAATTTGTGCCACCTGTCGACTTTCGTCCGAACATAAACGGACAATCATTAACCATGCAAAGGGTGCGCCTTTGGTCCTTGTTACTCGCTGTAAGATTGATCCAGATCCCTGTTTGCCGCCGATTTTTACCCTTTTGCCCTCTGGCTGTGCGTGGCAACGCCCAATAGTGTGGATAAAAAAGCGCCGCTCTGGTGCATAACGGGCCAATACAGTGCAGCGATTGCCCGGCAAAAAAGCTGGCACAGCCTTCGCAATATCTTCGGTGATAGCTGCCTGTTCAGGGCGGATTCACACTTTTTCTCACAGGAGCATGCGATGGCTAACATTGGAATTTTTTTCGGTACCGACACGGGCAAAACCCGCAAGATTGCCAAAATGATCCACCAAAAACTGGGTGCAGCGGCCGATGTGCCGGTGAATATCAACCGTACCGATCTCGACACGTTTCTTTCTTACCCGGTACTGCTGTTAGGGACGCCGACGCTCGGCGACGGGCAACTGCCAGGGCTGGATGCGGGTTGTGAGGACGCGTCATGGAGAGAGTTTGTCGCTCAGCTTGAGATCAACAGCCTGAGCGGTAAAACCGTGGCGCTCTTCGGTCTTGGCGACCAGGTGGGTTACCCGGATAACTTTGTCAGCGGCCTGCGCCCGCTGTATGACGCGCTGAAAAACAGCGGCGCGCAGATTGTCGGCCACTGGCCGAATGAAGGCTATGAATTCAATGCCTCATCGGCGCTGGAAGCGGATAAATTTGTCGGATTAGTGATCGATCAGGACAATCAGTATGACCTGACCGACGAGCGCCTGGATGCCTGGCTGGAAACGCTTAAACCGATATTGTTGTAAGTGATGTTGCCGGGTAACACGCGTTACCCGGCAACATAACCGGTTCGACAGGAAGGCCTGTTACCGGTATTTGTTCTGAAGGTGAAATTAATCCGCCATCACGCTGCGGGTTAACGCTGCCAGCCACGTGCGCTGGTACTGCTGCTGGTTCTGACGAACCAAATAGCTTCGTGCTTTTTCCAGTGCTTCCTCTTGCGGCATTGGCGCGGCGTCACGGATCGCTTCGCACCATAACAGATGCCAGCCGAGGCCGGTTTTGATAGGGGGGCTAAGGCCATTTTCCGCCAGCGCAAACAGCGCGGCGTCGAGTTCGGGATAGAGCAACCCCTGGCTTATCCAGCCCAAACGTCCGCCTTCAAACGCGCTGGGGCAGTGGGAGTAGCGCTGCGCCAGCCGGGCAAAGTATTGACGCGAGATGCTAATATCCTGATGAAAATGGCGGATCTGGCGCTGCACTGCGCCATCGTCGTTATCGACCGTCAGCAACAGGTGAGATGTCAGCCGCTGCGGCGGGCGCATAAACTGCGCCTGATGTTGCTGATACCAGGCCAGCACCTGTAAATCGTCCGGCAGAGGGGCGCGCCCGGCAATCTCGGCGAACTGCCACTCCATGCGGGCATGATGCCGGACCACTGTCTGCCGCTCGTCAGCAGAAAAATGCCCACCATCCAGCCAGCTTGCCAGCGAGGTTGCGACACTCTCCAACACGCTATCCGGCAGGGAGGTGCCAGCGGCAACCTCCACCACAGCCTTTTCCAGCTGGCACTGGCGGGCGAAGGCATCGTCAAACGCGGTTTGTTGATCGGCAGGAATGTGTTCCGGTTCGCACTGCCAGCGTGTTATCGCCAGCCGCCGTCGGGCGAAGCGTTGCCACGGCGTCATGCGTCATCCTCCAGCAGGGTAATGGCGCCAGCGGGGACCAGGAACCAGCGCCCGAAAAACGTGACGGTGTAACTCTCCCCATCTTCGCCCTGGTCTGTTCCTTCAATACGGCCGTGCTCTCCGGCGGCGATCACCACTTCGCCATTTACCGACAGCGCGTGGCGGCAGGCAACACGATCGCCATACTGAAACTGCCCGGCGTGCCACGGCACGGAAAGCGGCAGTAGCTCCTGCTCGCGGCAGCCAACCACCAAATCATCATCGAGAAAATGCACCTGATAGATAATCTGATCCATCAAAAATGTGCCCCATTCGCGGACAAAACCGGTACTGCCGCGACGAACCAGCAGGTCGCCGCGCGCAAAGCCGCGCATGGTGCCGTCATTGCGAATGGCGCGGGTAACGCGCACTTCTTCGCCAAAATCGAATTTTTGTCTCATGAGGTATGCTCCGGAAGGTAGTGCTGATAGCTTTCCGTCAGCAACCGGCGCGCCAGTAGCCACGGGGCGCGGGGCGCCTCTTCAAGCAAATTGCGCAGCGGTACGTTTTGCCGCAGCCGCTGGTGAAACTCCCGCAGCACCGGCAGACAGCAGTGGCGCAGCACCAGCGGGTCATATGGCACGCTAAAGAATTCAAAAAAAGACTCGGCGGTATCGAGCTCATCCACGCCGGGAATTTGATAAAACCACTCCATCGTCAGCCCCTCGCAAAGTGTGCGGATTCCCCGCACAGCGCATCGTAAATTGCCACCAGTTCATCCTCTTTCGGCGTGCGTTTCCAGCGCTCGGCAAAGCGGCGGATCTCCGGCAGCAGCAGATCGATTTGTAGGGTATCGAGGTGATACCCCATGCGGGCGAAGACGCCATCCACCGCCTGGCGACCGGAGTGTTTACCCAGCACCAGCCGATACTCGCGCCCCATCAGTGCCGGATCAATCGCCTGATAGCTTTCGCGATCGCGCAGTAGCGCGGCGACATGAACGCCGGATTCATGGGTGAAAACCTGTGAACCTACCAGCGGTTGCTGCGGGTCAATTGCCCGCTGTGTCGCGTCGGCCACGGTCTGGCACAGGGACGGCAGGCGCGTAAAATCAACACCACAATCCTGTTGCAGGCAGCGGCTCAGGCTCAGAGCAACGGTTTCCAGCGCGGCATTACCTGCGCGTTCGCCCAGCCCGAGCACGGTCGTGTTGACGCTGGTGGCTCCGGCGCGCACCGCCGCCAGCGTATTGGCGGTCGCCAGCCCCAGATCGTTGTGCGCATGCATTTCGATTTCGCCCGGCCAGTATTCACCAAGCGCCTGAATGCGGGTGGTGGTGGTAAAGGGATCGAGCAGGCCGAGAGTGTCGGCGAAACGCAGTCGTTTCGCGCCCGCTTCGCGGGCGATATCGGCAATCTGGTTCAGCGTCTGATCGCTGGCGCGTGAGGCATCCTCGCAGCCGACACAGACCTGCATTCCCAGCGTCCGCGCTTGTGCAATCAGCGTACCCAGTTTATCGAGCAACTGCGGCAGCGGTTCGCGAAGTTTGTACTGACGCAGCTTATCCGAAGCGGGCAGGGAGATATCCACCCAGTCCATACCGAGATCTGCGCTCTGGCGGATCTCGTCGTGGTTCATCCGACACCAGGACATCAGCGTTGCGGCGGGCACATGCCGGCGCACCTGCAAAATGCGCTGGCGCTCCTCGTCGCCCATCGCTGGCGTGCCAACTTCGAGCGCGGTAATGCCCGCAGTAAACAGCGCCTCGGCGATGGCGATTTTCTCGCTGGCGAGAAACGCGACGCCCGGACTCTGTTCGCCGTCACGCAGGGTGGTGTCGTTGATAAGCACATTCATACTCGCCGCCTTAGCCGTATAACGGCGCAAATGCTGATTCAGCCGCCCCGGGTTTTCCCTCCTGCCAGTAGGGCGAGAGCATCCGCAGGCGGGCAATAATCGTTGGCAGGGTGTCGATCACGTAGTCGATCTCCTTCTCACGCGTGTAGCGCGAGAGCGAGAAACGAATACTGCCGTGCGCGGCGGTGTAAGGAATGTTCATCGCCCGCATGACATGCGAAGGCTCCAGCGAACCGGAGGTACAGGCGCTGCCGCTCGATGCCGCAATTCCCACCTGGTTGAGCAGTAATAAAATGGCTTCCCCTTCGATAAACTCAAACGCCAGATTGGTGGTGCCTGGAACGCGCGGCTGGTTGCCGCCCATTACCATCACGGAAGGGACCTGCGCAATAAGCCCTTCCTGCAGTCGATCGCGCAGTTGTGCCAGCGAGGATGCACCTGGCAGATGGATCTGCGCAAGTTCGCAGGCTGCACCCATGCCGACAATCCCGGCAATGTTTTCCGTCCCTGCCCGGCGTCCGCGCTCCTGATGGCCGCCGCGTAGCAGCGGACGAAAACGCGTTCCGCGCCGCAGATAGAGGCAGCCGACACCCTTCGGCCCGTGCAGTTTGTGCGCCGAGCAGGAGAGCATATCGATCTGCGTGCGGCCAATATCCAGCGGAATTTTGCCGACCGCCTGTACCGCATCGCAGTGGAACAGCGCGCCGTATTCATGGGCCATGGCCGCCATTTCAATCACCGGAAACAGCACGCCGGTTTCGTTGTTTGCCCACATCACGCTCACCACCGCCACTCGTGTGCTGAGCGCCTGGCGGTACTGCTCCATATCCAGCGCACCGTCGCTATTCACACCAATGCGGTGGATAAGGTAACCCTGACGCTCCAGATGTTCACAAACGGCGAGCGTGGCCGGGTGCTCCACTGCAGTGGTGATAATTTCCCGGCGCTCCGGCATCAGTTCAACACAGGCGTGCAGCGCGGTTGACGTGGCTTCGGTTGCGCAGGAGGTGAAAATAATCTCGCTGGTATGATCGGCCCCAAGCAGGGCGGCAACCTGTTGGTGCGCGCGCTCAAGGGCCTCACGGGAAGGCGTGCCGAAATCATGAATCGAAGAAGGGTTGCCATAATGCTCGGTCAGAAAGGGCATCATCGCTTCCAGCACCATTGGATCGATTCGCGTGGTGGCGTTGTTATCCAGATAAACCTGTTTCATGCTCTTTCCCCTCTGTTAATACACTGCGGCTTCACCAGCCACGACTTCCATATAACAGCCGGTGCGTTCCATCAGTTTTTGCTGTAACCAGGCGAGCGTCATGTCGGTCATCATGCAGCCGCTACAACTGCCGGAGAGGCTGACCGTGACTTTATGATTTGCCACGCTGAGCAGCGTCATATCGCCGCCATCGGCCTGAATATGCGGGCGCAGTTCAGTGATGGCATCAACCACTTCCTGCCAGTGCGGATCTTTGGTTGTCGTAACCGGCGCGGCGACCTGTGGGTGCTGCGCGAGAATATCCGCCAGCGCCAGTTCGATTTTTTCATGACACGAAGTACAGCCGCCGCCTGCTTTGGTGTAGTTGATCACCTCTTCCAGCGTGGTCAGCCCGTTACTCAGCACCGCGCGGCGAATCTGTCCTTCATCCACGCCAAAGCACTTACAAATCAGCGCGCCTTCTTCGTGGTCTTCTTCCAGCGTTTCGCCGCGGTAGTTGGCGATGGCAGCGCGTAGCGCTTCCTGGCCCATGACCGAACAGTGCATTTTTTGCGGCGGTAAACCGTCAAGATAATCGGCAATTTGTTGGTTGGTGACCTGTTCGGCCTGCGCCAGTGTGCGGCCGATAATCAGTTCCGTTAAGGCGGAAGAAGAGGCAATTGCGCTGCCGCAGCCAAAGGTCTGAAACCCGGCCTCAAGAATGGTTTCATCTTGCGGATCCACTCGCAGCATCAGCCGTAACGCATCGCCACAGCTTAACGATCCCACATCACCCACGGCGTTGGCGTTTTCCACCACCCGGGCGTTACGGGGATTAAAAAAATGATCTTTCACTTTCTCGGAGTAATTCCACATGCTTTTGGCTCCCAGGATGTATGACGGAACGCGCCGGAGCGCATTACACCGCGTCAATCAACAGCGGGTAATATCGTAGAAGCAAAAGCAGTACCAGAAGATGAAATCGTTATATTTCAATAAGATGATTTTGGAGCCTGACATAAAACTGCGAACTATGTCGCAGTTTTATGTTGGCTTTGTCACAGAGCTGACACAGAAAAGGCATCAGCGCTCATCCTCTTCCTGCCACTCATCTTCCAGCAGTAGCCCGGCAAAGCGATCGGTATTGCGGCTGCGCGCACTTCTTCGCTGCTCTTTGTCGTACCAGTAGTGTTGGATTTCCTGCAACAGCCCGACAATCGTTGTATCTGCCGGAACGCGCACCGCGCGCACGCCGACCTGTAAAAGCTGGCGAAAAACCGTCTCGCCGATCGCCACGCAGTAGAGCGTCACACAATCCTCCAGCGCGCTAATCCGGCTGGTCAGTTTCTCCTGCTGATGGCCGGGCAGTACCGAGAAATCCACCACCCGCAGCAGGGTGACGTCATCCTCTTTGACGCCGTACACCACCAGCCGCGGCGTGGAGCCGAAATGCTGATCGACATGGTGGTAATCGGAACTGGCAAAGGCCACTCTCATCGACCATTCACTGTCGCAAATGGTGCTGAATTGTCGGCTAACATGTTGCATAGTCACCTCCCGAAGATGCAGGTTCGTAAAAACGCTGGCGCAGCGGCGAGTGATAAGCGGCAAGATGATGGTGGCGATCGCGCAGTGCATTCGCCAGCTCAAACAAGGTGTCGCGCATCCCGGCGTAACCCTGGCGCACGCGGCGAAATTCGCCCAGACGGTCGAACAGGGGGAAACCGGCGCGCACCAGCGGAATGTTGAACTGCCTGGCCAAATCCGCAGCGTGAGAATTGGACACCAGCAGTGATGCAGGCGTTTTGCACAACAGATCCTGCATATCCTCCAGATCGCCGATGATGACGTTTTCGACCGGCAGATCCTGCAACCCTTTCTGGCTCACTGGCGCCACCACCGGGCCGGGAACCATGCCCATATCACGGGCGAAATCGCACCAGGCGGCGAGCAGATCGCCCTCGGCGGCCAGCGCGACAGGCGCGCCCTGTAACCACATATGGCAATCGATCATCGCATCCTGCAATTGCCCGCGCTGGCGCTCGATCCACGCCGGAACATCACGCCCGGAGAGGCGCTTCAGTTGATGAATAAACGTATCGCACTGGCTCATGGTCATCAGGTGCGGCAGCGTGATGACCTCTGCATGGCTGCGCTGCGTCAGCAACTGCGCGGCGCGGGAGAGGGAAACGCCAATGGCGAACGTGCCGAGGCTCTGTCCCATCTGTTCAATCAGCCGCAGGCTGCTGCCGCCCTGGGTAATAGGCGAGAAATCCCCGCTGGCGAGATGGCCGTCCAGCGACTGGGAGAGATCCGGCACAATCACCGGTTGCAGGCCAAATGCCTCGACATAACTGCGCAGCAGCTCGACGTCGCCCGGCGTCAGCAAGTGGCTGAGCAGCAGGTTCACGCGGCGATTGCGCACGCCCGGCTGCGGTTTTTCCGGCACCCACTGTTCAACCATGCTCTCCAGTACCGCGCTGTAGCCGTTTTCCAGGCTGCCATAAAAATCCGGTGTGTTAACGGTCAGCAGCGCCACCCCTTTATGGCGCGGGAATTCATCGCGGAACTGGCGCACCACACGTGAAATATCGCTGCCCTGCGCCTCAGAAAGGCCGGTGCTCAGCAGAACAATCGCTTTCGGGTTGTTACGTGAGCACAGCACATTCAGTGCGGTAAAGATGTTCCCATCGGCGCCCATAATGGTGGATGTCGGGTCCATTGCCGTCGATTGCAGCGGGATCGGATCGTGAAAATGCTGAATAAAAAAGACCTTTGCGAAGGCGCTGCACCCCTGAGCACCATGAACCAGCGGAATGCTCTGTTCAAAGCCCATGCTCGCCAGAATCGCGCCCAGCGGCTGGCCGCTTTTTACCGGACTGACGGCCAGCGGCTTTTTACTACGGATAATTTCTGCCATTGTGTGATCCTTATTGCCACGGTGCGCGGGAATGGGTTTGTGGCCAGACCGGGCTTTCCATGGTCAGGCAGAGTTGTTCAGCCAGCGTGACAATGCCGCGGTAGCCGGCAAAGGCGTGCTCGCGCTCCTGATTGATATCGAGGAACGGCAGCCGCGCTTTGTAGGCGGTATACATATTGCGTCCCCCGGCGATCATTATGTCCGCCTGGTAGCGGTAAACCACGTCCAGAAGCGAGCGGGCGTTGCCTTCATCAAGCATCAGCGCATCGGCGCCCATCAGTTCGCGGATGCGCTGTTTATCCTCTTCGGTGGATTTGCGTGTGCCGGTCGCCACCACTTCCATGCCCAGATCCTGAAGAGCCGAGACCACCGACCAGGATTTCACGCCGCCGGTATAGAGCAGCGCTTTGCGCCCGCGCAGGCGCTCGCGCAGCGGGGCCAGAGCCTGCTCTGTTCGTTGTTCTTCGCGGGCAATGAGTTGTTCAGTGCGCTGCATCAGATCGCGGTCTGCCGTCAGTGCCGCCAGTTGACGCAGAGCGTCGGAAGTGGCGCGAACACCATAAAAACTGCCTTCAAACCACGGCGTGCCGTAGCGCTGCTCCAGCGAGCGGGCGACATTGATCAGCGCCCTGGAGCAGACCAGCATATTGACCTGTGCCCGGTGCAGCGTCTGGATCTCACTGAAACGGCCGTCGCCGGAAAGGCTACCGAGCACGCGAATACCCAGCTCATCGAGCAGCGGCTGAATGTGCCAGAACTCCCCGGCAATATTGAATTCGCCAATCAGCCCGATATCGTGGCGGTGCGCCGGGGCAAAAGGGGTATCTTCGGGCCACGGTGCGGGTTCACGCCCGCCAATTACCTTTTTCACCATCACTTCACCGGCCAGCCGGTTGCCGAGATTTTTGCTGCCGTAAAAGCCGGCGACATCAACGGCAATCACCGGTACGCCGGTAGCGGTTTCTGCCGCCTGACAGACGGCTTCGATATCGTCGCCCTCCATTGCGGGTACGCAGGTGTTATAGATAAAGACGGCGGCCGGGTGGTAGCGGTTGACGATGTGGCGCACGGCATGGAACAGGCGGCGCTCGCCACGCCCCATGATCACATCCTGTTCGCTCAGATCGGTGGTAAAACCCAGCCGGTTGATCGTCGGGCCGGAGCTGAAGCTGCCACGGTTATCCCATGAACTACCGGTACAACCAATGGGGCCGTGCACCAGGTGGGCAACATCGGAGAGTGGCAGCAGGGTGATCTGCGCGCCGTCAAAGGCGCAGCCACCCGCCGTCGCGCCGGGTTTCGGCGCGCTGCAGCCGGATTTCTGTTTGTGGTTGTGCTCGCAGGCAGGTTCATCGAGCAAAGCCAGGATCTCGTTCCCCTTCATCTTCACCTCATCATATGGTTGGGTTGTTGCAGAAGGTGCAATTCGCGAGCCAGTAATGAGTGATTGATTTTTAAGAGAAAAAAAGTGTCGTTTTTGCAACAAAGCAGACAATTGGCGCAATGTTCACGCAAAAAAAATCCCCCGAAGGGGATTGATTCAGAACACCCGTTCTTCCAGCGGGTTGGCGCGCTCAAGGCGTTTTGCCAGCCACGGCGGCAGTTGCCCATTGAGTAGCGTTTTGATGGCGTCGCACTGCGAGGTAATGGTCTGCCCGGGGGTGACTTTCATCGGATGGATATTGTGGCGGATCAGGCGGGCAGCGGCGGGGCCGCCAATCGCTTCGCAAAACAGCAGATGGCAATCGCCGAGCAATTGCGCGCGGCTCTCGTTGGGCTCTTTGTCCTGCGGGCTGGCGGCGTAACGACGTAAGTCATACAGCCAGCCGCCCTGGTCATCAAAGGCATAAATAAAAAACAGCCGCCCCTGGCCGAAATGACCGTTGATTGCCAGACCATCCTGCGAGCAGAAGGCGACAATCAACTGCGGGCGACGCGCCGCGTAGTCGATAACGCGCAAGTGGGCAGGCAGATCGCCTTTCAGGCACGCGTTTACCCGTGCCCAGCGCCCGGCGGACATTAATGCTTCCTCATGAGGAAAACGCTGCTCCAGATGGTGTTGATCCAGCGAGGCCAACAGTTCCGGCGTCAGCGGTTCATCGCAGTCACCGGTCAGCCACGCCATGATTTGCGCGGGTTGCAGTTCCGGCAGCGCCTGGAACAGCGCCAGCATCCGCCAGAAAAGGGTATCGTTTTCGGACATGGCTCGTCTCCTTACACCAGGGCGTCGCGGGTGGCGCGCAGGCTAATGGGAAATGAGGGCCGTCCCGGTTGCACATTGACGTAATAGCGGCGACCGCCCTCAAGAGAAATCGTACCGCCCCAGCGTTCCGGGGTGTCGTGCTCAACGACCAGGATTTTCGCTTCCAGATCCTGTTTAGCGATATAGCAGTAGAGATCCGCGCCGCGCTGGCGAATAATAACGACCGGCATAGTGCCTCCCTGAGCCCCGCACAAGGCGGGGCTGTGATGGTTAACGGATAAGATCGAAGCTGTAGTCGGTTTTGCCGAGCTTGATGGTCTCTCTGTCGACTTTCTCCAGCACCGCATTAACCAGCGTGGTGAGGATATTCATGGCCCCTTCGTAACCCCAGGTGGTCTGGCGGTGCAGATGGTGGCGATCGAACAGCGGGAACCCGAGGCGGATCAGCGGCACTTCAAACTGCTCACCCTTCGCCAGCGTATCGCGCTGGATAAACTTGGCGTAGGAGTTGCCGATCATAAAGTCCGGCTGACGGGTAAACATCAGCGAGCGGAAATGCCACAGATCACAGTTGATAAAGACTTCGCTCTCTTTACCGTACGGCGAGGCTTCAAGCATTTTCTTCATCGCTTTCTGCCAGCGTTTGTTGCCGTTATGGCACAGAATCACCGTCGGTTCGCAGCCCAGTTCCAGCAGGAAGCGGGTCAGCCCCATGACAAAATCCGGATCGCCGAACAGGCCGAATTTCTTGCCGTGCAGCCAGGTGTGGGAGTCGAGTATCATGTCCACCAGCCGGCCGCGTTCCAGCGCTAAGCTATCCGGAATGGCTTTGCCGGTTAACTGGCTTACTGCCATCAGCAGTTCGTCGGTTCCGGCCAGCCCCATCGGGATTTGCACCTCGGTGGCGGGCTGGTTCCAGCTTTCCTGCACCACTTTTTTAGTTTTCGCCAGCTGCCAGGGTTGCAGTAGCAGGGTGTCGATAGCGTCAGGCGCTTCGCGTATCTCCTGCTGGGTCGTACCGCCTGCATACATCTGGTAATGCCCGTCAGCCGGGGTATCCAGTACTTCGGAGGGATCGGAAAGCAGACTGCACGGCACTTCCATTTGCTCCATCATGCGTTTCAGCACGCGGAAATTGCCGAGATAGGTTTCAAATCCGCTAACCAGATTAATACGCGGTAGCTTGCCCGGCTGCCCGCTGTAATCGGCGGTAAAGGTACGGGCGAAGCCCTCAAACATATTGTCCCAGCCGGTGATATGGCTGCCGATAAAGCTCGGCGTATGCGCGTAAGGCACCGGGATCGCCGCGTCGATAAAGCCGTCTTTTTTGGCGTTAGCAATAAACGCCTGCAGGTCGTCGCCGATGACCTCCGCCATACAGGTGGTGGAGACGGCAATGATTTCCGGCTTGTAGAGGGCGCTGGCGTTCTGCAACCCGGTGTTCAGGTTGTTGTTGCCGCCGAATACTGCCGCATCTTCCGTCATCGAGTCGGAAACACAGGCAATCGGCTCTTTAAAGTGACGGTTAAAATAGGTGCGGAAATAGGCCACACACCCCTGGGAGCCGTGAACATACGGCAGGGTATTGGCAAAGCCCAGCGCGCAAAGTACCGCGCCCAGAGGCTGGCAGGCTTTTGCCGGATCGATAGTCAGCGCTTCGCGTTGAAAGTTAAGCGCTTCATACTCTGCCGTGGTGGTCCATTGAAAGACCTCCTGCACGCGCGCCGGATCGTGGGCCTCTTCCAGTTGCCGTTTATCTTTAAACAGCATCTGGTACGCATCCTGTTCAAACAGCGGATGACAGTTTTGAATTTTCTCAGCACTTTGGCTCATGGTGTTCTCCTCCCGCGCCACAAATCGGTGAACAGACGGGATAGCAGGATTAAAATCAGGCGGATTTCAGCCACGGCGCAGTCAACTGGCCCCACGCGGGGTTGTTGAGCGTCATATCCATATCGCGGGCGAAGATGGCAAAGCCGTCATAACCGTGATAGGGGCCGGAGTAATCCCAGGAGTGCATCTGGCGAAACGGCACGCCCATTTTCTGGAAGATGTACTTCTCTTTAATACCGGAGCCGATCAGATCCGGCTTCAGCGCTTTGACAAAGGCTTCCAGTTCATAACTGCTGGCATCGTCGAACAGCAAGGTGCCTTCTTTCAGATCCGGCAGGGTACGGTCGTAGTCATCGTTATGGGCGAATTCATAACCCGCAGCGATAATTTCCATCCCCAGATCTTCATAAGCGCCAATCACATGGCGAGGACGTAAACCGCCCATATACAGCAGCACTTTGCGGCCTTCCAGACGCGGACGGTATTTGGCGATGATGGCGTCGTTCTGCGCCTGATATTTGGCGATCACCGCTTCAGCGTTGGCGCGAATGGTGTCATCAAACATGTCGGCGATTTTGCGCAACGACTCGGCGACTTTGGTCGGGCCGAAGAAGTTGTACTCCATCCACGGAATACCGTGTTTCTCCTCCATATGGCGGGAGATGTAGTTCATCGAGCGGTAGCAGTGCACAAGGTTGAGTTTGACGAACGGCGTGTTCTCCATCTCAACCAGCGTGCCGTCGCCGGACCACTGCGCCACCACGCGCAGGCCCATCTCTTCGAGCAAAATGCGCGAAGCCCAGGCATCACCGCCGATGTTGTAATCACCGATGATCGCCACGTCATAAGGACCGGCTTCAAACGGCTTGCCTTCACGGTTATCCAGTACCCAGTCGCGGATCACGTCATTGGCAATGTGGTGACCGAGTGACTGGGAAACGCCGCGAAAGCCTTCGCAGCGCACCGGAATAACCGGTTTATTGATGGCTTTGCGGCTGGCGTTGGCAACGGCTTCAATGTCATCGCCAATCAGGCCGACCGGGCATTCAGACTGAATGGAGATCCCTTTGGTCAGCGGGAACAGCGTCTCCATCTCTTCAATCAGTTTGGCCAGCTTTTTATCGCCGCCAAACACGATATCGCGCTCCTGAAAATCGGAGGTGAAGTTGAGCGTACCGAAGCTATCAACACCGCTGACGCCGGTGTAGTAGTTACGCCGCCCGGCGCGGGAGTACTGACCGCAGCCGATCGGGCCGTGGGAGATATGGGCCATATCTTTGATCGGCCCGAATACCACCCCTTTAGAACCGGCGTAAGAGCAACCGCGCACGGTCATCACGCCGGGCTGCGACTTACGGTTGGAGATGATGCATTTCCCGACGCTTTCCAACTCCGGGTCGCTCACCATCATGTGCTTTCTGCGTTCTTTGCGCGTTTTTTCCGGAAAGATCTCCAGCACTTCCTGGATGATCTCCAGATTACGTTCGCCTGTTGCATTGCTCATAGTTGTCTTCCTGTTGGCGGGCGTGCATCAAACCGCGCTTTCTTCTGCGGCGGTTTTACCGATAATGCTGGTATCTTCCACATCCATAATGCCGAATTCCATCAACAGCTCTTCCAGTTCGTCCATGGTGATGGGCGTTGGTACCACCATTTTGGTGTTGTTGACGATCTTGTTCGCCAGCGAGCGGTATTCGTTGGCCTGGTTGCAGTTCGGATCGTACTCAATCACCGTCATACGGCGGATTTCTGCGCGCTGTACAATGTTGTCGCGTGGAACGAAGTGGATCATCTGGGTGCCGAGTTTTTCCGCCAGCGCCATGATCAGTTCATCTTCACGGTCTGTCTGACGGGAGTTACAGATCAGCCCGCCAAGGCGTACTTTGCCGGATTTGGCGTATTTCACGATGCCTTTAGAGATGTTGTTGGCGGCGTACATCGCCATCATTTCGCCGGAGCAGACGATGTAGATCTCCTGCGCTTTGTTTTCGCGAATTGGCATGGCGAACCCTCCGCACACCACGTCGCCCAGCACGTCGTAAAAGACGAAATCGAGGTCGGGAACATAGGCGCCTTCTTCTTCAAGGAAGTTGATGGCGGTAATTACCCCGCGACCGGCACAGCCTACGCCTGGTTCCGGGCCGCCGGATTCTGCGCAGCGCACGTCGCCGTAACCGATTTGCAGCACATCTTCCAGTTCCAGATCTTCCACGGAGCCGACTTCAGCCGCCATCTCCATAATGGTGTTCTGCGCTTTCGCATGCAGGATCAAACGGGTGGAGTCTGCTTTCGGGTCGCAGCCGACGATCATTACTTTCTTGCCCATCTCCGCCAGCGCGGCGACCAGGTTTTGCGTGGTGGTGGATTTACCGATACCACCTTTGCCGTAAATGGCGCATTGACGCATGGTCATGGTGTTTCTCCTGTTGGTTGTGTGAGTGGCGATTGCCTCACTCTGTTTTGCAGGGAACATACCAGCCGTGCCATTTCATTTAATTTATTGATTTTAAAGGTGTTGATTTTTTCGCTGTCGCAAAGGAAGGGACAAAGAGTAAACAATCGCCTTACCAATTGTTCGAAACAGAACAATTCCGCACATCGTTTCTGTACATCAGGGGATAACCCACGGCGTGCGACACTTTGTCGGCAGTTCAACAGGATGTCGCGTCTACTGTCTTGTTTCATGCAACCGTTTTGTTGTGGTTGCCTTTAATGCATTGTTTATAAAGGGATAAATGAGCTGGCACAGGCTGTGCAACGTCGTCAGGGAGATGACCTCTTACAGTCGAGGAATGAGCAATGTCCGGAAAGATGAAAACAATGGATGGCAACGCGGCAGCGGCATGGATTTCGTATGCCTTTACCGATGTCGCCGCGATTTACCCCATTACCCCCTCAACGCCGATGGCGGAAAACGTCGATCAGTGGGCGGCTGACGGCAAGAAAAACCTGTTTGGCCAGCCGGTGCGTTTAATGGAGATGCAGTCAGAAGCGGGCGCGGCCGGTGCCGTACACGGCGCGTTGCAGGCCGGGGCGCTGACCACCACCTATACCGCTTCGCAGGGGTTGTTGTTAATGATCCCCAATCTGTACAAAATCGCCGGTGAACTGCTGCCCGGTGTGTTTCACGTCAGCGCCCGCGCGCTGGCAACCAACTCGCTGAACATTTTCGGCGATCATCAGGATGTGATGGCGGTTCGCCAGAGCGGCTGCGCGATGCTGGCAGAGAGCAACGTTCAGCAGGTGATGGATCTCTCGGCGGTAGCACACCTCTCCGCCATTAAAGGCCGCGTACCTTTTATTAACTTCTTTGATGGCTTTCGTACTTCTCACGAGATCCAGAAAATTGAAGTACTGGAGTATGACGATCTGGCCACGTTGCTGGATACCGACGCGCTGAACCGCTTTCGCCGTAACGCCCTGAACCCGGATCATCCGGTGATTCGCGGCACCGCGCAAAACCCCGATATCTATTTTCAGGAGCGGGAAGCTGCCAACCGCTACTACGATGCACTGCCGGAAATCGTCGAAAATTATATGGCGGACATCTATCGCCTGACCGGTCGCGAATACCACCTGTTTGATTACTACGGCGCAGACGATGCTGAACAGATCATTGTGGCGATGGGGTCTGTATGCGACACCATTTCCGAAGTGGTGGATGCGCTAATCGACAGTGGTGAAAAAGTTGGCCTGGTGACGGTGCATCTGTTCCGGCCTTTTTCGCTGTCGCACTTCTTCGCCAAAATCCCGAAAAGCGTTAAACGTATTGCGGTGCTCGATCGCACCAAAGAGCCGGGCTCGCAGGCAGAACCGCTGTGCCTGGATGTGAAAAATGCGTTTTATCACCAGCATGACGCGCCGCTGATTGTCGGTGGGCGCTATGCGCTGGGCGGTAAAGATGTGCTGCCGGGGCATATTGTCTCGGTGTTTGAGAACCTGAAAAAACCGCTTCCGAAAGATGGTTTTACGGTGGGGATTTTCGACGATGTCACGCACACCTCGCTGCCGGTGCCTTCTCATGAGGTTCACGTTTCCCGCGAGGGGATCACCGCCTGTAAATTCTGGGGGCTGGGTTCCGACGGTACGGTCAGCGCTAACAAGAGCGCCATCAAGATCATCGGTGATAAAACGCCGATGTATGCGCAGGCCTACTTTGCCTACGATTCGAAAAAATCCGGCGGCATTACCGTTTCGCACCTGCGTTTTGGTGAACGTCCGATTACCTCGCCTTACCTGATCCACCGTGCGGATTTTATCGCATGCTCGCAGCAATCCTACGTCGACAAGTACGATCTGCTGGAGGGGCTGAACTCTGGTGGCACATTCCTGCTGAACTGCACCTGGTTTGGTGAAGAGCTGGAAGCGCGGCTGCCAAACAGTATGAAGCGTTATATCGCCCGCCAGGGGATCCGTTTTTACACCCTCAATGCGGTGGAAATTGCCCGTAAGCTGGGGCTGGGCGGGCGCTTTAACATGCTGATGCAGTCGGCATTCTTCAAACTGGCGGGGATTATTGAACCACAAGCGGCATCCGATTACCTGAAGCAGGCAGTCGAGAAATCCTACGGCAGTAAAGGGCAAAAAGTGGTGGATATGAACAATGCCGCCATTGATTTGGGGATGGAAGCCATCCAGGAAGTGATGGTGCCGGAACGCTGGGCGACGCTGGAAGATGACGCGGTGGAAGATACGCGGATGATGCCGGATTTTATCCGCGACATTCTGCAACCGATGAACCGGCAGAACGGCGACAAACTGCCAGTCAGCGCCTTTGTCGGTATGGAGGACGGGACATTCCCGACGGGAACCGCGGCGTGGGAGAAACGCGGCATTGCTTTGCAGGTACCGGTGTGGAACCCCGAAGGCTGTACCCAGTGCAATCAGTGCGCCTTTATCTGCCCGCATGCTGCCGTTCGTCCGGCACTGCTGAATCAGGAAGAGCGCGATGTGGCACCGGTAGCGTTGTTGAGTAAAGCGGCGCAGGGGGCGAAGGATTACGACTATCATCTGGCCATTTCGCCGCTCGATTGTTCCGGCTGCGGCAACTGTGTCGATATCTGCCCGGCGAAGGGGAAAGCCCTTACGATGCAGCCGCTGGAGAGTCAGTTAGCGATGGAACCGGTGTGGGACTATGCGCTGGCGCTGTCGCCAAAAAGCAATCCGTTCAACAAAACCACGGTTAAAGGCAGCCAGTTTGAAACCCCACTGCTGGAGTTTTCAGGTGCCTGTGCGGGCTGCGGTGAAACCCCGTATGCGCGGCTGGTGACGCAGTTGTTCGGCGATCGCATGATGATCGCGAATGCCACGGGTTGTTCGTCTATCTGGGGGGCCAGCGCGCCGTCAATTCCGTGGACCACCAACCATAAAGGGCAAGGCCCGGCATGGGCTAACTCGTTGTTTGAAGATAACGCTGAGTTTGGTCTGGGGATGATGCTCGGCGGGCGCGCGGTACGTGAACAGCTCGCCAGTGATGCGATGGATGCACTGGCTGCGCCGCATAGCGAGGCGTTACAGCAGGCGGTGCAGCAATGGCTGGAAAGCAAAGATCGCGGTGAAGGCACGCGCGAGCGCGGCGAGCAACTGAGCGCGTTGCTGGCGCAGGAGAAGGGCGACGATCCGCTGCTGAACCGCATGTACCAGAACCGCGACTATTTCGCTAAACGTTCGCAGTGGATTTTTGGCGGCGACGGTTGGGCGTATGACATCGGTTTTGGCGGCCTCGATCATGTGCTGGCTTCCGGCGAGGATGTGAATATCCTGGTGTTTGATACTGAGGTGTACTCTAACACTGGCGGCCAGTCGTCGAAATCGACGCCGGTTGCGGCGATTGCCAAGTTTGCCGCCGAAGGCAAACGGACGCGCAAGAAGGATCTCGGCATGATGGCGGTGAGCTACGGCAATGTGTATGTCGCGCAGGTGGCGATGGGCGCGGATAAAGCCCAGACGCTGCGGGCGATTGCTGAAGCGGAAGCGTGGCCTGGCCCGTCGCTGGTGATCGCTTATGCGGCCTGTATCAACCACGGCCTGAAAGCCGGGATGGGATGCAGTATGCGCGAGGCAAAACGCGCGGTGGACTCCGGTTACTGGCATCTGTGGCGCTATAACCCACAGTTGATGGCGAAGGGTAAGAATCCGTTTATTCTCGACTCCGACGAACCAGAGGAGAGCTTCCGCGACTTCCTGATGGGCGAAGTGCGCTACGCAGCGCTGGGCCGCACTGCGCCGGAACTGGCGGATCAACTCTTCGAGCAAACCGAGCAGGACGCGAAGCAGCGTTTAGCGCAGTATCAGCGAATGGCGGGGGAGTAAACGGTAATGTTTGGTGGCATGGAAGTTTCTGAGGTGAAGCGGCTCAAGTCGCTTGAAGATGAGAACGCCCGCCTCAAGAAGCTTCTTGCCGAAGCCATGCAGGCGACAGGATTATGACGAGTGTCGCCCACATTCATCGCTGGATTACCAGACTCGAGCTGAATTTGCAGCAGACTGGCAAAATGGGGGATATGAAGAAAAGCCAACCGACATGACTAACTAAGGGGGGAACTGATTCGGGGGGCCGGTCAAGATGAGTTGAGACAATATGAAATGAAAAATCCACGCAATTGCGTGGATTTTATAGTTTTTTCGATGCTCATGAGGTTCAACGAAACCTCATAAGACAACAAATTTTATTTAGATGTTGAACTGTGATTGGTTATTTATTCTTTTGATTTAATGTATTTTTATTTAATTTTGAATAATTTGTACTCATTTGTGTACTCACTTTCTCAAAAGCAGCAATTTAGGAAGTATGGCATTCACTTTTGACCGAAAACTGGTCAAAAAACCCATGCGTTGTTGATCAATGGTGTCCATTACACCATTATTCCCAAACCACCTCAGTTGCGAGATAGTTATGTATTACTGAGCGGACTGTCAGTATGCCTTGTTGAAATACCACGTATCGATAGATGTCATCTTGAACATTAACCCAACCATCATCTAAGTCTTGACCTGTCATGACACGAGTCATCATTCTACTTCCAACTTCTGGCCAGCCAGCAAAGGGTCCACCAGCTTCTTCGAAGTCGTTACGTTGGTTTTGATTCATAGACATCAGCGGAACGGCACTTACAGAGACTGGATCGTCCAACATTGGCTCTCCGTACTCGTAGAAAGCATGGCCTCTGGCATTTTTCAAAATAACCCGATGTATGCGTTCTATTTCAGGAAGCCAAAGAATCTGCTGTCTGCCATATTCATCCACTGTAATCTGCTTAGCTGCCTGTAGTCGAGCAGCCAGGGATGGGTTACGTGTAAGTGCCCTCCCGATTTTTGGATTTCTCTGCGCTGAAGGGTCTGTGCTTCCTGCCTCCACACAACTCAGAAAAGTAACGAAGTACTCTTCATCCAATGAGAAGCCGGTATTACATTCCTTGCATACTTCGACTTGTGGTACATGGGGCGGCAGAGGTCTTTCTAGTAACCCTTTTGTCGGGACGTGATCTCTGTTGGTATGACGGTCAATAATGGGTGAACTGCAATGGATACACCAGGCTTTGTGCCGATCATCGGTAAAATGCTCTATTTTTTCCATACATCCTCTCTAAATGTCATATTGCTGTTGCTTGTTTGTTCTGTAAGCCACGCAGTTTCAACGATTAAAAAGTTACTGATGCATAAACCAGCCATCCCATATACATAGAAACTAGTATCAATCCTGTTGTTAGTCTCAGTAA
Source organism: Enterobacter sp. Li2LvB3 (assembly GCF_056156645.1). Lineage (NCBI taxonomy): Bacteria > Pseudomonadati > Pseudomonadota > Gammaproteobacteria > Enterobacterales > Enterobacteriaceae > Enterobacter > Enterobacter sp. Li2LvB3. The sequence goes on along the minus strand of NZ_JBSICG010000002.1, from coordinate 216,449 downwards.
AGAGTGTTTGGTGCTTTTGATATCATATAGATAACACGGATCACACGATTTTCTGCTAGTAACATTAACTGGGGGTATCTGATACAAATGTTGCGTATAATGTTGGCATCAAAACTTGAAAAGTCTGAGTAAGATTAAATTGAAAGCTATTGATTTATTTGCTGGTGCGGGAGGTTTTTCGCTAGCAGCCTTTGAGGTTGGCATTGATGTTCAAGCTGCAATTGAACTCGATAAGCAAGCCTCTGATACTTATTACCACAACCTTGTTGAGAAGCTTGGCGCACAAACTCAGGTGTTCTCCCAAGACATCAATGATGTTGATATTGGCTCTATGATGAAGTTTCAGGGCATCAAGCAGGGGCAGCTTGACATTTTGCTTGGTGGTCCGCCATGTCAAGGGTTTTCATCACATCGTATTAACGATGCAGGAAAAGATGACCCAAGAAATGCTCTATTGATACGTTACTTTGACTTCGTTAAGAATCTAAGACCAAAAGTATTTCTGGTTGAAAATGTGCCGGGCCTCCTTTGGCCTCGCCATGCAGAGTATTTGAACAATTTTATCGCTCTCACGAGAGCACATGACTACCACATCGTTGGGGATCAACCCTTCATTCTCAATGCGAGAGATTATGGTGTTCCACAGAGCCGTAAGCGTGCTTTCATACTTGCAGTAAGAAAAGATATATGCACCGATGGTTTTGAATGGCCTCCAAAAGCGACTCATACCAAATCGGGTCCAAGAGTGTGGTCAACATCTTCAACTGTGTTTGAACGTCCTCCTCAATCAGTATTAATTGAGCTGAAAGATAGGCTTATTGAGAAATTTGACTTCACAGTGAAAGATGCTGAAACCTGCATTAAGGCGTTAATGTGGGGCAAACCCGTAGCTTCCAATGATCCATGTCATGTTCATATGATGCATTCTCCTGAACTGACAGCTCTTTTTGAAAACACCCCTCTCTTGGGGGATAGAACTGAATCAGGAAGGATATTGGATTGCCATAAAAATTACAGTGGGCATCTGGATGTGTATGGAAGAATCTATCCCCATATACCATCGAATACTGTTACTACGGGTTGTAATAACCCTTCGAAAGGCCGTTTTGTTCATCCGTGGCTACCACAGGGGATTTCTCTTAGGCATGCAGCACGGTTACAGACATTTCCTGATGATTATGCTTTTTTGGGGGGATCAATGTCTGTTGCTAAACAAATTGGAAATGCTGTCCCTGTGGAACTTGGTAAAGTGCTGCTGGGATCAATAATGAAACTACTATCAACGCAGCCTTCCCATGAGGTTGAAGATAATGCCAGGGAAGTAGATTATGGTAAGGAATGTACAAAATGACGCAACATGTTACGTTTCAGACTAGAGCAAGGACGATTGACCATCTAGGGCGAGAACAGATAGCTGACTGTCCGACAGCTATATCGGAGCTTTGGAAGAACGCTTATGATGCTTATGCCAGACAAGTAAGTCTTCATATCTTTGATGGGGATATGAAGATTTCGGCCGTTGTTGATGATGGCCACGGTATGAATCGTAATGAATTTGAATCTAAATGGCTCATTGTTGGGACGGAATCAAAAACTAATGGTTTCTCTATTCCTGAATTTGATCGAGATGGTTTACCAGAACGTCCAAAGCAAGGTCAGAAAGGAATTGGTCGCTTGTCATCGGCAGCTTTGGGACCACTGCTATTACTCATCTCCAAACGAAAAAACAGTGATTATGTTGCGGCCCTTATAGATTGGCGGTTGTTTGAAAACCCATTCTTATTTTTGAATGATGTTCAAATCCCTGTCAGCGAGTTTAACCATAAAAATGATCTATCAGAGGTACTTCCACAACTATTTGACCAGATGATGGGGAATATATGGGGTAGCTCAGATGATCCTGCGCGCACAAAACGGATCGCGGATGCCTGGAGTGCCTTTAGCAAACAAGAAACTGAAGATGGATTAGAAGTTACTACTCAAGAAAAAATCGAAGAAACACTGATACAAGACGTATTCAAAGATGAGCATTTCAGCAAATGGGCAGTATGGTCGGGCGATTCGGCCCATGGAACAGCCATGTTTATCGCTGATGTTCAATATGACATCTATATCCAGTTATCAAATACCGACCCTAATCAAGCTGACGACACAGAGAAAAGTACTCGTGAGAGATTTTTCCAAACGCTTTCAAATTTCACTGACCCCTTTTCCCGTAATGATGAACCTACAATAGATAATTTTTCATACAATGTTACGGGTTGGATTAATAATACTCCAAGAGTTATTATTGGAGAAAATAGAGAATTTGATCTAAGAAACCTTGAAGATTTGGAACATATCATTGAGGGGGGAGTTGATTCTGATGGATATTTTAAGGGACGGGTTAAGGTTTTTGGAGAGTGGATTGAAGAATATACTATTAAACCAAAGCAAGTCTATAAAACACGAAAAGATAGTGCCTTTGGTCCTTTTCATATACGAATTGGAGCTTTTGAACGAATCTATAACAGTTCTTCACTAAATGAAGCTCAACACGCGAACTTTATAGAACAATCAGATAAATATGGTGGTCTCAGAGTATATCGTGATGGGCTGCGAGTTATGCCATATGGAAGGGCTGATAGTGATTATTTTTCAATAGAAGAGCGCCGTTCTAAGAATGCTGGCCGATACTTTTGGTCGAATCGACGCATGTTTGGGCGTATCGCTATAACTCGCGAAAATAACCCTAATTTAAAGGATAAAGCGGGCCGAGAAGGATTTATTGAGAACCGCGCGTCTAAACTTTTTCGTGAAATTGTTGAAAAGATTCTTCTGGATTCTGCTGACAAACACTTCGGTAGGCTTGCAAAAGAGCGACAAAGCACAATTGATGATCTCAGAGAAAAGAAAGCTCAGTTAAAGGCTGATGAGGATAGGAGTAAATTACTTAACAAGGAACGCACACGTATACGGATGTCAATAAAACGTAACATGGCATCTCTAGTAAACCTTGTAACCACATTATCTGAATTTAAAGATAATCTGGCAGGTAGATTGAGTTTAGATTCAATTGATGATCTACAAGCGCTTAAGAAAACTACCGATGAATTTATTGAGATAATTCAGAGTTATTCATTGAGTCCTATACCTACAAATCTTGGTCGTTTGGAAGAGGATTATCGGGCTTATAGGAAAGAGGAATTACTGTGCAAAGAGATGATCAAGGATCTCTCATATGCAATAAACAAAGCTATTGCGGATTCTACACAAAAAAGTGACTACGAAAAAGCACATGAGGTTTATCGTAGTAAACTGGCAAGTATCAATAATAGCATCACAAGATATGCTGCCCGCGGTAAAGAAATGCTTGTCAAGCAGCAAGTTGAACTCGAAGAGTTAATTAAAAATTGCCGAGAGCAATATAAACTTGTTATGGAAGAAAGTCTTGAGGACTTAGACCTTGCGAGAGTATCATTGCCAGCAGTGCTTGAGAAATTAGATTCCGAACAAGAGAAAATTGAAATAGAGAATGCTCAAAAATTATCTCCATATGTTACAGCACTTGAGCGTGTTAATGAACAGATTGATCTGGAAGGTCTCGCCATCCACAGCATGAATGAGTCCGTTCGTTATAGAGACGAATTAGCTCGGTTGCATTCTCTGGCGCAGCTCGGAATTACAGTCGAAATTATCGGTCATGAACTTGATGGATTAGATCAAGAGCTTACCTATGCATTGAAAATGATAAAAGATGATCAGTTGACTCCTACCCAAGAGAAAAACATCGATGTAGCATTAAATTGCCATAACTCATTAATCGATAAGCTTAAATTTCTTTCTCCTCTAAAATTATCCGGGAAGAAAGAGATTCAGAAGATTACAGGTTTAGGTATAGAGGAATATATTACAGGGTATTTTTCTAAACAACTCTCGAACGCAGATATAAAGCTTTTATGCACTCCTGAATTCAGAAATATATCGATTATGGATTTGCAGTCACGAATCTTTCCAGTATTTATAAATATAATAAATAATTCTATATATTGGGTGCAGAGGCTCGAAGGCAATAATAAAGAGATATTATTATCATTTAGGGATAATGAAGTATATATAAGTGATGATGGCCCTGGCGTAGATGTTGATGATCTCGGAAGTCTCTTCACACTGTTTTTCACCCGCAAGCAAAAAGGTGGAAGAGGTGTAGGGCTTTATCTATGTAAACAAAACCTGATGGCTGGCGGACATAGTATCCGTTATGAGGTTCGAGATACTTTTAAAAAACTTAGCGGTGCGAATTTTGCGATTGCATTTAAAGGATTAATCAATGACTGACATGACAACGACTTATCCTGAGCTCATAAACGAAGCTTTTATAAAACCTATCCGTAACGTCACAGTTATTGATGATGAATATCCTACTCTTATATCACTGATTGAGTCGCAAGGCCAAGCTATTAATGGTGATGCTGAGACTATTGCATTAAGAAATGCTAATACAGAACGTCTTAAAAAAATCATTAATATGTGTCATTCCGATTATAAGTGGAGTATAGATGTTTTTAACGGTGAATCACCAAATTTCGGAGGGGAGGTAGATATACCACCTCATATTCATCACAGCGATTTGATCGTATTAGATTACCATTTAGATGGTGATGCATCGGCAGATAATGGTGCGCGTGCGCGTAAAATCATCCAATCGCTTGATCGAAACAATCACTATAATATAACCTTGGTGCATACAAAAGGGTATGAGGACGACATTAAGGACGTTTTCATTGAGGTTTTGAAGGATTTTATGCGAGTTGACTCTTCCCATGTTCTCATTCCTTCAGACGATAAAGTTGAAGAAATGAACATCTGGTTAGATTCTCATGATGATGGTAGAGACTATCAATGGATTAACTCAGACATAAATCTGCTTGAAGTCTTAAAAATATACTGTTCAGTAACTCCGGATAAATGTATTAATCCAAACAAACCAGAACATCCACTTCATGCTTTTGTGCCTGAGATAAATGATGTGGCACAAGAGTCAGGCTTAGATAGTGTCGATCTTATGAAATGGCGATTTCATGATATCCTGAAGCAAAATGAAATAGAGTTTGAGAAAAATGCCAGAGATGACTTAAGATGGTATTGGGGGAATGATACTAATTTTATTAGTACAGGTAAGACTTTCATTTCAGTTATTAGAAAGAGTTCGGATAGTCCTAAAGACGAACTGATAGGTGCACTTAACATTGCCTTAACTAAACACAATGCATCACCGATGCATCTCTTGATGGCGAAAATGCGCTATGAGATGGATGAAAATGGCATTGAGCAAGCATCAAGAATCATCAGCAACAAATATGCCCAAGCTGGGTGGCTTTACAACCTTCTTAAAAATGCTGGTGATGATTCAGCTCACGATAAGGCGATTAATTTGCATTGGGAGCAGTTGGCAACAGCTTCACGATTAGTTCTTCGCGATTTTTCTAAAAAAATAATGACAGTAGCTGAGAATGACTGTCCTTCGAATGAGAAGGGGTTTGTTCAGAAATTTTTCAAAGAATGCATGGGCGATAAAAATCTAGCCGTAGGGCATCTTAATGCTTTCTCTTGTTCTTTGCCAGTAAGCAATGACCATCTTATAACGGGTACCGTTTTAGATATTGAAGGTGAAATATGGGTATGCATTACACCAGCCTGTGATTTAGTACCCAAACAAAAGATTACTCAATGGCAATCACGCATTGGTGAGTCTCATAAAGTTTTTAAAGCAGTAAGATTTGACAGTGCGAAATTGAGCAAAGCAAATAGTAATGCAAACTGTAATGAATATATTTACCTTAATATTGATGGTACACCAAAAGCCTATTGGTTGGGGAACGATAATCCGACTTGGGATACATTTTACGCAGGAAATTTAGGCCGCTATGGAGATGGGCATACTGTGACGCTAACTGCTGTTCGCGAAGATGCTACAGTTGATGGTAACCCATTAACTATACGGTCATTAGCTGCTCACGCTGTTGCAGAGTTACGTTATGAGTATGCTCTGAATCTATTGCATAAGTTTGGTTCATCGCAGACCCGTGTAGGGCTTGATTTTCAGGAGCAAAACAGTATGTGGGCTTAGCACTTGATTTGAGTCCACCAGAACATTTTTTTATACAGATATTAATTAATATGCTATTCGGTTCAGGCTCGCAAAGTACTTCAAGTAAGAGCCTGAACACGTATAGTGGCTAAATATCATGTAGAAATATATGATGATTGTTGGTGGCATCCTTTATTATCAATTGCATTAGCCATGTTAATTAAGAATTGGGTTGAATGATTGTGTAAGCATCCCAGCTTTAGTTCCACGCACTTTTTGAGAGTTCCGGTTTTTCAGCCATCAGCCGGTACTCTTCCGGCGTCAGGTTGTTCAGGGATTCATGAGGCCGCTCGTGGTTATATTCCATCAGCCAGTGCTCTGTAATTTCCCGTGCTTCATTCAGTGTTCTGAACAGGTAAAAATCCAGGATTTATGTCCGGTAGGTCCGGTTGAACCGTTCGATAAACGCATTTTGTGTAGGCTTACCCGGCTTGATAAATTCGAGCTGCACGTCATGTTCTTCAGCCCATTGTGCCAGCGCCAGTGAGACCAGTTCCGGTCCGTTGTCCATCCGCATCTTCAGCGGGTAGCCGCGATTTACCACGATCCTGTCCAGCACCCGGACGACTCGCTGAGCCGGGATATTCAGATCTATTTCTATCGCCAGCGCTTCACGGTTAAAATCATCCACCACATTGAAGGTCCGGAAACGTCTGCCGCAGACCAGCGCATCGTGCATAAAGTCTATCGACCAGCTCTGGTTAAGTGCTTCAGGCGTCACCAGTGGTGACGGGTTACGTACCGGCAAACGCTGCTTTCCCTTGCGACGAAAATTCAGTTTCAGCAGGCAGTAAATCCGGTGAACGCGTTTATGGTTCCAGGTATTACCCTGCCTGCGCAGCAGCTGGAACAGCTTCTTAAAACCGTAGCGCGGATAGCGTTCTGCCAGCTCAGTCAGCGCATGGATCACCGGTTCATCACGCTGGGTATCAGGCTGATAAAAATAGACCGTCCTGCTCAGCGATAACGTCCTGCAGGCCTGGCGTAAACTCATGGCAAATTGCACCGTCAGATAGCTGACGAGTTCACGCTTTATCGCTGGTTTTAAAGCTTTTTTTCGATGACGGCTTTAAGTGCCCGGCACTTAAGGCTGAGATCAGCAAACATCTGTTTAAGGCGTCGGTTTTCATCCTCCAGATCTTTCATCCTTTTGATATCAGACGCTTCCATACCGCCATATTTTGCTTTCCGGTTGTAGTACGAGGCTTCAGAGATACCGGCTTCACGGCAGACATCCTTGATGGTACGTCCGGTTTCAACGGACTTCAGAACGGCGATGATCTGGTGCTCAGTGAATCGGGCTTTACGCATGGCGATCTCCTCAGGGGGACATAATCAGTATGTCGGAAGATCTCTAAAAGTGAATGGTTCGTTTTGCCGGGATGCTTACATTAGGAACTTCCGCTCTTGGCACAAAAGTGGACCCTGAGGAATTAGTTCTATCCTCGTGGTTCACTAAGTGCAGCAAGTTCTACTCGAATCCTGCTACCCATTTGTCCAACATATCAGCCCATTCCTGCATCATCACCTTACGCTCATCAAGATAAGTCGCATGATTGTATGTGCGACGAACATTGTTGGTGTCAGCATGCGCAAGTTGAGCTTCAATAGCATCAGGTCGATAGCCCATTTCGTTTAAACGCGTACTTCCTGTAGTTCTGGTTGCATGTGGGCTATAAGTACCACTCCAGCCGAGGCTTTTAAGTAACTGACGCAGCGAGTGCGACGTCATTGGACCTAGCGGATTATCTCTACCTGGGAAAAGGTGCTGCCGATGCCCGGTTAATCCCTGTAGTGTTCTGAGCATTTTGACAGCTTGGAAGGGTAGGGGAATAACGTGTTCTCTGCGAGCTTTCATTCGCGCTGCCGGAATAGTCCATAGGGCGTTATCAAGATCGAATTCTGTCCATTCAGCTTCGGTGGCTTCTGCAGGACGCGCTAATGTCCACCACATGAGCCACATGCAATAGTTAACCTGGTATGAGCCACGACTGTTATCAAAACAGCTTAATAGCTTCCCGATTTGTTGTGGGTTTAATGCCTGTTTGTGCTGTGTCTTATTCGCCGGAATCGCCTTACGCACTGGCCAGACAGGATCGCTATCTGCTCTGAGCGTCGCCACCGCTAGTTCAAAAACGGATGAAATGGTGCGGCGGGCTTCAGCGGCAACGGTCGGAGCGCCGCGCTTAGCCGTTTCCTGAAGAATTTTAAGAATGTGATGTGGAGTGATCTCTCTGACTGGGAGCTTACAGATTGCAGGGAAAACCACTCGTTCGAGCATATCCAGTCGCCGCGTTTTGGTAATTTCGGCCCAGTCTTTCATCTGTAACCACTCTTTAGCGATCAGCTCAAAGGTGTTAGAAGCGTCATTGACCTTGCGGATCTTATCTAATTGACGAGCCTGTGTCGGGCTAACTCCATCTGCGACTTGCTTACGCGCTTGCTCGCATTTCTCGCGAGCTTCGGCAAGTTTGACCGTCGGGTACTCACCCAGCGCAAACATGCTGGATTTACCGTTGAGTTTAAACCGATAGCGCCATGCCTTTTTGCCATTGGGTTTCACTTCGAGGTAGAGACCATTGAAGTCATTGAGTCGATAGAGTTTTTCTTTCGGCTTAGCAGTGCGGCATTGCGTATCAGTGAGCATAGCGAGTCCTTGTTTATTTCTTATACTGCTATTGTACTCACCTAAAATGAAGATGGAAACTGATTGTACTCATTCCTATACTCATTTTTGGCTGCGCTATTATGAGATGAGTTGAGACATTATGAAAAGAAAAATCCACGCAAGCGCGTGGATTTTATGGGGTTTTGCGGTTGTTTTGAGGCTCAGTGAAACCTCATGAGACAACAAATTTTATTTAGACGTTGAACAGGAAGTTCATCACATCGCCATCTTTAACAATGTAGTCTTTACCTTCTGCACGCATCTTTCCGGCTTCTTTCGCACCTTGCTCACCTTTATAGGTGATGAAGTCTTCAAACGCGATAGTCTGCGCACGGATGAAGCCTTTTTCGAAGTCGGTGTGGATTTTACCTGCAGCCTGTGGCGCAGTGGCACCCACCGGGATGGTCCATGCGCGTACTTCTTTCACGCCAGCGGTGAAGTAAGTTTGCAGGTTCAGAAGTTCGTAGCCTGCGCGGATCACGCGGTTCAGACCCGGCTCTTCCAGACCCAGCTCAGCCATGAATTCATCACGGTCTGCGTCGTCCAGCTCAGCGATATCAGACTCAACGGCTGCGCAAACAGCAACAACCACAGAACCTTCTGCAGCAGCGATTTCACGCACTTTGTCCAGGTACGGGTTGTTTTCGAAACCGTCTTCGTTGACGTTAGCGATGTACATGGTTGGCTTCAGCGTCAGGAAGCTCAGGTATTTGATGGCTGCCTTGTCTTCTTCAGTCAGGTTTTTCAGCGCACGCAACATGCCGGCGTTTTCCAGCTGTGGCAGACATTTTTCCAGTGCGGTCAGCTCAGCTTTGGCGTCTTTATCGCCGCCCTTGGCTTTCTTCTGCACGCGGTGAATGGCGCGTTCGCAGGTGTCCAGGTCAGACAATGCCAGCTCGGTGTTGATAACCTCGATGTCGTCAGCCGGATCCACTTTATTGTTTACGTGGATGATGTTGTCGTTTTCAAAGCAACGTACAACGTGGCCGATGGCTTCGGTTTCACGGATGTTGGTCAGGAACTGGTTACCCAGGCCTTCACCTTTAGATGCGCCTTTTACCAGGCCCGCGATATCCACGAATTCCATCGTCGTTGGCAGAATGCGCTGCGGTTTAACGATTTCAGCGAGCTGATCCAGACGTGGATCGGGCATCGGTACAACACCGGTGTTTGGCTCGATGGTACAGAACGGGAAGTTTGCTGCTTCGATGCCCGCTTTGGTGAGCGCGTTAAACAGGGTGGATTTGCCAACGTTAGGCAGACCAACGATACCGCATTTGAATCCCATTTCTAAATCACCTTAATATCTTGATAATCAATCCGTTAGCGTTAACCGACTGAAGAAAAGTAAATAACTCTGCCTATTATACACGTAACCCGTACGCTGCGCGGCAAAAAAGCCGTAATGTGCGGATTATTGCGCTTTGAAGGCGTGTAAGCGATTTGTGGCTTTGGTTAAACCGTCTTTGAGCCAGATCTCGGTGCAACGGGCCGCTTCGTCTACCGCTTCGTCAATCAGTTTCTGCTCAGAAACCGGAGGTTTACCCAGCACAAAACCGACAACTTTGTTTTTATCGCCCGGATGGCCAATTCCGACGCGCAAACGATGGAAATTCGGGTTATTACCCAGTTTGCTGATAATGTCTTTCAGACCGTTGTGGCCGCCATGACCACCGCCGAGTTTAAACTTTGCCACGCCCGGCGGCAGATCAAGCTCATCGTGGGCGACGAGAATTTCGTCAGGATTGATGCGATAGAACGTCGCCATTGCAGAAACCGCTTTACCACTCAGGTTCATAAAGGTGGTCGGGACCAGCAGCCGCACATCCGCCCCGGCAAGGTTAATACGTGAGGTATATCCGTAGAATTTCGGTTCTTCACGCAGGGGAGCACGCAACCGTTCGGCCAGCAAATCAACATACCAGGCACCCGCGTTATGGCGAGTTGCTGCGTACTCTGCGCCTGGGTTGGCAAGACCGACAATCAGTTTAATCGTCACGATGTAATTCCTAAAGGGTTCCAGATCTGGCGCGTAGTTTACTGTCTGGCGAGCCGGTTGACAAAATTCTGCGACAGCAACCACGAAATACGAATAATTGCTTATCTGAACAATTAGAATTTCAAGCTGTTCAAGACGTTATTTGTAAGTTTTTGTCTGGGAGCGATCCGTAAATGTGATCATTCACGCAACTCATAAAATGGGCGTTGTCTATACTTTACACACAAGGATTAGGGGCTTTCCCCTTGCAACCCAAAGTTCCGGAGGTGACATATGAAACGCAAAAACGCTTCGATGCTCGGTAACGTGCTAATGGGGTTGGGACTGTTCGTGATGGTGGCCGGGGTGGGTTATTCTATTTTAAACCAGTTGCCACAGATTGACCTTCCACAATATTTCGCACACGGCGCGGTGCTAAGTATCTTCCTCGGTGCGGTTTTGTGGCTGGCAGGTGCGCGTGTGAGCGGCCATGAACAGGTCAGCGACAGGTACTGGTGGGTGCGCCACTATGATAAACGCTGCCGCCGCGATCAGCATAAACACAGTTAGCGGTTAAACGGTTTTATGAGAACGGTTCCTTCAGGAGCCGTTTTTTTTTGCATATCATCTTGACCCTCACGTAACGTAAGGCTCCAGAGTGGGGCAACTGGCAAAGAAAAGGAGCTGCTATGTTGATTCAGGTGGGGGAACTGGCAAAGCGTGCCGGGATCACCGTACGCACATTACATCACTATGAACAAACAGGGCTGTTGCTGCCTTCTGCCAGAAGCGAGGCAGGTTATCGGCTCTACAATCTGCATGATGTTCAGCGTTTGCATATGATACAGGCGCTGGCAAAAGCGGGGCTGGAACTTGCTGAAATCAGGGACTTTCTGGAAAAGGAGTCACTCTCTCTGGCGGAACTGCTCGACGCACAAATCACGTTGCTGGAAAAACAGGCGCGCAGCATTACAACGCTGCGTGACAGGCTGGTGGATTTGCGTACCGGGCTTACCGCAGATGAAGACCCCGATCTTGAGTCCTGGCTACAGACTCTGGAGTTAATGAACATGTACGATCGCTGGTTTAGCAAAGAAGAGTTGCAACAGTTGCCGTTCGCGATACAGAAAGATGAACTGGGCGTCATTTGGGCAGGGCTGGTTACAGAGGCAAAAGCCCTGCTGGAACAACGCGCCGACGTATCAGACCCACGTGCCATGGATCTGGCCACACGCTGGATGGTGCGCCTGGAACAGGATACAGCGGGAAAACCGGAGTTTCTCACTCGCCTGAACGAGATGCACAGCGTCGAACCGCAGATGCGTCAGCAAACGGGGATCACCGCGGAAATGACGGACTACATTACCCGGGCATTCGCGGAAACAAAGCTCGTTATCTGGCAGAGCTATCTGTCGCCGGAAGAGATGGCATTCACCCGCGCGCACTATTTTGACCGCATGATAGAGTGGCCGCCGCTGGTGGCAAAACTGCACCAGGCGCAGAGCGAGTGCCTGGAACCTTCATCAGAAGCGGCGCAAAAACTGGCAGAGAACTGGCTGGCGCTGTTCCAGTCTTATGCCGGAACTGATCCTGCGACACAGCAAAAGTTTCGCGTAGCGATGCAGCATGAGCCGCACCTGATGAAAGGGACCTGGATGACGCCTGCCGTGCTTGAATGGCTACAGCAGGCGATTGGTTTCATGATGCAAAGACGAATGTCAGCGCAGGGTCGGTGACAGGTCGGCTAACGCGGCGGCACGGTCAGGATAGAAGGCAAGGCGGCCAGGGATCGGCTGCACGCCAGCTCGCGCCATCGTACGCAGCGGCTGGAACTCAAGATTACTTACCCGCAATTCACAGCCTTCCGGCAGGCGTTTCACGAAGCGCTGGAAGGCATCAAGCCCCCCCGCGTCCAGCACCGGCACCGCATCCCATTTCAACACCACAATCCGCTTGCCTGCGATACGTGACTCCAGATCGCTAAACAAACCTTCTGCGGCAGCAAAGAAAAGTGGGCCAATCACGCGCAGCACCAGCACATCGTCCGGGACGTCAACGTTTACCGGGGCCAGACGGGTCATCCGCGCAATGCGACGCATAAACAGCAGGGAAGCCATCACGATACCTACGCTGATGGCGATAACCATATCGAATAATACGGTCAGCGACATACAGATGAGCATCACGATAATGTCGTCTTTCGGCGCTCGGCGTAACAGGTTCACCACTTTATGCGCCTCGCTCATATTCCAGGCCACCATAAGCAGCAGGGCCGCCATTGCCGAGAGCGGCAGCCAGGAGAGCAGCGGGGCGAGGATCAGCAGGGCGAGGATCACCAGCACGGAGTGAATGACCGCCGAAACAGGAGACGTGGCCCCCGCACGCACGTTAGCCGCAGAGCGAGCGATCGCCGCCGTGGCGGTAATGCCGCCAAAGAACGGGGCAATGATATTCCCCAGTCCCTGGCCCACCAGTTCGCTGTTTGCTTTGTGTTTGGTGCCCGTCATGCCGTCCAGCACCACGGCGCACAGCAGAGACTCAATCGCCCCCAGCATCGCCATAGAAAAGGCGGCAGGAAGCAGGGCTCGCAGAGAATCCCAGCTTAAGGTGAAGCTTGAGCCCGGCATATCCCACGGCAGCACCAGCTGTGGTAACAGCTGCGGGATCCCGCTCCCCTGAGAGCCGTCTGCCAGCGTGTAATGGAACTGAGAGCCAATCGTTGCCACATGGCCGCCAAGCATATTGACGATGGCCATCACCGCGCAACCCAGCAGCAGTGCCGGTAAGTGCCCGGGCAGACGAATACCCAGGCGCGGCCAGATAATCAGCGTACCCAGCGTCACCACCCCGATAGCAGCGTCCCCAAGGTTCGCCGTCGGCAGCGCCATAAACAGCGCACCCACTTTTTGCAGGTAGTGTTCAGGAACGTGAGCCATTTGCAGACCGAGGAAATCCTTGATTTGCATCGTCCCGATGGTGATACCTATCCCGGAAGTAAACCCCAGCGTCACGGAAAGGGGTATGTACTCGATCAGGCGGCCAAAACGGGCCAGCCCGAACAAAATCAAAAAGACGCCGGACATCAGGGTCGCAACCAAAAGGCCTGCCAGCCCAAACTGTTGAGAAACCGGATAGAGAATGACCACAAACGCGGCGGTCGGGCCTGACACGCTAAAGCGCGAACCGCCGGTCAGTGCGATGACAATCCCGGCAACAGCCGAGGTATACAGACCGTACTGTGGCGCCACACCGCTGCCAATAGCCAGCGCCATTGCCAGGGGAATAGCGATGATGCCAACGGTTATCCCGGCAATAACGTCGCGCAAAAAGCGTGACGAGGTGTACTTCTCTTTCCAGCAAGCGTCGATGAGGGCGCGAAAGGGCAGAACATGTGACGAGGCTACGTTTTTCACAATTATCTATCATCCGTGTGCGCATCATCTGTCATATGAATGGCAGGTGAAGGAGGCATTAGTCATACAAATTAAAACCAGAGACAAAAAAACCCGCCGCAGCGGGTTTTTTGGCCGTGTTCGATTAGTGTTCGAACATTGCAGAGATGGATTCTTCGTTGCTGATACGACGAATCGCTTCGGCCAGCATCCCGGACAAGGTCAAAGTACGCACGTTTGGCAGTGCTTTGATTTCGTCACTCAGTGGGATGGTATCGCACACCACAACTTCGTCGATAACGGAGTTACGGAGGTTGTTCACGGCATTACCGGAGAAGATCGGGTGAGTTGCGTAAGCAAATACGCGCTTAGCACCACGTTCTTTCAGCGCTTCAGCTGCTTTACACAGCGTGCCGCCGGTATCGATCATGTCGTCAACCAGCACGCAGTCACGGCCAGCAACGTCACCGATGATGTGCATCACCTGAGAAACGTTAGCGCGTGGACGACGTTTGTCGATGATCGCCATGTCGGTGTCGTTCAGCAGTTTCGCGATAGCACGAGCACGTACCACACCGCCGATGTCCGGGGAAACCACAATCGGGTTATCCAGATTAAGTTGCAGCATGTCTTCCAGCAGGATTGGGCTGCCGAATACGTTATCAACCGGAACGTCGAAGAAGCCCTGGATCTGCTCTGCGTGCAGGTCAACGGTCAGTACGCGGTCAACGCCTACGCTTGACAGGAAGTCAGCGACAACTTTGGCAGTGATTGGCACACGCGCGGAACGGACGCGACGGTCCTGGCGGGCATAACCAAAGTAAGGGATTACAGCAGTGATACGACCTGCGGAAGCACGGCGCAGGGCGTCGACCATAACAACCAATTCCATCAGGTTGTCGTTCGTTGGAGCACAGGTGGACTGGATGATGAAAATATCACCACCGCGTACATTTTCGTTAATTTGTACGCTGACTTCGCCGTCGCTAAAGCGACCTACGGCGGCGTCGCCGAGGGAAGTGTACAGGCGGTTGGCAATACGTTGTGCTAGTTCCGGGGTGGCGTTACCAGCAAAAAGCTTCATATCAGGCACGAGAAGAACCTCAGGCATGCGTCCAGTGGTGGATAACCTTCGCCAAAAACTGTGCGGGCCAGGCGAACGCTATCCAGGCGTGTATTAAAGAGCGCGATGCAACGTCTGGAACAGGGTGACGTTGTCACCGAAACTCAGTCTGCGCCAGAATGGCTTGCTGTAGGGGGGAGGTGTTCATCCCGCGTGCTACAAAACCATGCAGCCAAACCGGCGCTTGCTCAAGCACCTGACGAGCAGTGGACTCAGTGTCAAATTCAGCAAAGACACAAGCCCCTGTACCAGTCAGGCGCGACGGCGCGTATTCTAACAGCCAGGAAAGCACCTCATCAACCTCGCGAAAACGTTTTCTTGCGATATCCTCGCAATCGTTGCTGAATTCACAATTTAATAACGTTTCTATTGACCGCACCGGGGTATTTCTTTTCAGGTCAGGATCTTTAAAGATGACCGGTGTCGGAATACTGACCCCCGGGTGGGCAACCAGGTACCATTTTTCTGGTGGCTCTGCGGGGGAGAGGATTTCCCCTACGCCTTCAGCAAACGCCGCATGACCACGAACAAACACCGGAACATCCGCGCCCAGCGTTAACCCTAAGGCGGCCAGTTCGTCTTGCGACAGCCCGCATCCCCAAAGATGATTTAGCGCAACCAGCACGGTTGCAGCATTGGATGAACCACCACCTAAACCGCCGCCCATCGGCAGACGCTTCTCGATGCTGATATCTGCACCGCTTCCGGCAGGCAAACGACCAGAGTCGGCGGCTGCCTTCATCAACAGACGCGCGGCGCGCACAATCAGGTTGTCTTCGTGCGCCACACCCTCCACCGCAGTGAGCAGGTGAATCTGGCCATCGCGGCGCAGTTCAATCGAAATCGTGTCACCATAATCGATAAACTGAAACAGCGTCTGCAACGTGTGATAACCGTCAGCACGCTGCCCGGTGATGTATAAAAACAGGTTCAGCTTTGCGGGTGAGGGCCATTGGGTCATCATTTAACGATCCAGTTGTCCATTTTCAGCTTGATACGCTGGCTACCCTGCGTCAGCTCCATACTGGATGGCAGAGACGGTTTGGTATTGCTGTCGTAGGCGCTGTAAACCACTTTCCAGGTTTTACCGTTTTGAGTGTAGTTGACCTGGCTCAGACGATACTGGTCGTCGAGCGTGTAGTCGGTCGAATCACCCGGCAAGCCCAGGATCCACTGACGCAGGCTGTTCAGCGGGATTGGCATTCCGGTCAGTTTGCCAATCATCTCTTCGGCATCGGTCGCGGTGTAGTGCTGGCCTTTGTTGTCGGTTATCTGCGCTTCACCCGGTTTGGCGATAAGCTCCAGTTCAGTGCTGCCCAGCGGGTTCAACAACAGCAGGCGATAGTTGTCCTGGCCCGTCTGCTGCCAGAAGAAGCGCGCATAAACCTTTTGTTCGTCAGACAGATAAGCAAAGGCACCGCGGGTCTGATACTGGCTCAAATTACGTACGTCCTGCTGGTGCTGACGCCACTGCGGAGAGTCCGGGCTTTTGCCTGGTCCTTTTGGTTGGGTGACGGTACATGCGGTCAGAACCAGTGCCGCCAGCGGCAGAAGGCGAATCAGTCGGGTCATGATAATGACAAATCCTTGAGATACGTTGCAGTTATAACTGTTAATGCTAGCGTCACAGGGTGCCACCGTCTACGTTCAAATTATCTCAAAGCGTTGTATCTACCCTAAATAATGTGAGTTGCTTGACCGGTATAAGCTATTACTCCGAAAGGGTGCAGTCTCTTTTATTGATCTCGCGCATCCTGTATGATGCGACCTGCTAACCTTATTAACGCTGGTACTACTCCCGCTCATATGACCCTTTTAGCACTCGGTATCAACCACAAAACAGCCCCGGTTTCTCTGCGAGAACGCGTAACGTTTTCGCCAGATACGCTCGACCTGGCGCTGGACAGCTTGCTTGCACAGCCAATGGTGCAGGGCGGCGTGGTGTTGTCGACGTGCAACCGTACCGAGCTGTACTTAAGCGTGGAAGAGCAAGACAACCTGCACGAAGCGCTTATCCGTTGGTTATGCGACTACCACAATCTGAACGAAGAAGAGCTGCGTAAAAGTCTTTACTGGCATCAGGACAACGATGCCGTCAGCCATCTTATGCGCGTGGCCAGTGGCCTGGATTCACTGGTGCTGGGCGAACCGCAGATCCTGGGCCAGGTAAAAAAAGCCTTTGCCAATTCACAAAAAGGGCACCTTAAGGCCAGTGAACTGGAGCGTATGTTCCAGAAATCCTTCTCTGTGGCGAAGCGAGTGCGAACCGAAACCGACATTGGTGCCAGTGCGGTTTCTGTTGCTTTCGCAGCCTGTACGCTTGCGCGTCAGATCTTTGAATCGCTCTCCACCGTTACGGTGTTGCTGGTCGGTGCGGGTGAAACCATCGAACTTGTGGCGCGTCATTTGCGCGAACATAAAGTGAAAAAGATGATTATCGCCAACCGTACCCGTGAGCGTGCGCAGGTGCTGGCAGACGAAGTGGGCGCAGAAGTGATTGCGCTCAGCGACATCGATGAACGCCTGAAAGAGGCGGATATCATTATCAGCTCCACCGCCAGCCCGCTGCCGATTATCGGTAAAGGGATGGTAGAACGTGCCCTGAAATCCCGTCGTAATCAGCCAATGCTGCTGGTGGATATCGCCGTTCCGCGCGATGTTGAGCCAGAAGTAAGCAAACTGGCTAACGCCTATCTTTACAGCGTGGATGACCTGCAAAGCATCATTTCGCACAACCTGGCGCAGCGTAAAGCCGCAGCGGTTCAGGCAGAAACGATAGTTGAGCAGGAAACCAGTGAGTTTATGGCCTGGCTGCGCGCGCAAAGCGTCAGCGAGACTATCCGCGAGTATCGCGGGCAGGCAGAACAGGTGCGTGACGATCTGACTGCCAAAGCGCTGGCTGCCCTTGAACAGGGTGGCGACGCACAAGCAATCATGCAGGATCTGGCCTGGAAACTGACCAACCGCCTGATCCATGCACCAACCAAATCTCTTCAGCAGGCAGCCCGAGACGGGGATGACGAACGCCTGACTATTCTGCGCAACAGCCTCGGGCTGGAATAGCGCCACATACCCATTTTCTATTACAAGGTGCACTTACGCCTATGAAGCCTTCTATCGTCGCCAAACTGGAAGCTCTGCATGAGCGCCATGAAGAAGTCCAGGCGCTGCTCGGCGATGCCGGGACCATTGCAGACCAGGACCGTTTTCGCGCGCTGTCGCGCGAGTACGCGCAGTTAAGTGATGTTTCTAAATGCTTTACCGACTGGCGACAGGTCCAGGAAGATATCGAAACCGCGCAGATGATGCTCGACGATCCTGAAATGCGCGAAATGGCGCAGGAAGAGTTACAGGAAGCAAAAACGCGTTCAGAAGAGATGGAGCAACAGCTCCAGGTTCTGCTGCTGCCAAAAGATCCGGACGATGAGCGCAACGCGTTTGTGGAAGTCCGCGCCGGGACCGGCGGTGATGAAGCCGCGCTGTTTGCAGGCGATCTGTTCCGCATGTACAGCCGCTACGCAGAAACCCGCCGCTGGCGTGTCGAAATCATGAGCGCCAACGAAGGCGAACATGGTGGTTTTAAAGAAGTGATCGCCAAAATCAGTGGTGACGGTGTTTACGGTCGTCTGAAATTTGAATCCGGTGGCCACCGCGTCCAGCGTGTTCCAGCCACCGAATCGCAGGGGCGTATCCACACCTCCGCGTGTACGGTTGCGGTGATGCCAGAGCTGCCGGAAGCAGAACTGCCGGACATCAACCCGGGTGACCTGCGTATCGACACCTTCCGTTCTTCCGGTGCGGGTGGTCAGCACGTTAACACCACCGACTCCGCAATTCGTATTACCCACTTGCCAACCGGCATTGTGGTGGAGTGTCAGGACGAACGTTCCCAGCACAAAAACAAAGCCAAAGCGCTTTCCGTGCTCGGCTCGCGCATTCGTGCCGCGGAAGTGGCCAAACGCCAGCAGGCGGAAGCCTCGACCCGTCGTAACCTGCTGGGTAGCGGCGATCGCAGCGATCGTAACCGTACCTATAACTTCCCGCAGGGCCGCGTTACCGACCACCGCATCAACCTGACGCTGTACCGTCTGGACGAAGTGATGGAAGGGAAACTCGATATGCTGATTGAGCCTATCGTGCAGGAATACCAGGCCGACCAACTGGCGGCATTGTCCGAGCAGGAATAATGGATTTTCAGCACTGGTTACGTCATGCCGTCAGCGCGCTTTCAGAGAGTGAAAGCCCGAAGCGTGATGCCGAGATATTGCTTGAGTTTGTGACAGGTAAAACCCGCACTTACCTGCTGGCTTTCGGCGAAACGGTGCTCACTGCTGAACAGGAAACACAGCTCGCGGCGCTGCTTTCCCGCCGTAAAACCGGCGAGCCGGTGGCGCATCTGGTGGGTGAGCGCGAATTCTGGTCATTACCGCTGTACGTCTCCGCGGCCACGCTCATCCCGCGCCCTGACACCGAGTGTCTGGTGGAGCAGGCGCTGGCGCGTTTACCGGCAACTCGCTGTAGCATTCTCGATCTTGGCACCGGAACCGGCGCGATTGCGCTGGCGCTTGCCAGCGAACGCCCGGACTGCGACGTAACGGCGGTGGATGTCATGCCTGATGCCGTGGTGCTGGCACTGCGTAATCAGGAACGCCTCGGATTAAGCAACGTGACGGTACTGCAAAGCAGCTGGTTTAGCGCGCTGTCGAACCGTACGTTTGCAATGATAGTCAGCAATCCGCCCTATATCGACGAGCGCGATCCGCATCTGGCGCAGGGTGACGTGCGCTTTGAACCACTGACAGCGTTGGTTACCGCCAATGAAGGTCTGGCCGACCTGGATCATATTGTGTCGACATCGCGCCAGCATTTGCTGCCGGGTGGATGGCTATTGGTCGAACACGGCTGGACACAAGGCGAAGCGGTTCGCGCGCTGTTTAGTGCGGCAGGGTACGCCGCGGTGGAAACTTGTCGTGACTATGGCGGCAATGACCGCCTGACACTAGGACAGTGGCTATGAGCCTGTTTTACGTTCTCATTACCGCTCACCTGGTGTCGGTGGCACTGACCATCGGGTTTTTCATCGTCCGTTACTGGTGGCGCTACAGCAATAATCCACTGATTGACGCGCGCTGGGTGCGCATTGCGCCGCACTGTATCGATACAGTGCTGTTCCTGTCTGGCGCAGGATTAATGTGGAAGACCGGCTATCTGCCATTTACTGATAAAGGCGCATGGCTGACTGAAAAGCTGTTTGGCGTTATCATCTACATCGTTTTGGGTTTTATCGCGCTTGGGCGTCGTCGTCCGCGCAGCCAGCAGGTGGGGTTTATTGCCTTTCTGCTGGGTCTGGTGGTGCTGTACATCATCATTAAACTCGCCACCACAAGAATACCGTTACTGGGGTAAGTCATGAGGTCCTTAGCCGATTTCGAATTTAACAAAGTGCCGCTTTGCGATGGGATGGTCCAGATTTCGGAGATGATCCGCGACGACTTTTCGTCACGCTTTGTCTACGATGAGCTGGAAAGCCTGGTTAGCCTGGCGCGAGAAGAGATTAATCAGGCGCGTCCTCAGGACTGGCAATTAGAGAAGCTGGTTGAGCTTTTCTATGGCGAATGGGGCTTTTGCGACACGCGCGGCGTGTACCGTCTTTCTGATGCGTTATGGCTGGATCAGGTTTTAAAAAATCGCCAGGGTAGCGCGGTTGCGCTGGGCGCTATTTTACTGTGGGTTGCCCACCGTCTTGATATTCCACTGGTGCCGGTTATTTTCCCGACGCAGATGATCCTGCGTGCGGAATGGCTGGACGGTGAGATGTGGTTAATTAACCCCTTCAACGGTGACACGCTGGACGAACACACGCTGGATGTCTGGCTGAAAGGTAACATTAGCCCGGTGGCTGAGCTCTTCAACGAAGATCTCGACGAGGCG
Organism: Enterobacter sp. Li2LvB3; assembly: GCF_056156645.1. Lineage (NCBI taxonomy): Bacteria > Pseudomonadati > Pseudomonadota > Gammaproteobacteria > Enterobacterales > Enterobacteriaceae > Enterobacter > Enterobacter sp. Li2LvB3. The sequence goes on along the minus strand of NZ_JBSICG010000002.1, from coordinate 195,227 downwards.
GATAACTCAGAAGTTATCCGCAAGCTGCTGGATACGCTGAAAGCCGCGCTGATGGAAGAGCGGCAGATGGAGCTGGCGCTGCGTGCCAGTGAAGTGTTGCTGCAATTTAACCCGGAAGATCCGTACGAAATTCGCGACCGTGGTCTTATCTATGCTCAGCTCGACTGCGAGCATGTGGCGCTGAATGATTTGAGTTATTTCGTCGAGCAATGCCCGGAAGATCCGATTAGCGAAATGATTCGTGCGCAGATCAATTCGATCGCGCATAAACAAATTACACTGCATTAAATTTAATTCCGATTCACACCTGAATAAGGCGATCCTATGAAACAAAAAGTGGTTAGCATTGGTGATATCAAGGTAGCAAACGACCTGCCGTTCGTGCTGTTTGGCGGTATGAACGTGCTGGAATCCCGTGATCTCGCGATGCGCATCTGCGAGCACTACGTGACCGTGACCCAGAAGCTGGGCATCCCGTATGTGTTTAAAGCCTCTTTTGACAAAGCCAACCGCTCCTCTATCAACTCTTACCGTGGCCCAGGCCTGGAAGAGGGGATGAAGATTTTCCAGGAGCTGAAGCAGACCTTTGGCGTGAAAGTGATCACCGACGTGCATGAAGCCTCTCAGGCGCAGCCAGTGGCTGACGTGGTTGACGTGATTCAGCTTCCGGCCTTCCTGGCGCGCCAGACTGACCTGGTTGCCGCGATGGCGAAAACCGGTGCGGTTATTAACGTGAAGAAACCACAGTTCGTGAGCCCGGGTCAGATGGGTAATATCGTCGATAAGTTTATCGAAGGCGGTAACGACAAGATTATCCTGTGCGACCGTGGCGCAAACTTCGGTTACGACAACCTGGTTGTGGACATGCTGGGCTTCAGCGTGATGAAGAACGTGTCTAACCAGTCTCCGGTTATCTTCGACGTGACCCATGCCCTGCAATGCCGTGACCCGTTTGGTGCCGCGTCTGGCGGTCGTCGTGCGCAGGTTACCGAGCTGGCGCGTGCCGGTATGGCAACTGGCCTGGCTGGTCTGTTCATTGAAGCGCACCCGGATCCGGCTAACGCGAGATGCGACGGCCCATCTGCGCTGCCACTGGATAAGCTGGAGCCGTTCCTGAAACAGATTAAAGCGATTGACGATCTGGTGAAAAGCTTCGACGAGCTGGATACCAGCAACTAATAAAAAACCCGCTTCGGCGGGTTTTTTTATGGGGCATATTGCCGGGTGGCGTGTAGGCCCTGCAAGCGAAGCGCCGCTGGGCAAAAAGCTACGCAAATATCGTCATCAGATACGCAATAAACAACGCCATATGCGCCGCACCGTTAAGCACGTTAGTGCGCCCGGTTGAGAACGAGATATGGCACAACACCAGCGACGCCACCATCACAATCATCTCTGGCGCGCCCAGCGCAAAGTGCAGTTCGTTACCCGTCATAAAGGCAATCAGCGTCACCACCGGTACGGTAAGTGAAATCGTCGCCAGCACGGAACCAAAGAACAGGTTCATTGCACGCTGTACCTGATTGTTCAGCACCGCCCTCAGCGCCCCAAGGCCTTCCGGTGAAAGGATAAGCAGCGCGACCAGGAAACCGGTAAACGCCACCGGCGCGTTCAGTTCGGTCAGCAGTGTCTCCAGCGGGTTAGCGTTCATCTTGGTCACCGCGATAACCGCAATAAGATGTACGATCAGCCAGATGGTATGCCACACACTGCTATGCGCAGACGGTTTACCGTGATGCGGGTCGTCATCGTCGCTGTCATCTTCGTGCTCATAGACAAACAGGCTCTGGTGCGTTTTGGTCTGAATCAGCAGGAATACGCCGTACATGGCCGCGGAAATAAGCGCAACCAGCAGTGCCTGGCCGGTGGTGAAGTTCGCGCCCGGCAGCGCCATCGGGAACACCAGCACGATAATCGCCAGCGGAAACAGGGCAATCAGGTACTGCTTAATGCCGAACAGGTTCATATATTGGGTGGCGAATTTACGCCCGCCCAGCAACAGGGAAAAACCAACCAGGCCGCCCGTTACAATCATAATGATGGAATAGAGCGTGTCGCGCATCAGCGTAGGCGCAGCGTCACCGGTTGCCATCAGGGCAGAAATAAGGCTGACCTCAAGAATAACGACGGAAAGGCTTAATATTAAGGATCCGTACGGCTCGCCCAGGCGGTGAGCTAATACATCAGCGTGGCGAACAACGCTGAATGCACTGGATAAAATACCAATAAGTGCAAGAATATTGATACCAACGACCACTGGCAGTGACTGACTGCTTCCCCAGAAGAGCAGCACAGCCAGCGCCAGAACCGGGAAAATGAGTGATGTCTCCTTGTGGCGGGTTTTCACCGCCTCATGTGTTGCTGTCATGTTCTTCTCCCTCAATGCAGGTGCTTGTAATTATAGATAGAAAATTTGAGGTCATTAAACTAACAGATAACAATTTAAATCCAGTTATCTTTTACTTAATTTTACTGTATGGCCATTATTTTTATCGAATTATCTGTAATGACGTGTTTTTGCTAAATAAAACCTAAATAACAAAGCATTATGAATGGACGTTTTGCACTCTCGTAATGAGAAGGTATGTGGGCGAAATCGCCAAAATATCAGAGCAGCTATCGCCTGGTGAGTCTATTGCAGGCAAATTATTAGCCTCCTGCATTTTGACTTTTCAGGCGGTTGAACTTTCGTTGTATTGCAACTGGCCCATGAATTGCTTATCGTTAATCAACTGCTGGCAAAATGACCAGCACATAATGCCGGGAAGGCGAATTACAGATGTCGCAAGGAAGCATGCAGTGGCGGAGGTGTAAAGTGTTAACGCGTGATTTCTTAATGAAGGCAGATTGTAAGACGGCATTTGGTGCTATTGAGGAATCGCTTCTCTGGTCGGCTGAACAACGTGCGGCATCGCTTGCTGCCACGCTTTCCTGCCGCCCGGATGATGGCCCGGTATGGATTTTTGGCTACGGCTCCCTGATGTGGAACCCGGCGCTTGAATTTGTAGAATCAGCGACAGGGACACTCCCTGGCTGGCATCGTGCATTTTGTTTGCGTTTGACCGCCGGGCGGGGCAGTGCATGTCAGCCTGGACGGATGCTTGCACTGAAAGAGGGCGGACGCACCACGGGCGTGGCATACCGGTTGCCGGATGCATCCCTGGAAGACGAGCTGACGTTGCTCTGGAAGCGCGAAATGATCACTGGTTGCTATATGCCGAGCTGGTGCAAGCTTGAACTCGACGACGGTCGTACCGTCAATGCGCTGGTGTTTATTATGGACCCGCGCCATCCCCTGTACGAAGCCGATACCCGTACGCAAGTTATTGCCCCGTTGATTGCCGCTGCCAGTGGGCCGCTTGGCACCAACGCCCAGTATCTCTTTTCACTGGATCAAGAGCTGACTCGCCTGGGCATGAAGGACGATTGCCTGAATGAGCTGGTGACGAAGGTGAAAGCGTTACTGGAAGGGAACCTGCTGAATAACCCGTTGCGCCCGGGTTTTGCCTGATAAAACGCCCGGTTGCCAGATGGCAAACCGGGCGTTCATTTATTACGCGGCAACGTAGCTTACGGAATGCTCAAGAGACTGACTGTGGCTGTCAATCAGCACATCCCAGGTGCCGGTGTATGGCACGGTCAGCCACGCTTTATCATCCTGCACGGTCAGAATATCGGCCTGCGATTGCTTTTGCTCTTTAGAACTCATCAGATGAATGCGGCAACGCTCTGAGCAACGCACCACAACAGTATCCCCGCCAAACAGTTTCAAACTTGTTTTTACCAGTGCCATTTTTAAACCCCGTAGTCTTAAACAACGCTCTCCTTGCAGCCAATCCTGAGCGTGATGTTGTTCACAATTCACTCATTGCATAACACCAAAGGGGAGGGTACGGGATGCTGATTTTGATCAAAAAATGGCATAACGATTAAACAAAAATGACAAAACACCTGAAAGCTTTCAGCCTGCGGGCATTTAACCAGGTAAATGCCCGCGGGTGGAACATTAAATGCGGAAATGCCCCGCCGTTTCAGCAAGGTCGCCCGCCTGGCTTTGCAATGCACTGGCCGCAGCGGCTGATTGTACAACCAGTTCGGCGTTTTGTTGCACCATACGATCGAGATGTGTTACTGCGTGGTTAATCTCATGAATACCTTTCATCTGCTCGCTGGTTGCAATAGAGATTTCACGCATAATCCCCGACACGTTACCGATGCTGGAGCGGATTTCATCCATGCTTTCACCGGCCAGATGCACATAGCGGGAGCCCGTTGCCACGCTGTCGGTGGTGGAATCAATCAGGGATTTGATCTCTTTCGCGGCCTGAGCGCTGCGGCTGGCAAGGTTACGCACCTCGCCGGCTACCACGGCAAACCCGCGCCCCTGTTCCCCCGCACGGGCGGCTTCTACCGAGGCGTTTAGCGCCAGAATATTCGTCTGGAAGGCAATGCCGTCAATCACGCTGGTGATATCGCCAATTTTTGCCGACGCCACTTCGATTGACTGCATGGTGCTGATGGCCTGAGACACCACGTCCCCCCCGCGAGAGGCAGCAGCCGAGGCTTTGCTGGCCTGGTCGTTGGCTTCCGCAGCCGATTCATTCGACTGGGTAACGGATGCGGTGATCTCCTCGACGGCGCTGGCAGTTTCGCGCAGGCTGGATGCCGCCTGCTCGGTACGCCCGGAAAGGTCGTGGTTGCCTGCGGCAATTTCCTGGGCCGCATTTTTCACCGAGGCGCTGGCATCACGCAGCTGCGCCATCACCACCGACAACTTATCGCTGAAGGCGTTAAACGCCTGCGCAATTTGCGCTACTTCATCATCGCCATTATCTGGCAGACGCTGTGACAGGTCGTTAGTGCCGTTGGCAATGTTGTGCATGGCATCGCGAATATCTGACAGGCGCTTCAGCAGACGGGCAATCAGGAAGTGGACAATGGCACCGCTCAGCAGAGCAAGGATCACCAACGACAGCGCAGAAGCCTTGAGTAAGGCACGCATCCCGGAGGTGGCATCGTTGTTGTCGAGCGCGACAATTAACATCCAGTGCGTCCCGTTAACCGGCGTCGCCACAAAAGTCTTTTCTGCGCCATTAAAGGCGCCGTCAAGCGGGTTGCCGTTTTTCAGCGCCGCAAAATCAACGCCTTTGATGGTTTCAGCGAAGGGTTTCAGGGTCAGGGCCGGATCGTTGGCGGCAATAACGGTGCCATCGCTGTCAACCAGCAGCCCGCTGCTCGCCGGTGTCGGGTGAATGCCGCGCACGTTAGACACCACGCTATCCATCGCCACATCACCCGCAACAACGGCCTTCAGTGTCCCGTTGTCTTTAACCGGTACGGCAAAGGTCACCACCAGCTTTCCGGTGCCTGCGTCAACGTAAGGCGCGGTCACCACCGGCGCATCGGTGCTGACCACCTGCTGATACCACGGACGCACGGTAGGATCGTAATCCGCAGGCACACCCGCAGGATCAGAGAATTTCGCCGTCTTGCTGGCGTAACCCACATAAACGTTGGTGAACCCGCCAGCCTGCGCCAGCTGTTTGAATACCGGCACCGGGTCATCGCTCAGGGCAACCGTTTGTGCGGAAGAAATAACCATCATTTTGCTGTTTACCCAGTCAGCAATGGCCATGTTATGACTGGCGCTGGTGCTGGTCAGAATATCGCGCTGCGACTGCTGGTTATCCTGGCGGGTAACCTGGAAGTTAATAACGGTGTTAAGAATGAGTGCGACGATCAGACAACCTGTCGTCGCGGCAATGATGCGTGCACGAATGGACCTGAACATAAGTGAAATACCTGCTGTGTTGTTTTCATGCCTATCGGCAACCTTGCAGGTAAACTTGATGCTGAAACCGCGTCCATAAGAAAATAATATTTTTACGGGTTTATTATTAAAACGTTAATACTTTATCGGCGGTCAGTGTCCACTGCGCCAGCTCAATCAGTGTCCCAATCTCTACCCCGTCAATCAGCGGCAGGGCAGTAATTCCCCGCCCGTCGGTGCAGGTCTTGCACAGCTTCACCGGGACGTTTTGCGCCGTCAGGATCTCCAGCATCTGCTGAATGTTGTAGCCCTCGGCGGGTTTTTGTCCCTTCAGCCCGGCAGTCACGGCATCCGACATCAAAAAGAGACGTAACTGAAGCTCGCTGTCCTGATCGCGCAGGGCAATGGCCAGACGCAGGCTGTTGAAAAGAGATTCACTTCCGTATGCCGCACCGTTAGCGACGATCACAATCTTCTGCATGTTGACTCCTGTTATTTGAAAAGGCACGAATTTTGCTTATTTCTCTGTATAGAACCTATCCGGGAGAATAAGTATGACGTTAATGGTTGGCAGTTCGCCCGGCGCAACCGAATGGTTTCAGCGTGCAAAACAGTTGCGTCAGTTGCAACTCAACAAGCTCGCACAACTGGGCGAGCTGGTGAACGGCATCAGCCAGCTGGTGCATATGCTTCAGTGCGAGCGCGGTGCGTCAAACGTCTGGCTCTGCTCGCAGGGGCAACTCTATGCCCCCGAATGCAAGGCCAGCCGGGCGCTGGTGGACGAAAACCTTACCGCACTTCACCGGATGCTTAACGAACAATCCCCGATGCCGGGCAGCGCCGTGTGCGAACGCATCGCCAGCGCGTTGTTAAGCCTGGAAGGTCTTATCGCCCTGCGTGACGGGGTGAGCGCACAACACATTGCAGCGCCGATGGCGATGGAGCACTACAGCCGGATGCTGCGCCAGCTGCTCAGTATTGTACCGCAACTGAATGACAGTATTGATGATCCGCAAATCGCCGGGCGATTTGTCGCGCTCTATAGCCTGATGCAGGGCAAAGAGCTGGTGGGGCAAGAGCGGGCATTAGGGGCGATTGGCTTCACGCAGGGATTTTTTAGCGATGAGACTCGTCAAAAGCTGGTTGACCGTATTGATGGCCAGCAGGCCTGTTTTGAGGTCTTTTTGTCGCGCAGCGGCGATGACATCCGCCAGACATTTACCCTCAACTGCCAGCCGTGTCTGGAAACAGAACAGCTGCGGCGCGTGGCCTGCACGCGCCAACCTGCGGAAGATAATGGCCAGACGGCCCTCAACTGGTTTGCCCTGCAAACGGCGCGTCTTGAGCACCTGCGCACGCTGGAAGAGATGGTCATCGCCGACCTGATGGTCGCCGTGGATGTACGTATTCACAGTGACGATGAGATAACCCTCGCCGGGGATGAACACGACGATCCCCTTGCGTGTTACCCGGACAAACCCTTGCTGCCTTTGGTACGTCAGCAGGCGCGGGAAATAGAGCTACTGTCCCGCCAGCTGGCATCGCTTCGCGACACGCTGGAAGAGCGTAAAACCATTGATAAAGCCAAAAGCGTATTAATGAGCCACCAGAATATGAATGAAGAACAGGCATGGTATGCCCTGCGCAAAATGGCGATGGACAAGAATCAGCGCATGGTGGATATCGCCCGGGCACTGCTCACCGTGAAGACTTTATGGCAGATAACACCAAAGGAGTAGTTGCACAATCAGTGGGCATTTTGTGCCTGATTGAGGTGCGTAAAGTTGCCGTGAACCCGACGAAGAGTAGAAAAACAGGGGCTTAAAAGCTGGCATCGACTTTGCATTAACTAATTAACCATTTTTGACGATGCGCCAACGGCGGTGCAATCGTCTGCGGGATAAAGGCGTCCAGCGGTGCTTCGGCACTGTAGGGCGCTTTTTTTTTGTCTTTTTTTCAGGAGTGGGTCATGGCGGATTTGTCGAGACGGCGGTTTTTGCAGGCCAGCATGTTGGCGAGTGGCGCAATGTTGTTACCGGGCGTTATGCAGGCTGCATGGGCCGCAGGTTCGGATAAACCAGAACAGGACACAGTTCGCATCGGGTTTATCCCTCTGACCGATTGCGCCCCGGTGGTGATCGCGGCGCTGAAAGGGTTTGATAAAAAATATGGCATCACCATTGTGCCCACCAAAGAGGCGAGCTGGGCTGCAGTGCGTGACAAGCTGGTTGCCGGTGAACTGGACGCGGCACACATCCTTTACGGCCTGCTGTACGGGCTGGAGCTGGGCATCGCCGGTAAGCCGCAGCAGATGGCAAACCTGATGACCCTCAACCATAACGGCCAGGCGATTACGCTTTCAGCCGATCTGGCGGAGAAGGGCGTGCGCGATCTCGACGGGCTGAAAAAGCTGGTCGGGCAGCAGGCCCCGGGCACTTACACCTTCGCACACACTTTCCCGACCGGGACGCACGCCATGTGGTTGTACTACTGGCTTGCCAGTGCGGGCATTAATCCATTCGACGATGTGCGCACCGTGGTGGTACCGCCACCGCAAATGGTGATGAACATGCGTATTGGCAACATGGTCGGCTTTTGTGTGGGGGAACCGTGGAATGCGCGCGCCATTAACGACCGCATCGGTTTTACCGCCGCAACGTCACAGTCCATCTGGCCGGAACATCCTGAAAAGATCCTCGGCACACGGCGGGAGTGGGTGGATAAAAACCCCAATACCGCCCGTGCGCTGGTGAGTGCCGTGCTGGAAGCGTCTCGCTGGATAGATGCCTCACCAGAAAACAAACGCGAAACCGCGCAGATCCTCTCGCGTCGGGCGTGGCTTAACACCAAAGAGCAGTACCTCACCGGGAGAATGCTTGGCGAATACGACAACGGAATTGGCAAGCGCTGGCAGGACGCCAACCCCATCCGCTTCTTTAACGACGGGGCGGTCAGCTATCCGTATCTGTCAGACGGCATGTGGTTCCTGACTCAGTTCCGCCGATGGGGATTACTCAAAAGCGCACCGGACTACGCGGCCATTGCCGCACGCATTAATCAGACCTCGGTCTGGCAGGACGCCGCCACGGCAGTGGGCGGGATCTCTGCGCCATCATCACCTGTACGTAGCAGCACCCTGATGGACGGCACCGTCTGGAACGGTACCGACCCGGAAGGTTACGCAAACCGCTTCGCCATTCATCGTAAAGGGGCCTGATTATGAAGCATCTGCAAAACACCAGACATGTTGAAGAAAAGCCACTGAGTGGGGAAGTGATCACCCTGCCGCCTGTTCAGGTTCGCCGCCGCGCTCCGGCACTGGCCCGCAAGGTCAATGCACTGTTACAACGCATTATTCCTGCATTTCTGGGGCTGGGGTTGCTGGTGGTGCTCTGGCAACTGGCGGCAATTAGCAGCAAAGGTTTCCCGACGCCGCTCAGCACCCTGGATTCCGCGTTAACGCTGTTTGCCGACCCGTTTTACCGCGACGGGCCAAACGACATGGGGATTGGCTGGAACGTGCTGGCCTCGTTACAACGCGTGGCGGTGGGCTTTGGCCTGGCGGCGCTGGCGGGTATTCCGCTGGGCTTCCTGATTGGCCGTTTCACCTTTATCTCGCGCATGTTTACGCCGCTGATTGCGTTACTGCGCCCGGTCAGCCCGCTGGCGTGGCTGCCTATCGGATTGCTGTTGTTCCAGAAAGCGGAGCCTGCCTCCAGCTGGACCATTTTTATCTGCTCTATCTGGCCGATGGTCATTAACACCGCCGAGGGCGTACGCCGAATTCCGCAGGACTACCTCAACGTTGCCCGCGTATTGCAGCTTTCCGAGTGGACCATCATGCGCAAAATTCTGTTCCCGGCGGTATTACCTGCCGTGCTGACCGGGGTGCGTCTCTCCATCGGGATCGCCTGGCTGGTGATTGTCGCCGCCGAAATGCTCACCGGGGGGCTGGGGATCGGTTTCTGGATCTGGAATGAGTGGAACAACCTCAACGTCGAAAACATTCTCATCGCCATTGTGATCATTGGCGTGGTCGGGTTGCTGCTGGAGCAGGGGTTGATGCTGATCGCCCGCCGCTTTAGCTGGCAGGAAAAATAAGGAGTGACTATGAAACCGTTAATTCAGGTACAGGCCGTGAGCCAGCGTTTTTCCACCGCCAGCGGTGAGTTCCTGGCGCTGCAAAATGTCTCTTTTGATATTCACGAGGGCGAAACCGTTAGCCTGATTGGCCACTCCGGTTGCGGTAAGTCGACGCTACTGAACCTTATCGCCGGGATCACGCTGCCGACAGAAGGCGGGTTGATTTGTGATAACCGCGAAATTGCCGGCCCAGGACCGGAGCGCGCGGTGGTCTTCCAGAACCACTCTCTGTTGCCGTGGCTGACCTGCTTTGACAACGTGGCGCTGGCGGTGGATCAGGTGTTTCGCCGCACCATGAGTAAGGCAGAGCGTAAAGAGTGGATTGAGCACAACCTTGATCGCGTACAGATGGGACATGCCCTGCACAAGCGCCCGGGGGAGATCTCCGGTGGCATGAAACAGCGTGTCGGTATCGCCCGCGCGCTGGCGATGAAGCCGAAAGTCCTGCTGATGGACGAGCCGTTCGGCGCGCTGGATGCGCTAACGCGCGCCCATCTTCAGGACTCGGTGATGCAAATCCAGCAGGCGCTGAACACCACCATCGTGCTGATTACGCATGACGTGGACGAGGCGGTGTTGCTGTCTGACCGCGTATTGATGATGACCAACGGCCCGGCGGCTACCGTCGGCGAGATCCTCAACGTTGATCTGCCGCGCCCGCGTAACCGGGTACAGCTTGCTGACGACAGCCGCTATCACCACATGCGCCAGCAGATCCTGCATTTCCTCTACGAAAAACAGCCGAAAGCGGCGTAACGAGGAGGTCACGATGCGTCTGGTCATTATCGGCAACGGCATGGCAGCAACACGACTGATAACCGCCCTCACTGAGCGCGCACCGGGCCGTTTTGTTATCACCGTCATCGGTGATGAGCCAGAACATGCCTATAACCGCATTCAGCTCTCTCCGGTGCTGGGGGGCGAAAAAGAGGCAGCGAAAATCCGTCTTCAGGATGACGACGGGTATCGCGCACAGGGCGTCACGGTATTGCGGGGCGAAAAAGTCACGGCAGTGGATGTGGCAGGCCGCGAAATCCACACCCGGTGCCGGACGCTGCCGTGGGATGAGCTGGTCTTTGCTACCGGTTCCAGCCCCTTTGTACCGCCGATTCCTGGAAACCAGGCGCCGCATGTTTTTACCTTCCGCACCCTGAAAGATACCCGTGCCATTCAGGGGATCGCCGGCCCGGCTGTTGTGCTGGGCGGTGGGGTGCTGGGTGTAGAGGCTGCCGCAGCTCTTGCGCTATCAGGTGACAACGTCACGTTGGTGCATCGCGGGGAATGGTTGATGGAACAGCAGTTGGATCAGCAGGCGGGATTGCTTCTGGAAGAAGCCCTGGCAGAGCGAGGGGTTCGCTGTGAACTGTCGTCCGGTATTACGGCGATTGCGGAGGATTCGGTCACGCTGGCGAATGGTCGTCAGCTGCCGGCTGCACGGGTGGTGATGGCCACTGGCGTTATGCCCAACAGCCGTCTTGCGAACGAGAGCGGTATTGCCTGCGCCAGAGGCATCCTGGTTAACCACCAGATGCAGACTTCCGCCCCGCAGGTTAGCGCCATCGGCGAGTGCTGTGAGATTGACGGCCAGACGTTTGGCCTGGTCGCCCCTTGTCTGGCGCACGCGGATATTCTCGCCGCACGCCTGGCCGGGGAGACCCCCCCGGCCTTGAGCCATCGCGACAGCGGGATGCGTCTCAAGGTGACAGGCGTGGAGCTTTTCAGCGCCGGGCGCGCCCAGGCAATGCCGGAGGATGTGGTCTGGAGTTCGTGGGATCCGCTGACCCGGCATTATCGCCGTTTATTAATTGATCGCGGCACCCTTACAGGCGTGCTGCTGATGGGAGATTGCCGCAGCGCGGCGACATTTACTGATTTACTGGCAACGCCTGTTCCCGCGCACGTGGACTGGCTGTTCGATCGTTTCACTACGCAACCGCAGGTTGCAGGACAGAAAGCTATGACAAAACCTACTCTGGTGGTGGTTGGGCACGGTATGGTCGGCCACCATTTTCTTGAGGATTGCGTAAACCGCAATCTGCATCAGCAATACCAGATTATCGTCTTTGGTGAAGAGCGCTATGCTGCCTATGACCGCGTACATCTTTCCGAGTATTTTGGCGGGCGCAGCGCGGATTCCCTCTCACTGGTCGAGGGCGATTTCTTTGCCGACAACGGTATCGAACTGCGTTTATCCCAGCAGATCACCGCTATCGACCGGGAGTCCCGGGTGGTACGCACCGCCAGCGGGCATGAAACCCACTGGGACAAACTGGTGCTGGCTACCGGTTCTTATCCGTTCGTGCCACCCGTGCCGGGCAATGACCAGCCAGGATGCTTTGTCTACCGCACGCTCGACGATCTGGACAATATCGCGGCTCATGCCGCGGGTTCCCACCGTGGGGTGGTGATCGGCGGCGGCCTGCTGGGGCTGGAAGCGGCAAATGCCCTGAAGCAGCTCGGGCTTGAAACGCATGTGGTGGAGTTCGCCCCAAATCTGATGGCGGTACAGCTCGACAACGACGGCGCAGCAATGCTGCGTAAAAAGATTGAGGCGCTTGGCGTGGGTGTGCATACCAGCAAAGCGACGACCGAAATCGCCGCTACCGATGCAGGCCTGGTACTGCGCTTTGCCGATGGCGAGCAGCTTGATACCGATATGGTGGTCTTTTCTGCGGGGATCCGTCCGCAGGATGCACTGGCGCGCAGCAGCGGTCTGGCGGTGGGTGATCGCGGGGGGATCTGCATTGATGCCCGGTGTCAGACCTCTGATGAAAACGTGTACGCCATCGGCGAGTGCGCCCTGTGGGAAGGAAAAATTTTTGGCCTTGTGGCCCCGGGATACCAGATGGCGCGCGTGGCGGCAGCCTGTCTCGCGGGCGAAGAGAAGACCTTTGCCGGTGCCGATATGAGCACCAAACTGAAGCTGCTCGGGGTGGATGTTGCTTCGTTTGGCGATGCGCATGGCCGCACGCCAGGGGCATTAAGCTACCAGTGGACCCACGGCCCGCAGCAGATCTACAAAAAAATCGTCGTCAGCCACGACAGTAAAACGTTACTTGGCGGTGTGCTGGTGGGCGATGCCAGCGAATACGCCACTCTGGTGCAGATGATGCTGAACGGCATCAGCCTGCCAAAAGAGCCTGAAACGCTGATTTTACCAGCCGTTGCGGGCAGTGCGCCCAAAGCGCTCGGCGTGGCGGCGCTGCCCGAGAGTGCGCAGATTTGCTCATGTCATAACGTCAGCAAAGGCGACATCTGCCAGGCCGTCAGTGCCGGGGCAACGGATATCGGCGCCATCAAGCAGTGCACCAAAGCGGCCACCGGCTGCGGCGGCTGTAGTGCGCTGGTCAAACAGGTGATGGAGTTCCAGCTTGCTGAGCAGGGCGTGGAGGTGAAAAAGGACATTTGCGAACACTTCCCGTATTCGCGCCAGGAGATTTATCACCTGGTACGTGTTAACCACATCCACACTTTCGATCAGCTGATCAGCCGCTACGGACAAGGGCACGGGTGTGAAATCTGTAAGCCTCTGGTGGGCTCCGTGCTGGCGTCCTGCTGGAACGAGTATCTGCTTAAGCCTGCGCATTTGCCGCTTCAGGACACCAACGACCGTTACTTCGCCAATATCCAGAAGGATGGGACTTACTCCATCGTGCCACGAATGCCGGCCGGTGAAGTCACCGCCGACGGGCTGATTGCCATCGGCCAGATTGCCAAACGCTATCAGCTGTACAGCAAAATTACCGGCGGGCAGCGAATTGACCTGTTTGGTGCCACCCTCGAACAACTGCCGGAGATCTGGCAGGCGCTGGTGGAAGCGGGCTTTGAAACCGGGCACGCGTACGGCAAATCCCTGCGGACGGTAAAATCCTGCGTCGGCTCAACCTGGTGTCGCTACGGCGTGCAAGACTCCACCGGGCTCGCCGTCAGGCTGGAGCATCGCTACAAGGGGCTGCGCGCGCCGCATAAAATCAAAATGGCCGTCTCGGGCTGTACCCGCGAATGTGCGGAAGCCCAGAGCAAAGATGTCGGCGTTATCGCAACCGATAAAGGCTGGAACTTGTACCTGTGCGGTAACGGCGGCATGAAGCCTCGCCACGCTGACCTGTTCGCCAGCGATTTGGATGACGAAACGCTTATCCGCACGGTTGACCGTTTTCTGATGTTCTATATCCGAACCGCGGATCGCTTGCAACGTACCAGTACCTGGATGGATAACCTGGAAGGCGGCCTTGATTACCTTCGCGAGGTGATCCTGGACGACAGCCTGGGAATTGCCCACGAGCTTGAGCAGGAGATGGCGCGGGTTGTGGATACCTACCAGTGCGAATGGCAAACCACGCTTAACGATCCTGACCGTCTGGCGCTGTTCCGCACTGCGGTGAACGACACGCCAGCGGATGAGGACAAACGCTGGCAGGAAATCTGCGGCATTGATGAGATTCCTGAGCAGGCGGGCATTGGCGCGACACTTGGTCGCAAACACATTGCGCTGTTCCGCTTTGGCAAAAGCGTCTATGCCCTTGACGATCTTGAGCCCGGCAGCACCGCCCGCGTGCTTTCGCGCGGCATTCTGGGCGATGCGGGGGGCGAGCCTGTTGTTATTTCGCCGCTCTATAAGCAACGTATTCGTCTGCGCGACGGGCGTCAGGCTGAAAACGGTGAGCCTGCCGTGCGCGCCTGGCCGGTGAAAATTGAAAACGGCAAGGTGTGGGTCGGAAACGAAGAGCTGGTGATGCGCGCGGAGGCCTCATGAATGAAACCCGTACAACCTGTCCTTACTGCGGCGTAGGCTGCGGTGTCGTTGCCCGCGTTGAGGGCGAGACAGTGAGCGTGCGGGGGGATGAAACCCATCCTGCGAATCTGGGGCGGCTGTGTGTTAAAGGCTCGGCGCTGGGTGAAACCACGGGATTAGCGGGGCGGTTGTTACGCCCTGTGGTGGATGGCGACGAGACGACGTGGCCGCAGGCGCTGGACGTGGCGGGTGAGCGCCTGCGGGAGATCATAGATACCTGGGGGCCACAGGCGGTGGCGTTTTACGCCTCCGGCCAACTGCTGACCGAAGATTACTACGCTGCCAATAAACTGATGAAGGGATTTATCGGTGCGGCGAATATCGACACCAACTCCCGGCTGTGTATGTCGTCGGCGGTCGTGGGGTACAAACGCGCGTTTGGCGAAGATATCGTGCCGTGCAGTTACGAGGACGTTGAAAACAGCGATCTGGTGGTGCTGGTGGGCTCGAACGCCGCATGGACGCACCCGGTGCTCTATCAGCGGCTGGTGCAGGCGCGCCAGCAGAACCCGGCGATGAAAGTGGTGGTAATCGATCCGCGCAGGACGGCCACCTGCGATATCGCGGATTTGCATCTGCCGTTGCTTCCCGGCAGCGATGCCGGGCTGTTTGTCGGCCTGCTGAATATGATTCAGGGGACTACGGAGTGGACGCTCGCGCGGGTGGCAGAATTTTGTGGCTTGCCGGTAGAGGATATCGGCACGTTTTATGACTGGTTTATCACCGCCCCCCGGGCGATCACGCTCTACACCATGGGGATTAATCAGTCCTCCAGCGGCAGCGATAAATGTAATGCGATCATCAATGTCCACCTGGCCTGCGGGAAGTTCGCCCGGCCGGGCTGCGGCCCGTTCTCCCTGACCGGGCAACCCAACGCGATGGGGGGGCGAGAGGTGGGCGGGCTGGCGAATCAGCTGGCAGCGCATATGAATTTTGAACCGGACGACTTATCGCGCGTGGCGCGTTTCTGGGGAACTGAACGGCTGGCGCAAACGCCGGGGCTGATGGCCGTCGAGCTGTTTGATGCCATCGCGCGCGGAGAGGTCAAAGCGGTGTGGATTATGGGGACTAACCCTGCCGTATCGCTGCCGGACAGCCACGCGGTGTGTCAGGCGCTGGCATCCTGCCCGCTGGTGATTGTCTCGGAAGTGATGCGTGAGACGGACACCAGTCGCTTCGCCCATATCCAGTTTCCGGCACTCGGCTGGGGGGAAAAAGACGGCACTGTCACCAACTCGGAACGACGTATCTCGCGCCAGCGTGCCTTTCTGCCCGCGCCCGGAGAAGCCAGACCGGACTGGTGGATAATCGCCCAGGTGGCAAAACAGCTTGGCTACGCAGAGGCGTTTTCCTGGCAGCATCCGCAGGAGATTTTTTGTGAACATGCGGCGCTCTCTGCGTTTGAGAATGACGGCGCGCGGGCTTTTAACCTGAAAGAGCTGGCTTCGCTGAGCCGTGAAGAGTGGGATGCGCTGGCCCCGTACCAGTGGGCGGCGGGGGATTTTCCGCAACGGAAGATAATCCCGGTGTCGCCAGAAAAGCACGGTGCCGGGGTGGATGCGCTTTATCCGCTGCTGCTGAACAGCGGGCGTATCCGCGATCAGTGGCATACCATGACCCGCACCGGCTATGTACCCAGGCTGATGCAACATATGGATGAGCCGCACCTTGAGATAAGTGCAGAGGATGCGGCGCATTTTGCCCTGTGCGATGGCCAGCTGGCACGCGTAAGTTCACCGCGTGGGGTGATGGTTGCCAGAGTGAAGATAAACAATGGTCAGCGGGCCGGAGAGCTGTTTACCCCGATGCACTGGAACGGCTGCTTTGCCCGTCAGGGGAAGGTCAATGCTCTGGTGGAAGGGCGTTGCGATCCACATTCAGGCCAGCCCGAAAGTAAGCAGACGGCGGTCAGAGTCATGCCCTGGCAACCCGCCTGGCAGGGGGAGCTATACGCCCGTGACGTGCCGGAGCTACCGCTATCGGCCTACTGGTGGCGCAAAGCCGCGCAGGATGTGCAGCGCATCACCGTGGCAGGGGATAAATCGCTGCTGGAGTGGGTCATGGCGCACTGCACCGGGCAAGGCTGGCAGTTGCAAATTGCGCAGACGGGTGAGCGGAGCAGTGTCCTGGCCTGGCAAAATGGCGCATTAATGCTGGGGTTCTGGGAAGGCAGTGCGCTGCCAGAGCTGGCGCATTCGTTTATTGAGGAGGCTTTTCGTGTCGCGCCCGTGGAGCTGGCCGAACGACATGCGATCCTGAACGGGCAACGTCCGGGCGAGCGGGTGGATCCGGGGCGGATTATCTGTAGCTGCTTTAGCGTGGGTGAAAATGCGATACGCGAGGCGATTGCTGAAGGGTGTGATTCAGCGGCAGCGTTGGGAGCGAAGCTGCGCTGTGGCACCAACTGCGGCTCTTGCGTGCCGGAGCTGAAAGGGTTGTGTAGGGTGACGGTGTAACGGCGTCGGGTGGCGGCTTCGCCTTACCCGACCTACAAATGCGCGCCGCCCGACGAAAATGTTCAGGATAATCCTGAAATTTCGGCTAAGACTGCATTTCACTGCTTATCGCGTTAACATAATAAGAGTTTATTCATAAACACAGGTTCTTATTTACGACGTTGATGGCTGTATCGTCCCGCATTCGTTCGCTGTTTTTACTCCCCCTTATTTCGGCCGGAGCCGTTTACGGTGCGCCGAATTCCTTTATCCAGCAGGCGCAGAATCCCTTTGATAACAACGGTGATGGTCTACCCGACCTTGGGCTGGCGGCACCGTCGTCCGCAAGGGAAAAACATCTGGCGGAGATGGCGAAAGCATTCGGTGAAGCGAGCATGACCGATAATGGCCTGACGACCGGCGAGCAGGCCCGCCAGTTCGCCTTTGGCCAGGTACGTGATGCGTTAAGCGGTGAGGTGAATCAGCAAATTGAAACCTGGCTCTCGCCCTGGGGTAGCGCCAGCGTGGATTTGCTGGTGGACGAGGAGGGGAAATTCACTGGCAGCAGCGGGCGATGGTTTGTGCCCTGGCAGGATAATAACCGCTACCTGAGCTGGAGCCAGCTTGGGCTAACTCAGCAGACGGACGGGCTGGTCAGCAATGCCGGCATTGGGCAACGCTGGCTGGCCGGGACATGGTTGCTGGGCTACAACACCTTCTACGACAACCTGCTGGATGAAAACTTGCAGCGTGCGGGGCTGGGCGCCGAAGCCTGGGGCGAGAATCTGCGCTTGTCGGCAAACTACTACCAGCCGTTTGCCAGCTGGCGCAACCGCTCGGATGTTCAGGAGCAGCGCATGGCCCGTGGCTACGATGTCACGGCGAAAGCGTGGCTGCCGTGGTTCCATCACCTGAACACCAGCGTCAGTTTTGAACAGTATTTTGGCGATAGCGTGGATCTGTTCGACAGTGGAACCGGCTACCACAACCCGATGGCGGTAAATCTGGGGCTGGATTATACCCCTGTGCCGTTGCTGACGTTTTCGGCTGCACACAAGCAGGGCGAAAGTGGCGTCAGCCAGAACAATCTGGGCCTTAAGGTCAATTACCGTTTCGGGGTTCCGCTGGTTAAACAGCTCTCTGCCGGTGAAGTGGCCGCCACACGTTCGCTGCGCGGCAGTCGTTACGATTCGCCAGAGCGGGATAACCTGCCAGTGATGGAGTACCGCCAGCGCAAAACCTTATCGGTGTATCTGGCGACGCCGCCCTGGGATCTGAAAGGGGGCGAAACGGTGATGCTGAAGCTACAAGTGCGCAGTACTCACGGTATCCGCAAGCTACACTGGCAGGGTGATACGCTGGCCCTGAGCCTGACGTCGCCGACAAAAAATAACAGCAGCAATGGCTGGAGCGTCATTATGCCCGCCTGGAGTGAGCAGAGCGGCGCACGCAATAGCTGGAAATTATCGGTGGTGGTAGAAGATGAAGACGGGCAGCGTGTCTCTTCCAATGAGATCACGCTTGCTGTGGCACAACCGCTGGTGGCATTACCTAACGACGACCCACGCTGGAAGCTGCTGCCGGATGAATGAAATCAGAAGATACGTTCCTGATGTACCCAAACCGCCGCCTCGACGCGGGATTTTAATTTCATTTTCTTGAGCATATGTTTCACATGCACTTTGACCGTACTTTCGGTGATATCCAGACGACGGGCGATCATTTTGTTTGGCAGGCCCTGGGCAATCAGCTTGAGAATGTCACGTTCGCGTGGCGTTAACTGGCTGACATCGCGGTCAGAAGTGGCACGGTTGGCGCGCAGGCTGGCGGCCAGCACGGGCGTTAAGGCTTCGCTCAGCACCATCTCACCGGCTGCGGCCTGTTGCAGCGCTTTGAGCAGATCTTCCGGCTCCATATCTTTCAGTAAATAGCCATCGGCACCCCGTTTCAGCGCGGTCACGACGTCTTCTTCATGATTCGAAACGCTGAACACAACTACCCGGCCAGACAGTGATTTTTCACGCAGTTTGTCGAGCGTTTCCAGACCGTTCATACCCGGCATATTGAGATCGAGCAGGATCAAATCAGGATCAAGCGATTCGGCAAGTTCGATACCCTGTTCGCCGTTGCTGGCTTCGCCAACCACCGTGATATCTGGTGCCATGCTGACAAGTTGCTTCACGCCTGTGCGCAGCATCGGATGGTCGTCAATCAACAGGATGGATGCCGGTTCCTGGTTAGTCATGGTTTTCTCCTTGGGCAGTTATAAGGGGCTTTTCGGGAATAAAGGTGACCACTACCTCGGTGCCACCAGACTCTCCCCGGCGAACCTGGCAATCTCCGCGCAGGCTTTGTGCGCGATCTCGCATGATAATTAAACCATAGTGGTTACTTCTTTCGGCATTTTCCGGCACGCCGCAGCCGTTGTCCTGGACCGTAAGCCTCACCTGATTATTGTGCTGGCGGACGGTCACGGTTACTGCCGTCGCACCCGCGTGTTTGAGCACGTTGCTCAGGGCTTCACGGGCTATCTGCAGTAAATGTATGGCCTGATGAGAGGGGACAAAACGCGGTGGAAGCTGGTAGTCGAGCTTCACCGGGAACCCCAGTCGGGCGCTAAATTCGTGGCAGCTGGACTCAAGGGCCGGGCGCAGGCCGGGCTCGGTCAACTGCAAACGGAAGGTGGTCAGCAGTTCACGAAGCTGTACCCAGGAGGTATTAAGCTCGTTGCGGATCTGGCTGAGGAGCTGTTTGCTGCTTTCAGGCAGCCCGTCGTCCTGCATTTGCAGGCAGCTGACCTGCATCTTCATACAGGAAAGCGACTGGGCAATTGAATCGTGAAGCTCGCGGGCAATGGTGGCACGCTCTTCCATAACGATCAGCTGCTGTTGTTTTTCCTGGTGGCGATCGAGCGCGAGTGTGGCGGTCAGCTGTTCAACCAGCGTGTCCACCAGTTGCTGCTGGTCATGGTTAAGGTGACGCCCGGCTGGCAGGGTAGCCAGCAAAATGCCGTACTGTGTGTGGCTGTCTGTCAGACGCCATTTGAGCGTGGTACCACTGCCGGTAAGCGGCGGTAATCCGCGTGGGCAAAGATGGCAACCTTTATCATCACAGGACATGTCCGACTGACAGGTAAACTCCTGATGATTTTCTTCATCTTCGATGTCGTAAACCCGCAGTTCCAGATCGTGCAGCAGGGTTAAATTTTGCAGGCCGTTAAGCACCGGTGAGAGACGCTCACAAAGGGGCACCTGCATATGCAGGCGGCGATTAGCCTGCCATAAAAACGAGAGGATTTCGTTTTTCTGCTCAAGACCGGCCGTTTTTTCCTGGACGCGTTTTTCCAGCACCGCATAGCTTTCAGACAGCTCTTCCGACATGGTATTGAGCGCTTGTCCGAGCATCGCCATTTCATTGCGGCCGCTGATGTGGGTACGCTGGGTAAAATCTCTTTGCGTGACCGCGCGCGCCATCGCCAGCAGCTGTTTCCATGGGTTGAGCAGCCGCGCACGCAGCCAGACGATGGTGAACACCAGCAGTAACGCCATAAATATCGCCATCGCCCGATGGACAACCACTACCCGGTCAATACGGTGTTCGGTGGTTTGGTCGAAAGAGGAGACCAGCGCATCGATGCGCGCGACAAAACCGGCGACGTCCTGCGATACGGCGTCTGCACGTTGCGCACCTTCCAGGCCGGGTTTTAACTGCGAGTGCCAGTAGCCCTGGAGCGACTTAAGCTGCGACTCTTGTCCGTCTCGTGTGGCGGCTCTTTCCAGTTCATGGCTGAAGGCCGTGCGCTCCATTTCGTCGATCAGCGGCTGATCGTTGTGCGTAAGGGGAACGGCCGCCAGCAGGCGATAACTCTGCATACGTAGCGAGCCTGCCTCGTTAATGGCATGTGCATTACCCTGCACACCCTGTACCAGCGAGCCAGAGATAGCCATGCCGGTCACACCGATAGCGGTGGACAGCAAGACAATCAATGCCAACTGATTAACGAGTGTCAGCGGGGATAAACATTTTTTTAACATAGGGTTGCCGGGCTCCTGACGTGGCCTGCTTGCAGGAATGGCGCTATTTTCATGCATACCCTGGAGTATACCCATACCAATAAAGGATTACCCCTAAATTGCCGGTCGGGTGATGTCTGGGGGGAAGGGAGTACGGGGAAGCGTCAGTACCGTGAAAAGCCACACCTTTTTTACCGTAAAAGCCTACTCACTTAGAGTAATGGCTTTTTTTTCGCCATAAAACTGCCCACTTTTCCTTTGATTTATATCAACTTACCGCCGGCCTAAAACCCTAATGTTTGCAGCATCATTCGAGAATCAGAGGTGTCTATGAGTCACTCATCCGCCCCCGAAAGGGATAATGGTGCCGTAATTACAGAATGGCGTCCGGAAGATCCGGCGTTCTGGGAACAACGCGGCCACCGTGTAGCAAGTCGTAATCTGTGGATTTCCGTTCCGTGCCTGTTGTTAGCGTTTTGCGTATGGATGTTGTTTAGTGCGGTGGCGGTGAACCTGCCGAAAGTCGGGTTCAAATTTACCACCGATCAGCTGTTTATGCTGACGGCGCTGCCAGCGCTGTCGGGCGCATTACTGCGTGTTCCTTACGCGTTTATGGTTCCCCTGTTTGGCGGTCGCCGCTGGACGGCGTTCAGTACCGGCATCATGATAGTGCCTTGCGTGTGGCTCGGTTTTGCCGTGCAGGATACCTCTACACCGTTCAGTGTGTTCGTGATTATTTCTCTGCTGTGCGGTTTTGCTGGCGCAAACTTCGCCTCAAGCATGGCCAACATCAGTTTCTTCTTCCCGAAAGCGAAACAGGGCGGTGCGCTGGGTATTAACGGCGGTCTGGGGAATATGGGCGTGAGCGTGATGCAGCTGATTGCACCGCTGGTTATCTCTGTTTCTGTCTTTGCTGCCTTTGGTGGTACGGGTGCGCAGCAACCGGATGGCTCTTTGTTGTACCTTCAGAACGCGGCGTGGATTTGGGTGCCATTCCTGGTGGTATTAACGCTGGCGGCCTGGTTCTTTATGAATGACCTGTCGGCCTCGAAAGCTTCCCTCAGCGAGCAGCTGCCGGTGCTGAAACGCGGACACCTCTGGGTGATGGCGCTGTTATACCTTGCCACTTTCGGATCCTTTATCGGTTTCTCCGCAGGCTTCGCGATGCTGTCAAAAACGCAGTTCCCGGAAGTGCAGATCCTTCACTATGCGTTCTTTGGTCCGTTCATTGGTGCGCTGGCCCGTTCTACTGGTGGGATGATTTCTGACCGTCTGGGCGGAACGCGTGTGACGCTGGTGAACTTTGTGGTGATGGCTATCTTCTGTGCGCTGCTGTTCCTGACGCTGCCAACCAACGGCCAGGGCGGAAACTTTACCGCGTTCTTCGGCGTGTTTATGGTGCTGTTCCTGACGGCCGGGCTGGGTAGTGCCTCTACCTTCCAGATGATCTCGATTATCTTCCGTAAGCTGACGATGGACCGCGTAAAAGCGCAGGGCGGCAACGAAGCACAGGCCATGCGCGAAGCCGCGACCGATACCGCAGCGGCACTGGGCTTTATCTCTGCCATTGGCGCGATTGGTGGTTTCTTCATTCCGAAAGCGTTCGGTATTTCGCTTGACCTGACCGGCTCTCCGGCAGGAGCAATGAAAGTATTCCTCGTATTCTATATCGCCTGCGTTGTGATCACGTGGCTGGTATATGGCCGTAATACCAAGAAAAATAAGTAAGTTTGATTATCCGTTTGCGCGGCCTTAGGGCCGCGTTTTTTTTACTATGACAGCATATTCCTTGTAATCGCTTTACCCGCCTGCAAACCTAGCTGATGGTAGGCTTCCCACTGCTCCTCATCAAAGAATTGATCGCCCGTCGTTTGCTGCGGAAAATCATCATGTCGTTTTGCGTAGCGTTCGGTATCGAGCCCCATGTTTTCCAGCAAATGAGGTTTTACAATCAGCAATGTGCCTTCCATTTCAGGCAAGGGGCCTTGTTTCGGGTACGATATTGTCGCTTTGATAAGCGGTGCTGCTGCTTCCCCTTTTTTCAGGTCGTAGAGAGGAATAAACATCGGCTGGGCTGGTGTATCAAAAGTGATGATAATGCCGTAATCAATGCGGGCTTTACGCACCAGATTTTCAAGATCGTCAAACCTGTATTCTGGGTCAGCACCGCAGTCAGCCACAACGATCGTTTTTACCCGCCGTTTTAGCAGGGGGTATACACCGGTGTTTTCGAAATGTCCGCCATCAGAGAGATACCAGTATTCGCTGTTTTTGCCGGGAAATCGGGCAAACATTTCGGCAAACAGGGCAGGTAGTGAAGCGGTCACGTCATCTTTCGGATTGAGGTTTTTTTCCCAAAAACCCAGCCTGCCTCCAATCAGGAAAAGAATAAATGCCAGACCAGGGGATGTCAGAGAGCCCATTCCTGTTGCGGCTGCGGCTCCCGATATGGCAATCCACTTCGATAACGTACTGTCTTTTAATGCGTTGGAAGGGCGTGGGAAATGCGTGCCTGTTTCAACACCAAATGAGCTGACCGTCAGCGCAATTCCCTTTCTGTCGGCATTATAGTTTCCTGAGCGATCGTCAACTGTCTGGTTTATACAGCAGGTGATCAGGTGAATCGGCCCCAGATGGCTATGCGGGTTATAGTCTTTAAATTGAACGTCATCGCAGTGCAAGGAGTCCGTGACTTTCTCGATATTGGCAAGCTTGTTGTTTAACTGGTCTTCTAATGGGTTCTGTGGAAAGCGGTGTTTTGGCGGAGAGCCTACATTTGTAACAGAAAGCCAGGCGCGTTCAATACGTGAACGGTAGAAATTATGCAGAGAACTTAAATTCAGGAACGTAATTATTCGTTTTGGCTGGCAGAGGTAAATGAAGAATAACACCACCGCAAAAGCGAACAGTGAAGGATAGAGAGTGTAGTGGAAAAGTGAATCGTACCTGATGATTTTGATCTCAGCGGCGCAGACCGTTATCAGCGAAAAAATTAACAACAGATAGCCAAGAATGTTCGCACCTTGCATCAAACTGATGGATATAAAAGAGTGGCTGTTTTTCATTTTACTGAACAGTTTTTTGACGGCGGTGAGCTCCCAGCTTGCTTTTAGCAACGCGAGTAATGCTGGAGGGAGTAGCGTACCCGAAGCAGAACTTTCTCTGGACCATAGCAGCCCCAGAGCGTATACCCCCCATAAAATAAGTATGGCACCTGCCAGCCACAGGCTGTTTGTCATCGCCCGGGTAAACTGTTGTCTCAGTTTCCCTGAAGTGGAACTGAGCGTTTTTAATGCAGAGTGAATGAGCTTTACATTTGTGACCGCAATAATGATAAGGGCGACCGGAGGCAAGTATGATTGTAGAAAGTAATCAGGAAAATCGATTATCCATGCTAAACATGCATAAGAGATTGTCACCACAGTAAGGGCGAATTTTAAGGATTCCCTGGGTTTTTCTTCATCCAGTATCCAGTAAGAGAAGGCCATCACGGCAGAAAAATAGAGCGGGACAGAGAGCGCTATCAGCCAGGGCGTTGTTTCGAGAAAATTTGGCTGGAGAACTAACATTGTATTAAGACTGATGGCAATACCGCTTACGACGAGACACATTAGCGTCAGAAGAAATAATGCCGCAATAAAAGAGCGAAAGATTTGGGTAATTGCCAGTGACTTGTCGAGAAACCCCGCAGGTGTAAGATACCGACCGTTATTCCGTAACCATGCCAGTAAAATGGTATCGTCGCTGGCGAGTGCTTTTTCAATCGAATACTTCCCGTTATTCTTTGTATATAAGCGGCCCAGCATTCCGCCTAAATAACCACCACCAGATACAGTCGACAGATAATCGAATTTTTTCAGAAGCCCATTTTTAGCGAGCGCACGAACCAGACCTAAACAAAAGGTTGCACTGCGAATACCCCCACCTGATAAAGCCAGCCCCAGCGTACCCGTGTATTCTATGTTCTGAAGTTTACATTTTTCCCGGCGTTCTTTAATGGCATCTGTTTCGTTATCAGGTGAGAGGTTATGAACATCTGACGCTTCGCTCATCGTTGTGTCCTTACCAGGTAAAATTTAGGGTGATATAAAATGACTCTAGACCAGGCGTAAAAAAATGAGACTCATGCACTGTTCTTAAACAGCCAAAAACACCTACCACTTAATAACTAATCTTGTTAGGGTTTTACGCCTTCCTCGATGAAAGTTAGTAAATACCTATAAAAAACAATCAATTAAAAAACATAAAATACTACTTCTTTGGTGGTATTTTGCGCATCCACTCGTTTTGCCAACCCTGTTGCCCTTGATCGTTATCAATTCTCGTCATCTATCAGAGCGTTACCTTCGCTGCAAATCAGCAATGTCGATTTAGAGAGCCACAGGCTCCACACAGGAGATACCCGATGAGCAAATTTTTGGACCGGTTTCGCTACTTCAAGCAGAAGGGCGAAACCTTTGCCGATGGGCACGGCCAGGTTCTGGATACCAACAGGGACTGGGAAGATGGATACCGTCAACGTTGGCAGCATGATAAGGTCGTTCGTTCCACCCACGGCGTAAACTGCACCGGTTCGTGTAGCTGGAAGATTTTCGTTAAAAATGGTCTGGTGACCTGGGAAATGCAGCAGACCGACTATCCGCGCACGCGCCCGGATATGCCAAACCACGAACCGCGCGGCTGCCCACGTGGCGCAAGCTACTCCTGGTATCTGTACAGCGCCAACCGCCTGAAATATCCGCTGATGCGCAAACGCCTGATGAAAATGTGGCGCGAAGCTAAAGTTCAGCACAGCGATCCGGTTGATGCCTGGGCCTCTATTATTGAAGATGCCGATAAAGCCAAAAGTTTCAAGCAAGCGCGTGGCCGCGGTGGTTTTGTGCGTTCGTCCTGGAAGGAAGTGAACGAGCTGATTGCCGCCTCAAACGTCTATACCGTCAAAACCTATGGCCCGGACCGCGTGGCGGGCTTCTCGCCGATCCCGGCGATGTCGATGGTGTCCTACGCATCGGGCGCACGTTACCTGTCCCTTATCGGCGGTACCTGCCTGAGTTTCTACGACTGGTACTGTGACCTGCCGCCTGCGTCTCCGCAGACCTGGGGTGAGCAGACCGACGTTCCTGAATCCGCCGACTGGTATAACTCCAGCTACATTCTGGCGTGGGGTTCTAACGTTCCGCAGACCCGTACACCGGATGCCCACTTCTTCACTGAAGTGCGTTACAAAGGCACCAAAACGGTAGCTATCACTCCGGACTACGCAGAAATCGCCAAACTGTGCGACCTGTGGTTAGCTCCGAAACAGGGTACCGATGCGGCGATGGCGCTGGCGATGGGCCACGTCATGCTGCGTGAGTTCCACCTGGATAAACCGAGCCAGTACTTCACCGACTACGTCCGTCGCTACACCGACTTCCCGATGCTGGTCATGCTGGAAGAGCGTGACGGCTACTATGCTGCTGGCCGAATGCTGCGCGCTGCCGACCTGGTGGATGCCCTGGGCCAGGAAAACAACCCACAATGGAAAACCGTGGCCTGTAACAGCAATGGCGAACTGGTGGCTCCAAACGGATCTATCGGCTTCCGCTGGGGTGAGAAAGGTAAATGGAACCTGGAACAGCGTAACGGCACAACCGGCGAAGAGACTGAACTGCGCCTGAGTATGCTGGGCAGCCAGGATGATATCGCTGATGTCGGTTTCCCGTACTTCGGGGGCGAAGGTTCCGAACACTTCAACAAAGTTGAACTGCAAAACGTCTTAATGCACAAACTGCCGGTCAAACGCCTGCAACTGGCGGATGGCTCAACGGCGCTGGTTACTACCGTTTACGATCTGACCATGGCGAACTACGGCCTGGAGCGCGGTCTGAATGATGAAAACTGCGCTACCAGCTATGACGATGTGAAAGCCTATACCCCGGCCTGGGCAGAACAGGTAACAGGCGTGCCGCGTGCGCAGATCACCCGTATTGCCCGTGAGTTCGCCGAGAATGCCGACAAAACCCATGGCCGCTCGATGATCATCGTCGGGGCAGGTCTGAACCACTGGTATCACCTCGATATGAACTATCGCGGTCTTATCAATATGCTCATCTTCTGCGGTTGTGTAGGGCAGAGTGGCGGCGGCTGGGCGCACTATGTGGGCCAGGAAAAACTGCGTCCACAGACCGGCTGGCAGCCGCTGGCGTTTGCCCTTGACTGGCAGCGTCCTGCGCGTCACATGAACAGTACCTCTTACTTCTATAACCACTCGAGCCAGTGGCGCTATGAAACGGTTAATGCGCAAGAGCTGCTGTCACCCATGGCGGATAAATCCCGCTACACCGGTCATCTGATTGACTTCAACGTGCGCGCCGAACGCATGGGCTGGCTGCCATCTGCACCGCAGCTGGGAACCAACCCCCTGCGCATCGCCGAAGAAGCGAAAAAAGCCGGTATGACCCCGGCGGATTACACCGTGAAATCCCTGAAGGACGGCTCCATTCGTTTTGCGGCGGAACAGCCAGAAAACGGTAAAAACCATCCGCGTAACCTGTTTATCTGGCGCTCCAACTTGCTGGGTTCATCCGGTAAGGGCCACGAGTACATGCTGAAGTATCTGCTCGGTACTGAGAACGGTATTCAGGGTAAAGATCTTGGCAAGCAGGGCGGCGTGAAGCCAGAAGAAGTGGAATGGAAAGACAACGGTCTGGACGGGAAACTGGATCTGGTGGTGACGCTGGACTTCCGTCTGTCCAGCACCTGTCTGTATTCCGACATCGTGCTGCCAACGGCTACCTGGTATGAAAAAGACGATATGAATACCTCGGATATGCATCCGTTTATTCATCCGCTGTCTGCCGCCGTTGACCCTGCATGGGAATCCAAAAGCGACTGGGATATCTACAAAGATATCGCGAAAGTTTTCTCGGAAGTCTGCGTGGGCCATCTGGGTAAAGAAACGGACGTGGTAACCCTGCCGATTCAGCACGACTCCGCTGCCGAACTGGCGCAACCACTTGACGTGAAAGACTGGAAAAAAGGTGAATGCGACCTGATCCCGGGCGTGACGGCACCGCACATTATTCCGGTTGAACGTGACTACCCGGCTACCTATGAACGCTTTACCTCTATCGGCCCATTGATGGAGAAAATCGGTAACGGCGGTAAAGGCATTTCCTGGAATACCCAGAGCGAAATGGATCTGCTGCGTAAGCTCAATTACACCAAAGCAGACGGCCCGGCCAAAGGCCAGCCAATGCTGAACACGGCCATTGATGCGGCAGAGATGATCCTGGCCCTGGCACCTGAAACTAACGGCCATGTGGCCGTGAAGGCCTGGGCGGCACTGAGTGAATTCACCGGTCGTGACCATACGCACCTGGCGACGAATAAAGAGGAAGAGAAAATTCGCTTCCGCGATATTCAGGCCCAGCCACGCAAGATTATCTCCAGCCCGACCTGGTCAGGCCTGGAAGACGAACATGTGTCCTATAACGCCGGTTACACCAACGTTCACGAGCTGATCCCATGGCGTACGCTCACAGGTCGTCAATCGCTGTATCAGGATCACCAGTGGATGCGAGATTTCGGTGAAAGCCTGCTGGTTTACCGTCCGCCAATCGACACCCGTTCAGTGAAAGGGGTGATGGGCAAGAAATCCAACGGCAACCCGGAAAAAGCGCTGAACTTCCTGACACCACACCAGAAGTGGGGGATCCATTCCACCTACAGCGACAACCTGCTGATGCTGACGTTGTCACGTGGTGGCCCGATTGTATGGATGAGCGAAGCGGATGCCAAAGATCTGGGTATTGAAGATAACGACTGGATCGAAGTGTTCAATAGCAACGGTGCGCTGACGGCGCGTGCGGTAGTGAGCCAGCGCGTACCTGCCGGGATGACCATGATGTACCACGCGCAGGAACGTATCGTTAACCTGCCGGGTTCAGAAATCACCGAGCAGCGCGGCGGTATTCACAACTCCGTGACCCGTATTACGCCAAAACCGACCCACATGATCGGCGGTTATGCGCAGCTGGCCTACGGCTTTAACTACTACGGCACCGTAGGATCTAACCGCGATGAGTTCGTGGTGGTTCGTAAAATGAAGAATATTAACTGGTTAGACGGCGAAGGTAATGACCAGGTACAGGAGAGCGTAAAATGAAAATTCGTTCACAAGTCGGCATGGTGCTGAATCTGGATAAATGCATCGGCTGTCATACCTGCTCAGTCACCTGTAAAAACGTCTGGACCAGCCGTGAAGGTATGGAATACGCCTGGTTCAACAACGTCGAAAGTAAGCCAGGCACCGGTTTCCCGACCGACTGGGAAAATCAGGAAAAATGGAAGGGCGGCTGGATCCGCAAGATCAACGGTAAACTGCAACCGCGCATGGGTAACCGCGCGATGTTGCTGGGCAAAATCTTCGCTAACCCGCATCTGCCGGGCATTGACGATTACTACGAGCCGTTTGATTTCGACTACCAGAACCTGCACAACGCGCCAGAAAGCAAACACCAGCCGATTGCCCGCCCACGCTCGCTGATCACCGGGAAGCGGTTGGACAAAATTACCAGCGGGCCAAACTGGGAAGAAATTCTGGGCGGAGAGTTTGAAAAACGCGCCAAAGATCAGAACTTCGAAAATATGCAGAAGGCGATGTACGGTCAGTTCGAAAATACCTTCATGATGTATCTGCCGCGCCTGTGTGAACACTGCCTTAACCCGGCCTGTGTTGCCACCTGCCCGAGCGGTGCCATCTATAAGCGTGAAGAAGACGGCATTGTGCTTATCGACCAGGACAAATGCCGCGGCTGGCGTATGTGCATCACCGGTTGTCCGTACAAAAAAATCTACTTCAACTGGAAGAGCGGGAAATCCGAGAAGTGCATCTTCTGTTATCCACGTATCGAAGCGGGGATGCCGACCGTTTGTTCTGAAAGCTGCGTAGGCCGTATCCGTTATCTCGGGGTGCTGTTGTATGACGCAGATGCGATTGAAAATGCAGCCAGCACCGAGCACGAAAAAGATCTGTATCAGCGTCAGCTGGATGTGTTCCTCGATCCGAACGACCCGAAAGTGATTGAGCAGGCGCTGAAAGACGGCGTACCGCAGAGCGTGATCGACGCTGCGCAGCAGTCTCCGGTGTACAAAATGGCGATGGACTGGAAGCTGGCGCTGCCACTGCACCCGGAATACCGCACGCTGCCGATGGTGTGGTATGTGCCACCACTGTCACCGATTCAGTCTGCCGCAGATGCCGGTGAACTGGGCAGTAACGGCATTCTGCCAGACGTAGAAAGCCTGCGTATCCCGGTTCAGTACCTGGCGAACCTGCTGACCGCCGGCGACACGCAACCTGTGCTGCTGGCGCTGAAACGGATGCTGGCGATGCGCCACTTCAAACGCGCGGAAACGGTAGACGGTGTGATTGATACCCGTGCGCTGGAAGAGGTGGGTCTAAGCGAAGCACAGGCGCAGGAGATGTACCGCTATCTGGCGATTGCCAACTACGAAGATCGTTTCGTGGTACCAGGCAGTCACCGCGAACTGGCTCGCGAAGCCTTCCCGGAAAAAAGCGGTTGTGGTTTTACCTTCGGCGATGGTTGCCACGGGTCAGACACCAAATTCAACCTCTTCAACAGCCGCCGCATCGATGCCATGGATGTGACCAGCAAAACGGAGCCGCACCAATGATTGAACTCGTCATTGTTTCGCGTCTGCTCGAGTACCCGGATGCTGCGCTTGCGCAGCATCAACAGGAACTTTTCGATGCACTCGCGTCATCTGAAAACCTGGATAAAGAAGATGCTCATAGCCTGGGCGTTTTCCTGCGCGACCTGTTA
The DNA here is from genome assembly GCF_056156645.1 of Enterobacter sp. Li2LvB3. Classification (NCBI taxonomy): domain Bacteria; kingdom Pseudomonadati; phylum Pseudomonadota; class Gammaproteobacteria; order Enterobacterales; family Enterobacteriaceae; genus Enterobacter; species Enterobacter sp. Li2LvB3. The sequence continues at coordinate 164,241 of NZ_JBSICG010000002.1, read as the reverse complement.
GCGCGCGATCTTCTGGATGCACAGGCCGACTACAGCCAGCTGTTTGACCGTGGCCGCGCCACTTCACTGCTGCTGTTTGAACATGTTCACGGCGAATCCCGCGACCGGGGTCAGGCGATGGTAGACCTGATGGCGCAGTACGAACAGCACGGTCTGCAACTTGATAGCCGCGAGCTGCCGGATCACCTGCCGCTGTACCTCGAATATCTGGCGCAGCTGCCAAAAGAAGAGGCGCTTGGTGGGTTGCAGGACATCGCGCCGATTCTGGCGCTGCTCAGTGCGCGACTGCAACAGCGTGAGAGCCGCTATGCGGCGCTGTTCGACCTGCTGGTAAAACTCGCGAATGCGGCCATCGACAGTGAGAAAGTGGCAGAAAAAATTGCCGATGAAGCGCGCGATGATACCCCGCAGGCGCTGGATGCGGTCTGGGAAGAAGAGCAAGTGAAATTCTTTGCTGACCAGAATTGCGGCGAGTCGGAAATCTCGGCTCACCAGCGTCGTTTTGCCGGAGCTGTTGCCCCGCAATATTTGAATATCTCTAACGGAGGACAGCAATAATGCACTTCCTGAATATGTTCTTCTTTGATATCTACCCGTACATTGCGGGCACCGTGTTTCTGGTGGGAAGCTGGCTGCGTTACGACTACGGTCAGTACAGCTGGCGTGCGGCGTCCAGCCAGATGCTGGATCGCAAAGGGATGAACCTGGCCTCTAACCTGTTCCACATCGGGATCCTGGGGATTTTTGCCGGTCACTTTCTCGGGATGCTGACGCCTCACTGGATGTATGAGTCGTTCCTGCCGATTGAAGTGAAGCAAAAAATGGCGATGATTGCCGGTGGCGCGTGCGGTGTGATGACGCTGGTGGGTGGCTTGCTGCTGCTTAAACGTCGCCTGTTCAGCCCACGAGTGCGTGCAACCACTACCGGGGCCGACATTCTGATCCTGTCTCTGCTGATGGTGCAGTGTGCGCTCGGTCTGCTGACCATTCCGTTCTCTGCACAGCATATGGACGGCAGCGAAATGATGAAACTGGTTGGCTGGGCACAGTCGGTGGTGACGTTCCACGGCGGTGCGTCTGAGCATCTGGACGGTGTGGCGTTTGTGTTCCGCGTGCACCTGGTGCTGGGGATGACGTTGTTTGTGCTGTTCCCGTTCTCTCGCCTGGTCCACATCTGGAGCGCGCCAGTAGAGTACCTGACGCGCAAATACCAGATTGTGCGTGCCCGCCGCTAATTTGCCGTTTTGATACCAACCCCGCACGAGCGGGGTTTTTTTTCGCCCCAGCCCAGGTTGTTGCCCGCGGCGGCAACCAGGATCAGCGCGCCACCCGCCAGTTGCGTCGCGGTCAGCGAATGCCCGAAGACCAGATTATCAACCACAATCGCCACCACCGGGTAAATAAAGGAAAGGGAGCCGGTGACAGGGGTAGGGAGCTTCTGAATGGCACTATAGAGCAGCTGGTACATTATGCCGGTGTGCACAATCCCCAGCGTTAATAGTATTCCCCACGGGAATTGCCCGGAAAACGTGGGCATGTGCGCCAACGGCAATAGCATAACCACCCCGGTTAAGACCTGAATAAACGCAATATGTTGTGGCGCAATACTTCTGAGCCTGCGGGTGATAATGGCCGTCAGCGCGTAAAAGAACGCGGCACCAAGCGCCAGCGCAATACCGCTAAGCCAGCCAGCCTCGTGTTTGCTGGTCAGCTCGCCTGAGAGCAGAACCACCACGCCGCCGAAGGCAAGCAGGAGCCATCCCCATTTTGCCAGACTCACACGTTCACCCAGTAACATCCCCATCATTACCAGCATAAACGGCTGCGTGTTGTAGACCACGGTCGACAGACCTATCGAAATGCGCGCGTAGGCGGCAAAGAGCAGCATCCAGTTAACGACCAGCGCGATGCCGCCAAAAATTGCCAACCCCAACGTGACTTTGGTTAATGGGCTAAAAGGCTGTTTGCTGATACGGATAAAAAGAAAGAGAGCAACGGCGCCGATGAGGCAGCGCCAGAACACGACTTCTGTGACCGGTAAACCGGAGAGTAATACAAAGGCCCCGATTGAGCCGGAAATAAGCATCGCCAGGCTCATTTGCCAGACGCCTTTTTGTCTATCACCCATTATGCACCTCCTGATTAATTGCTCTATTGTCGAAAAAGCGTGTTGGCTTTTACAGAGGTGATATAAGGTGAAATACAGTTATGGCGTTTTTAAATTAGGTGAATGCTATGGATTACCTTCTCGATGATATCGACCGCCAGATATTAGCCTGCCTGGTGGAGGATGCGCGCGTGTCGTTGAAAGTGCTGAGTGGCCGTATCGGGCTGACATCACCAAGCACCGCAGAGCGTCTGAAAAGGCTGGAAGAACGGGGCGTGATTCAGGGGTATGGCGCGCGCGTGAATTTAGCCGCGCTAGGGTATACCTTGCAGGCGCTGGTGCGTGTGCGGCCGTTACCGGGGTTGTTACATAAGGTGGATAAATACATCCAGGCCATGCCGGAGTGTATTGAGAGCGACAAAGTGACGGGTGAGGATTGTTTTGTGATCAGGCTGGTGGTGCGTTCAATTGAGCAGCTTGATCTATTGCTGGATGGTCTTGCTGAACATGCCCAGTGCAATACATCGATTGTGAAGAGTTCTCCGGTGAAGCGACGGTTGCCACCGATGTAGCTGTCTGTTGCCGGGTGGCGGCTGCGCCTTACCCGGCCTACAATGGGGGAGAGTACGATTTGTAGCCTTGGTAAGCGAAGCGCCACCGGGGAAAGCAGGTGTGCAGATGCCAGATACAGGCATTGGTATACATTATTCCCCGCACAGGAAGAATATGTGACATGGTGCAAAGAGTGAATGCGGGTTGACTTAGAAGTGATGGTGGTGGGGGAAGGATTACTCGGCGCGTTGCGCCTCGCCCTTCGGGTCGTTGCCTGCGGCAACGCTTTCTCGCTACGCTCGAATCGAACCTTAGTCGAAGCTTCTCATCCTTCCCTGCATCGGAAATACATGTGGCATGGTGCAAAAAGTGAATGCGGGTTGACTTAGAAGTGATGGTGGTGGGGGAAGGATTCGAACCTTCGAAGTCGATGACGGCAGATTTACAGTCTGCTCCCTTTGGCCGCTCGGGAACCCCACCAGGGGTAATGCTAATTTTGAGGTACAGCTTGAAGATGGTGGTGGGGGAAGGATTATTCGTCGCTTCGCTCCTCACCCTTCGGGCCATTGCCTTTGGCAACGTTCTCTCGCTTTCGCGAGAGTCGAACCTTAATCGAAGGTTCTCACCCTTCCCGATGAGTGCAAACTTCACATTATCTCATCGGTTTTACCACATCACTGTGGTGAATAATGGTGGTGGGGGAAGGATTCGAACCTTCGAAGTCGATGACGGCAGATTTACAGTCTGCTCCCTTTGGCCGCTCGGGAACCCCACCACGGGGTAATGCTTTTTACTGGCCTGCTTCGTCTGGAAGCGGGGCGCATCATATCAAATGAGACGCCCCTGTAAAGTATTCCTTTAGCGAAATGAAGTTGTTTGCCTGCTTTTTATCCGTAAAGGCGCAAAGCTAATCAATTCATTTTCCAAAAGATTAAAGAATGATGGTTCTGTTACCGTAAACAAAGACGCGTTGACCCAGTACCTGATACAGCGCGCGGCTTAGTACATTCTTCTCTACGTCACGCCCGGCACGCATCATGTCTTCTGCTGTGTAGGTGTGATCCACATGAATCACGTCCTGCATGATGATTGGACCTTCGTCCAGGTTGTCATTCACGTAGTGCGCGGTTGCACCGATGATTTTCACACCGCGCTCATACGCCTGGTGGTATGGACGAGCGCCGATAAAGGCCGGCAGGAACGAGTGGTGGATGTTGATAATCTTGTTCGGGAAACGTGACACGAAGGTTGGGGTCAACACGCGCATGTATTTTGCCAGCACCACGTAGTCCGGGTTATGCGCTTCAATGGCCTGCGCCATTAAATCGTCATGCTCTTCACGGGTATGACCTTCGTGGCTCACCAGTTCGAACGGAATATCGAAACGTTCAACCAGCGTACGCAGCGTGTCGTGGTTACCAATAACGGCAGCAATGTCCACATCCAGCCCACCGTAGTTTGCCTTCATCAGCAGATCGCCCAGGCAGTGCGCTTCTTTAGTGACCAGAATCACGATGCGACGACGGCCTGCAGGCGTCAGTTCACGAACAGAACCTTCAGGTAATGCGCTATCAAGATCGGCAAGCAGGGTTGTGTCGTTGAAAATGCCTTCCAGCTCGGTACGCATAAAGAAGCGACCGGTACGGTGGTCAACGAACTCGTTGTTCTGCACGATATTCAGTTCATGCTTGTAACAAATGTTGGTAATTCGTGCGATCAGCCCTTTTTGATCGGGACAGATGGTGCGCAGAACTTTACGTTGTAATGATTGCATCGCCGGGAAATCCTGTTTGAGTATTTGCGAAATCTGAGTTGTCAGGCGTTACTGCCCGCAACACTTTTTAAATTTTTTACCTGAACCACAAGGGCAGGGATCGTTACGACCGATTTGAGGGCGCGTACCGTCAATATAATACCATTGCCCGCTTTCCTTTAAGAAACGGGAGCGTTCGATAATGGCAGCCGTTTTATCGCGCTCGGTAAAGCGGGCAACAAAGCTGACGTAGCCTTCATTGTCGTTGCTTCCGGGCGATGCTTCAAAAACGGTCAGGCCAAGCCACTGTGTGTTGGCAAAGCCAGCTTCAATGTCCTGACGAAAATCGGCGGCATGGCAAGACGGGTGCCAGGTCTTAATCAGATAGTCTGCGTCTTTGATCACAAAAGCAGTATAACGCGAACGCATAAGGTGTGACGGGTCTGGTGCAACCTGCTCGCCAGAAAGATATCGCTGGCAACATAGGCTATAATCCAGAGCGCTACCACAGGGGCAGAGTTGAGACACGATTCTCTTCCTGGAACAAAAATTAAGGGCGTAAAACGCTTCGGGTAGCACCATGTTAACTGAGCAGTTGCGTTGACGCTATGTTGAGAATCCAGGGGAAGTAAATCAGGGCTAATGAGAAAGGTAAAAATTGGACTGGCGCTGGGCTCAGGTGCGGCTCGCGGATGGTCACATATCGGCGTAATTAATGCCCTAAAAGAGATGGGCATTAATATTGATATCGTTGCAGGGTGTTCTATCGGTTCGCTGGTTGGGTCTGCGTACGCCTGTGGGAAGCTCCCGGAGCTGGAAACCTGGGTTCGTTCCTTCAGTTACTGGGATGTTCTGCGTCTGATGGATCTCTCCTGGCAACGCGGCGGTTTGCTGCGTGGCGAACGGGTGTTTAATCAGTTCCGCCAGATAATGCCTCTTGAAGACTTCAGCAATTGTCAGTTGCCTTTCGGCGCTGTAGCGACAAACCTCAGCACAGGTCGGGAACTCTGGTTTACCGAAGGAGATATCCATCTCGCCGTGCGCGCATCCTGTAGTATGCCTGGTTTAATGGCTCCCGTTCCGCATAACGGCTACTGGCTGGTTGATGGCGGAGTGGTGAACCCGATCCCTATCTCACTCACCCGTGCGATGGGCGCAGACATCGTGATTGCCGTAGATTTGCAACACGATGCGCACCTGATGCAGCAGGAGCTTTTGCCCGTCAATCTTCAAAGTGAGGATGCGGAAGGGGAAAAACTCGCCTGGCATGAACGCTTACGTGGGCAAATAGGGCGAATGGCGGCACGTCGTTCGGTTGCCGCACCGACGGCAATCGAAATCATGACGACCTCTATCCAGGTGCTTGAAAACCGCCTTAAGCGTAACCGCATGGCGGGTGACCCACCTGATATCCTTATTCAACCGTATTGCCCTCAAATCGCTACCCTGGACTTCCATCGTGCTGAAGCCGCAATTGCGGCGGGTTCGTTAGCCGTTGAGAAGAAAATGGATGAGCTGTTGCCGTTTGTGCGGACATCCGCCTGAACACCCTTTTTTTGATTACTTCAGCAAAATCTGACAGGCGATAGTGCCGATCACATGCCACTATTTAGTAACTGTCAGCCAGGGGAGGAACCATGACGCAGCCATTGGCCGGAAAACACATTTTGATAGTTGAAGACGAGCCCGTTTTCCGTTCGCTGCTGGATTCGTGGTTATCCTCGTTGGGGGCGATGACATCGCTTGCCGAGGACGGTATTGAAGCCCTGGAAAAAATGGACACTATCACCCCTGATCTGATGATTTGTGACATTGCCATGCCACGTATGAACGGACTCAAGCTGGTCGAACATCTTCGAAACGAGGGTGACCAGATCCCGATTCTGGTGATTTCTGCCACCGAAAACATGGCTGATATTGCCCGGGCATTGCGTTTAGGCGTGCAGGATATTTTGTTAAAGCCAGTTAAAGATTTGAATCGCCTGCGTGAAACGGTACTGGCTTGCCTGTATCCCAATATGTTTAATTCTCGGGTTGAGGAAGAAGAGCGCCTTTTCCAGGACTGGGATGCGTTAGTCAGTAATCCGCTGGCGGCCTCAAAATTGTTGCAGGAACTCCAGCCACCGGTTCAACAGACTATTTCTCATTGCCGTATAAATTATCGCCAACTGGTCGCCGCAGACGAACCCGGACTGGTGCTTGATATTGCCCCTTTATCTGATTCCGACCTCGCGTTTTATTGTCTGGATGTTACGCGGGCAGGTGACAACGGTGTATTAGCTGCACTGTTACTTCGGGCGCTATTTAATGGGCTCTTGCAGGAGCAGTTATCTCATCAGGGTCAACGACTTCCTGAATTAGGCAGTTTACTTAAACAGGTAAATCATCTCTTTCGCCAGGCCAATTTGCCGGGGCAATTTCCGCTGCTGGTCGGTTATTACCACAGCGGTCTCAAAAACCTTATCCTCGTATCTGCCGGGCTAAACGCATCGCTCAATACGGGGGAGCATCATATTCAGGTAAGCAACGGTGTTCCTTTGGGGACATTAGGAACAGCTTATCTTAATCAAATTAGCCAACGCTGTTCCTCATGGCAGTGCCAAATTTGGGGAGCAGGGGGGCGGTTACGCTTAATGTTGTCCACGGAATAAGCAATTGACTTTTATTCGTCAGATTGCTTTTCCGGTGTTTTGCTGACAGTGCTACTATGACCGCCAGATTCATGCGTATTTATCCTAATTGATCGGCAACGCGTCCTTTTCAGACCCGGACTGTATGGTGAGGCTGATATACTCAACGCGTTATTTATTGAATAAGTTCAAAACTTGAACAGCTCAGGAGAATTTCAATGGCTGCCCTAAATTCGAAAGTCAGAAAGGCCGTTATCCCGGTAGCGGGATTGGGAACCAGGATGCTACCCGCAACGAAGGCAATCCCTAAAGAGATGCTGCCGTTGGTTGATAAGCCATTAATCCAGTATGTCGTTAATGAATGTATCGCTGCCGGAATTACCGAAATTGTGCTGGTTACGCATTCATCCAAAAACTCTATCGAAAACCATTTCGATACAAGTTTTGAACTTGAAGCCATGCTGGAAAAACGCGTTAAGCGTCAGCTGTTAGCGGAAGTTCAGTCTATTTGCCCTCCACATGTCACCATCATGCAGGTTCGTCAGGGTCTGGCGAAAGGCCTGGGTCATGCGGTACTGTGCGCACACCCTGTCGTGGGTGATGAGCCAGTGGCAGTTATTCTGCCAGACGTTATTCTGGACGAATTCGAATCCGATCTGTCCCGGGATAACCTGGCAGAGATGATTAAACGCTTCGATGAAACCGGCAGCAGCCAGATCATGGTTGAGCCTGTTGCGGATGTAACCGCATACGGCGTTGTAGACTGCAAAGGGGTTAATCTGGAGCCTGGCGAAAGCGTGCCGATGGTTGGCGTTGTTGAAAAGCCAAAAGCGGATGTTGCACCGTCTAATCTGGCCGTTGTGGGTCGTTACGTCCTGAGCGCAGAAATCTGGCCGCTGCTGGCGAAAACCCCTCCAGGAGCGGGTGATGAGATCCAGCTGACTGATGGCATTGATATGCTGATCGAGAAAGAAACCGTCGAGGCTTACCATATGAAAGGTAAGAGCCATGACTGCGGTAATAAACTCGGTTATATGCAGGCGTTTGTTGAATATGGCATTCGTCACAATACTCTGGGTGAAGAATTTAAATCCTGGCTCCAGGAGAGCATGGGTATTAAAAAATAATCTGTTTCCCGGATGCACTAAACCGGTGTGGCAATGCCCACCGGTTTTTTTATGCCCATAACGCAGGCGGGGTCGCCTGACGCGGATTGTAAGGGTTTATAAATAGTGTCTTGTCGCTATATGACAGAGTGTAAGAGGATGTTCGGCATGTATTACAGATACAAAAAATCCCGCATTTAGCGGGATTTTTTAGAATGCGTCCTGATTAATCCTTGATCAGGAAGTCATCCAGTTGTTTACCCTGCTCATCCATTGCTTTCTTGATAACAGCAGGAGTACGACCCTGGCCAGTCCAGGTTTTAGTTTCGCCATTCTCATCGACATAGCTATATTTAGCAGGACGAGCAGCGCGTTTCGCTTTGGTGCCGGTTTTAGCAGCAGCCATGCTGTTCAGCAATTCGTTTGGATCGATACCATCAGCAATCAGCATTTCACGATATTGCTGAAGTTTGCGAGTGCGTTCTTCGATTTCCGCAGCAGCTGCGCTTTCTTCTTCGCGACGTTCATTAACTACAACTTCTAATTTTTCCAGCATTTCTTCAAGCGTTTCAAGGGTGCATTCTCTTGCCTGCGCACGAAGAGTACGGATGTTGTTCAGAATTTTAAGTGCTTCGCTCATTGTAGTAATCTCAAACTTATAATGGGGGGTGGTTTGTTGTCCTAATAATAGAGCCATAAATTGACTTGTGCAATAGGTGAGAATGTAAGGAATTCAAAAAATACTAAATATGAGACGCTATTATTAATTACGCTAACTTAAATTTCATGCCTTACCTGAGAGGTTTCTTATCACGTCATAGTTCATAAGGTTACCGAACACATGTTTGTTTTTGTGACATTTACCGCAGGAATTATAGTTGCGGCGGATAAATATCAGCCTTTTGTATTACTCCAGAAAAGCAGAGTGTTGTCGACAATAGTTAATAAATAGTGAATTTTAATGAATGCTGAATCCAGTATAAAAAGAAGTGTTATCTTTGACTAAACGCTTGACCTTACTAAGCTGAGAAATGCGTTTACTTCATGTTTTAACGGATTATTTTCTTAACCTGCCTGATGATGCCTTCCCCCTGAAACCCATACTCTGTGCGGCGTGTCGCTGATGGAGAGACAAAATATGGTACAATGAACCATCGGGAATATTACACATTGATTAAGGTTTTACGGCCAATGGCACAACTTTATTTCTACTATTCGGCAATGAATGCAGGGAAATCGACCGCGTTACTCCAGTCCTCCTACAATTACCAGGAGAGGGGGATGCATACGGTGGTTTACACAGCCGAAATTGATGATCGCTTTGGCGCAGGGAAAGTGAGTTCAAGGATAGGTCTTTCGTCACCTGCAAAGCTGTATAACCCCGAGACTGACCTGTTAGCGGATATACGTGCAGAACATGCTTCACGGCCTGTACATTGCGTCCTGGTGGACGAGAGCCAGTTCCTGACGCGCCAGCAGGTACATGCCCTTTCAGATGTCGTTGATGATCTGGATATCCCGGTGCTCTGTTATGGCCTGCGAACAGATTTCCGCGGAGAGCTATTTGCCGGTAGCCAATATTTACTCGCGTGGTCAGATAAACTCGTCGAATTAAAAACAATCTGTTTCTGCGGCCGTAAAGCCAGCATGGTACTGCGCCTTGATCAGTCAGGAAAACCCTACGCCGATGGTGAGCAGGTGGTGATAGGAGGGAATGAACGCTATGTTTCGGTTTGTCGTAAACACTATAAAGAAGCGTTGGTTGTGGGTTCGCTGACGGCCATTCAAAGCGAGAACCGGAAATAAGAGAAGGTCTGTTCTTTTAATTGCCCGACCGGCAGACATAAAAAAACCCGCCAATGGCGGGTTTTTTATCAGGCTGTCAATTAAGCGCTTTTCTTCGCTTTTTTGTCAACTTTTGCCGCAGGAGCTTCAACTTTAGTTGCTACAACGTCATCTTCTTTGAACTCGCGACCATAGTAGGTATCCAGCAGGATCTGTTTCAGCTCGGAGATCAGTGGGTAGCGCGGGTTAGCACCGGTACACTGGTCATCGAAGGCATCTTCAGACAGTTTATCTACGTGAGCGAGGAAGTCAGCTTCCTGAACGCCAGCTTCACGGATAGATTTAGGAATACCCAGTTCAGCTTTGATGCTATCCAGCCATGCCAGCAATTTCTCGATTTTCGCAGCAGTACGGTCACCCGCAGCGCTCAGACCCAGATGGTCTGCGATTTCAGCGTAGCGACGACGTGCTTGCGGACGGTCGTACTGGCTGAATGCAGTCTGCTTGGTTGGGTTGTCGTTCGCGTTATAACGAATAACGTTGCTGATCAACAGGGCGTTCGCCAGACCGTGAGGAATGTGGAACTGAGAACCCAGTTTGTGCGCCATTGAGTGACAAACACCCAGGAAGGCGTTAGCAAACGCGATACCCGCGATAGTTGCTGCACTGTGTACACGCTCACGTGCTACAGGGTTTTTAGACCCTTCGTTGTAGGACGCTGGCAGGTTTTCTTTCAGCAGTTTCAGCGCTTGCAGAGCCTGGCCGTCAGAGAACTCAGATGCCAGTACAGAAACGTAAGCTTCCAGGGCGTGAGTCACTGCATCCAGACCACCGAACGCACACAGTGACTTCGGCATGTCCATTACCAGGTTGGCGTCAACAATGGCCATATCTGGAGTCAGTGCATAGTCAGCCAGTGGATATTTCTGACCTGTTGCATCATCGGTAACAACTGCAAACGGAGTCACTTCTGAACCGGTACCGGAAGTGGTAGTAACGGCGATCATTTTCGCTTTTACGCCCATTTTCGGGAACTTGTAGATACGTTTACGGATATCCATAAAGCGCAGCGCCAGTTCTTCGAAGTGAGTTTCTGGATGCTCGTACATTACCCACATGATTTTCGCGGCGTCCATTGGGGAACCGCCACCCAGTGCGATGATCACATCTGGTTTGAAGGAGTTCGCCAGTTCAGCACCTTTGCGAACAACGCTCAGTGTTGGGTCAGCTTCAACTTCGAAGAAGACTTCAGTTTCGACGCCAGCCGCTTTCAGAACAGAGGTGATCTGGTCTGCATAGCCGTTGTTGAACAGGAAACGGTCAGTCACGATGAGCGCACGTTTGTGGCCATCAGTAATCACTTCATCCAGCGCGATTGGCAGGGAGCCACGGCGGAAGTAGATAGATTTCGGAAGTTTGTGCCACAACATGTTTTCAGCTCGCTTAGCAACGGTTTTCTTGTTGATCAGGTGTTTTGGACCAACGTTTTCAGAGATGGAGTTACCACCCCAGGAACCACAACCCAGAGTCAGGGAAGGTGCGAGTTTAAAGTTGTACAGGTCACCGATACCACCCTGAGAAGCAGGGGTGTTAATCAGGATACGTGCTGTTTTCATCATCTGACCGAAGTGAGCAACACGTTCAGGCTGGTTGTCCTGGTCGGTATACAGACATGAGGTGTGACCGATACCACCCATGGCAACCAGTTTCTCTGCTTTTTCTACCGCGTCTTCGAAATCTTTCGCACGGTACATTGCCAGAGTTGGTGACAGTTTTTCGTGAGCAAATGGTTCGCTCTCATCAACAACTTTCACTTCACCGATCAGGATCTTAGTGGTGGTCGGAACGGTGAAACCTGCGAGTTCAGCGATTTTATACGCAGGCTGACCAACGATAGCGGCGTTCAGCGCGCCATTTTTCAGGATGATGTCCTGAACGGCTTTCAGCTCTTTGCCTTGCAGCATGTAGCCGCCGTGGCTTGCGAAACGTTCACGAACTGCATCGTACACAGAATCAACAACAACAACGGACTGTTCAGATGCACAGATAACGCCGTTATCGAAGGTTTTAGACATCAGTACAGAAGCAACAGCACGTTTGATATCCGCAGTTTCGTCGATAACGACAGGAGTGTTACCTGCACCTACGCCGATTGCTGGTTTACCGGAGCTGTAAGCTGCTTTAACCATACCAGGACCACCGGTCGCCAGAATCAGGTTAATGTCAGGGTGATGCATCAGTGCGTTGGACAGTTCAACGGAAGGTTGGTCGATCCAGCCAATCAGGTCTTTTGGTGCGCCCGCAGCGATAGCCGCCTGCAATACGATATCAGCAGCTTTGTTCGTTGCATCTTTAGCACGTGGGTGCGGGGAGAAGATGATTGCGTTACGGGTCTTCAGGCTGATCAGCGATTTGAAGATTGCGGTAGACGTTGGGTTGGTTGTTGGAACGATGCCACAAATAATGCCGATTGGTTCAGCAATAGTGATAGTACCGAAGGTGTCGTCTTCAGACAGGACGCCACAGGTTTTCTCATCTTTATAGGCGTTGTAGATATACTCAGAAGCAAAGTGGTTTTTGATCACTTTATCTTCAATGATACCCATGCCAGATTCGGCAACGGCCATTTTAGCGAGAGGGATTCGAGCATCTGCAGCAGCCAGAGCGGCCGCGCGGAAGATTTTATCAACCTGTTCTTGGGTGAAATTGGCATATTCACGCTGGGCTTTTTTGACGCGCTCGACGAGTGCGTTCAGTTCAGCGATGTTAGTAACAGCCATAATGCTCTCCTGATAATGTTTAAACTCTATTAGTAAACCAGCGCTCGATACGAGAGACAGTATAGTCAGAGCCGATAATACTTGCGTAACACATAATAAAACAAAGGGTTACTTGCCGCTCTAACACACTAATTTACTAAAAGAGCCTTACCTTAGCATCATCCCTTTTTGATAGGTGATCTCCCTGGGGGCGTAATCAAGATTACTCACTTCTGAGTACGAAAATCATGATCTACATCAATTTTACCCCAAGCTGATACCTTTCAGCAGGGTTATTTCTTTGAGGATTTTCCAGTGTTAAATAATTAAGTAACTATTGGAAGTGGCGATATCATTGAGAATACAAATGTTTAACATCATGAAATGATAGCGTTTTGACATAGATTTCTGGTGAAGTGTGCTGATAAAAAGCGTATCTTCAGCGCGGTGTTATCATGACACACTGTAAGTCCCTGGCCATGCTCATAGGCGGAGCTAAACGTGATCCAAACGCTCTTTGATTTTCCAACATATTTTAAGTTTTTTATTGGTTTGTTCGCCCTGGTCAACCCAGTGGGGATTATTCCTGTCTTCATTAGTATGACCAGCTACCAGACGGCAGCGGCCAGGAACAAAACCAATCTGACGGCCAACATGTCTGTTGCCATTATCCTGCTGACGTCACTGTACCTGGGCGACGGCATTTTGCAGATATTCGGCATTTCTATCGATTCATTCCGTATAGCGGGTGGGATCCTGGTTGTCACCATTGCCATGTCGATGATCAGCGGCAAATTAGGTGAAGATAAGCAAAACAAACAAGAGAAGTCAGAAACGTCTGTCCGTGAAAGTATCGGTGTCGTGCCGCTAGCGTTGCCATTGATGGCCGGCCCTGGGGCAATCAGCTCAACGATCGTGTGGGGCACGCGTTACCACAATCTGATGCACCTTATTGGTTTCTCTGTCGCCATTGCTATTTTTGCGTTGTGCTGTTGGGGTGTTTTCCGTATGGCACCCTGGCTGGTTCGCTTGTTGGGCCAAACAGGCATTAACGTCATTACCCGTATCATGGGGCTGCTGCTGATGGCGCTGGGGATCGAATTTATCGTCACCGGGATAAAGAGCATTTTCCCCGGGCTATTGCACTGAATTCTTCATATGAAAGAACGGAGCCTGTGGCTCCGTTTTTTTACGTGATTATCAGCAAATCATATAAATAAAATTGAAATGGCGATGCGTCATAATAAATTCTACTAATAATAGCCTTTTCTTTAATTTCAACACGTTAGCTATTTTTCATTGGCGTGCCTGCACAGAAACCATCCAAACGGTCTGTTATTTTACTCACATGATACTCTGGGGCTTGCTGAGAGATAACCGAAATGATATTAGTAATTTCAACGTTCCCCTAGAGGAATGTGCTAAATAATAACCAGTTGTTAAATTTTCGTACAAAACCAGTCAATGATAGCGCAGCGACGCGCTTGGAGAGGAAAATTCCTCTATCGTATTGAATATCAATTGCTTTCCTTGATTTTCAGTGCCTGGCAGGGCTGCCCCCAAAGAAACGGTAATCACCGTAAAAGAGAATTGCTTAACAAATTTGCAAAATGTATTGGCGCGAGATTACGCCATTTGGTACTTTCCGGCCTTATATTTTGCACACTAAACAAGTAGATGAGAATTACTTTCATATAGTGTTCATCTCAGATATCCAGCGCACGCCTCATAACAGGGGAGGCGTGTTAAGAATCGACGCAAGACGGCCATACGAGCGGTCAGTAATAAAGAAGTCGGTGATAGCAAGAAGTAAAAAAAGAACCTGACAGTAGCAAAAAAAACTCCTGCACTGTACAGGCCCCAACAGGGGATTACACAGCTGGCAAAGCCAGTAATTATAATGAGTGGAGTATCAACACAATGTCCATCATCACTAAAAAAAGTCTGATTGCCGCGGGAATTTTGACTGCGCTAATCGCGGGTAATATGGCAATGGCTGCCGATGTGCCTGCTGGCGTTACGCTGGCAGAAAAGCAAACCATGATCCGTAACAACGGCGCTGAGCCGCAGTCTCTGGATCCGGACAAAATTGAAGGCGTACCTGAAGCTAACATCAGCCGCGACCTGTTCGAAGGTCTGCTGATTACGTCAACTAAAGACGGTCACCCAATTCCGGGTGTTGCTGAAAGCTGGGATAACAAAGACTTTAAAGTCTGGACATTCCATCTGCGTAAAGATGCAAAATGGTCCAACGGTGAACCTGTCACCGCACAAGATTTCGTATATAGCTGGCAGCGTCTGGTTGATCCGAAAACCGCTTCCCCATACGCCAGCTATCCGCAGTACGGCCACATCCTGAACGTTGATGAAATCATCGACGGTAAAAAAGCCCCATCAGAACTCGGCGTCAAAGCCGTTGATGATCATACTCTGGAAGTGACTCTGAGCGAGCCTGTCCCGTATTTCTACAAACTGCTGGTGAACCCGGCAATGTCTCCGGTTAACAAAACCGCTGTTGAGAAATTCGGTGAGAAATGGACTCAGCCTGCTAACATCGTGAGCAACGGCGCGTATAAACTGAAAGACTGGGTTGTTAACGAACGTATCGTAATGGAGCGTAATACCAACTATTGGGATAACGCGAAAACCATCGTAGACCAGATTACCTATCTGCCGATCTCATCTGAAGTGACAGACGTTAACCGCTACCGCAGCGGTGAGATCGACATGACCTATAACAACCTGCCGATCGAACTCTTCCAGAAACTGAAAAAAGAGATCCCGACCGAAGTTCACGTCGACCCGTACCTGTGTACTTATTACTATGAAATCAACAACCAGAAAGCACCGTTTACCGATGCTCGCGTTCGTACCGCGCTGAAACTGGGTCTGGACCGCGATATCATCGTAAACAAAGTGAAAGCACAGGGTGACCTGCCGGCATTCGGTTACACGCCGCCGTACGCGGACGGTGCAAAACTGACCAAACCAGAGTGGTTCACCTGGACTCAGGAAAAACGTAACGAAGAAGCGAAGAAACTGCTGGCCGAAGCCGGCTACACCGCAGACAAGCCGCTGACGTTTAACCTGCTGTACAACACCTCCGATCTGCACAAGAAACTGGCGATCGCGGCTGCATCCATCTGGAAGAAAAACCTGGGTGTGGATGTGAAACTGGTGAACCAGGAGTGGAAAACCTTCCTCGATACCCGTCACCAGGGTAACTACGACGTGGCGCGTGCTGGCTGGTGTGCGGACTACAACGAACCTACGTCCTTCCTGAACACCATGCTGTCTGACAGCTCCATGAACACCGCGCATTATAAGAGCCCGGCGTTTGATGCGATCATGAAAGACACGCTGAAAGTGACTGATGAAGCGCAACGTACTGCCCTGTACGACAAAGCAGAACAGCAGTTAGGCAAAGATTCTGCGATTGTACCGGTTTACTACTACGTGAACGCGCGCCTGGTGAAACCTTGGGTTGGCGGTTATACCGGTAAAGACCCGATGGACAACATCTATACTAAAGATCTGTACATCATTAAGCATTAATGGCAATCCGTGGGGCAAAGTCATTTGCCCCACTGTGTCTTAACTCATCGCACTATATACACCCGAATTTTCAGGTTTCCTGAAAGCTCAGGTGTAAAAGGCACACGCCAGAAGGTACGGGCAATGTTGAAATTTATCCTACGTCGCTGTCTTGAAGCGATTCCGACGCTCTTTATTCTTATTACTATTTCATTCTTCATGATGCGTCTTGCTCCCGGTAGTCCGTTTACCAGCGAGCGCGCGCTGCCGCCAGAAGTAATGGCGAACATCGAAGCGAAATACCATTTAAACGATCCTATCTCCACGCAGTACTTCAATTATTTGAAGCAGCTGGCGCACGGCGATTTTGGACCGTCATTCAAATATAAAGACTATTCCGTTAACGACCTGGTGGCATCGAGCTTCCCGGTGTCGGCTAAATTAGGTGCTGCGGCATTCTTCCTGGCTGTGGTTCTCGGAGTGGCAGCGGGTGTTATCGCCGCGCTTAAACAAAATACCAAATGGGATTATGCAGTAATGGGGGTCGCAATGACCGGGGTGGTTATACCCAGTTTCGTTGTCGCGCCATTGCTGGTGATGATATTTGCCATAACGCTGAAATGGTTGCCTGGGGGCGGCTGGAACGGCGGGGCGCTTAAGTTCATGATTTTGCCGATGGTGGCATTATCTCTGGCGTATATCGCCAGTATCGCGCGTATTACCCGTGGCTCGATGATTGAAGTCCTGCATTCAAACTTCATCCGTACTGCGCGTGCCAAAGGGTTACCGATGCGCCGTATTATTCTGCGCCATGCGCTTAAACCTGCGCTGTTACCGGTGTTGTCTTATATGGGGCCAGCATTCGTCGGTATCATTACAGGTTCAATGGTTATCGAGACCATTTATGGTCTGCCGGGAATTGGTCAGCTGTTTGTTAACGGCGCGCTCAACCGCGACTATTCGCTGGTACTGAGCCTGACTATTCTGGTCGGTGCATTAACCATTCTCTTTAACGCAGTTGTCGATGTGCTGTATGCCGTTATCGACCCGAAAATCCGTTACTAACACTGGAGCACGCCATGATGTTGAGTAAGAAAAACAGCGAGGCGCTGGAAAACTTCAGTGAAAAACTGGAAGTGGAAGGACGTAGCCTCTGGCAAGACGCCCGCCGTCGCTTTATGCATAACCGCGCAGCCGTTGCCAGCCTGATTGTTCTGGTGATCATTGCGTTGTTCGTGACCCTTGCGCCAATGTTGTCGCAGTTCACCTACTTCGATACCGACTGGGGCATGATGTCCAGTGCGCCTGATATGGCGTCCGGGCACTATTTTGGTACCGACTCATCTGGTCGCGACCTGCTGGTACGTGTCGCTATCGGTGGCCGTATCTCACTGATGGTGGGTATTGCCGCAGCGCTGGTGGCGGTGATCCTCGGGACGTTGTACGGTTCACTTTCCGGCTACCTGGGCGGCAAAGTGGACTCGGTCATGATGCGCCTGTTGGAGATCTTAAACTCCTTCCCGTTCATGTTCTTCGTCATCCTGCTGGTGACCTTCTTCGGTCAGAACATCCTGCTTATCTTCGTGGCCATCGGGATGGTGTCCTGGCTGGATATGGCGCGTATCGTGCGTGGTCAAACGCTGAGCCTTAAACGCAAAGAGTTTATCGAAGCGGCACAGGTCGGCGGCGTTTCAACCGGCAATATTGTGGTTCGCCACATTGTTCCTAACGTGCTGGGCGTGGTAGTGGTGTATGCCTCTCTGCTGGTGCCAAGCATGATCCTGTTTGAATCCTTCCTGAGCTTCCTGGGTCTTGGTACGCAAGAGCCGCTGAGTAGCTGGGGTGCGCTGCTCAGTGATGGCGCAAACTCGATGGAAGTTTCACCGTGGTTGCTGCTTTACCCGGCAGGATTCCTGGTTGTAACCCTGTTCTGTTTCAACTTTATCGGCGATGGCCTGCGTGATGCCCTCGACCCGAAAGATCGTTAAGGAGCGCCGTGATGACTATTATTGAAACGGCATCTGCGCCGGCGGCGCAAGCGCAGGGCAAAATCCTGCTGGATGTGAAAGATCTCCGCGTAACCTTTAAAACGCCAGATGGCGATGTGACGGCGGTAAACGACCTCAATTTCAACCTGCGCGCAGGTGAAACGCTGGGGATCGTTGGCGAGTCGGGTTCAGGCAAGTCGCAGACGGCTTTTGCACTGATGGGGCTTCTGGCACAAAACGGCCGTATTGGGGGCTCGGCAACCTTTAACGGTAAAGAGATCCTTAACCTGCCAGAGCAGGAGCTGAACAAGCTGCGTGCTGAACAGATCTCCATGATCTTCCAGGACCCGATGACGTCTCTCAACCCGTACATGCGTGTGGGTGAGCAGCTGATGGAAGTGCTGATGCTGCATAAAGGCATGGGTAAAGCCGAAGCCTTTGAAGAATCTGTGAAAATGCTGGATGCGGTAAAAATGCCTGAAGCGCGTAAGCGTATGCGCATGTTCCCGCACGAATTCTCTGGCGGGATGCGTCAGCGCGTCATGATTGCAATGGCGCTGCTTTGCCGTCCTAAGCTGCTGATTGCCGACGAACCTACCACCGCGCTGGATGTTACCGTGCAGGCGCAGATCATGACGCTACTGAATGAGCTTAAGCGCGAGTTCAATACCGCCATTATCATGATTACCCACGACCTTGGCGTTGTTGCAGGTATCTGTGACAAAGTGCTGGTGATGTATGCCGGTCGTACTATGGAGTACGGTAAAGCCCGTGACGTGTTCTATAACCCAGCGCATCCTTACTCCATTGGCCTGTTGAATGCCGTTCCGCGTCTTGATGCGGAAGGGGAATCGCTGTTGACCATCCCGGGTAACCCGCCAAACTTACTGCGTCTGCCAAAAGGTTGCCCGTTCCAGCCTCGCTGCCCACATGCGATGGAAATCTGTAACAGTGCTCCGCCACTGGAAGAGTTTGCACCAGGCCGCCTGCGCGCCTGCTTTAAGTCGCATGAGGAGCTGGTATGAACGCGTTAGACGAAAAAAGAAATGTGCTGCTCGAAATTGCCGATCTGAAAGTGCATTTCGACATCAAAGATGGCAAGCAGTGGTTCTGGCAACCGCCTAAAACCCTTAAGGCCGTTGATGGCGTGACACTGCGTCTGTACGAAGGGGAAACACTTGGCGTGGTGGGCGAATCTGGCTGCGGTAAATCCACCTTTGCCCGTGCGATTATCGGTCTGGTGAAAGCCACCGGCGGTAAAGTCGCCTGGCTGGGTCAAGATCTGCTGGGTATGAAGCCAGCCGAGTGGCGCGATGTTCGTAGCGATATTCAGATGATTTTCCAGGATCCGCTGGCATCGCTGAACCCGCGTATGACCATTGGCGAAATCATTGCTGAGCCGCTGCGGACCTACCATCCAAAGATGCCGCGCCAGGAAGTTCGCGATCGCGTAAAAGCGATGATGATGAAAGTGGGCCTGTTGCCTAACCTCATCAACCGCTATCCGCACGAGTTCTCCGGCGGCCAGTGCCAGCGTATTGGTATCGCGCGTGCGTTGATCCTTGAGCCGAAGCTGATTATCTGTGATGAGCCGGTATCAGCACTGGACGTGTCGATTCAGGCGCAGGTGGTTAACCTGTTGCAAAAATTGCAGCGCGAGATGGGTCTGTCTCTTATCTTCATCGCGCACGATCTGGCGGTGGTAAAACACATCTCTGACCGTGTTCTGGTGATGTATCTGGGCCATGCAGTTGAGCTTGGCACTTACGATGAGGTGTACCACAATCCGTTGCACCCCTATACGAAAGCGCTGATGTCAGCTGTGCCGGTTCCCGATCCGGATCTGGAAAAGAACAAAACCATCCAGCTTCTTGAGGGTGAATTGCCATCACCAATTAACCCGCCTTCGGGCTGTGTTTTCCGCACCCGTTGCCCGATGGCTGGGCCGGAATGCGCGCAAACTCGACCGGTACTGGAAGGCAGTTTCCGACATGCGGTTTCCTGCCTTAAAGTAGACCCGTTATAATCGCAAGGGCTGACATGATGTCAGCCCTTATTTTTTGCGAGGTTAATGTGTCGCGATTATCCATTTCTGCCCGTCAGCGGCTTTATCATTATTTGTTCGATCTTAAAACGCGCTCAGGCCGTCGATCCGAAGGGATTTGCGGCTTATTTGCGCTGCTGAGTGTGATTATTATTTTTGTCGAATCAGGTGCCGGGACGCAGTACCACCTGACATTTGACGAATGGCACGTGTTTGTCTGGCTGGAGTTAATGGTGACTCTGGTCTTTACCTGTGAATATTTGCTGCGGGTATTCTGCTGGCCGAACCCGGCAAAATATGTCTTTAGCTTCTGGGGATTTATCGATCTCGCGACGATCCTGCCGCTGTATGTGATGTGGCTGTGGCCGGAAATCAGCCTCGACTATGTTTTCGCCTGGCGGGCCATGCGCGCGATCCGGGTTCTGCGCATCCTCAAGCTTCTGCGTTTCATGCCATCGTTACGGGTATTCTGGCAGGCGATAATAAGCGCACGTCATCAGCTGGTACTTTTCTATTCGTTTATCGCCATCGTGATGATCGTTTTTGGCGCGCTGATGTATTTAATCGAGGGGCCAAAATATGGATTCACCACGCTGAATGCGTCCGTCTATTGGGCTATTGTTACCGTCACGACGGTAGGGTATGGCGATATTACACCTCATACACCACTCGGGCGTATTGTTGCGTCGGTACTGATATTGATTGGTTATTCGGTGATTGCTATTCCCACCGGGCTGATTACCACCCACATGAGTTCCGCATTTCAGAAACGGCAATTTGAACGACGGTGCCCGAAGTGCCAGCAACGCGGCCATGAGCACAGCGCCCGGTATTGCAACCGGTGTGGTAACGAACTGCCGGATTAAATAAAAAAGGCTGCAATCGCAGCCTTTTTTATTATTCGCGCCAGAGAATATGGCACAGCTTGTGGTCTTTCTCGCGACACAACAGCACGCGGGCGAAGATGTCGTTAATTTCACCGCCATCTTCATCAGCAAGCCCAATCACTACTTCGGCGAAGAAGTCCGGGTTGAGGTCGAAATCCACGTGTTCTGCCCAGTCTTCTGCAGGGTCGAACAACTCGGCACCGCCGCGCTCTTCAAATTGCAGATTAAAGAGGATCACGTCTGCGGGATCGAGGTTATCAACCGCCAGTTCGAGAAAAATGTCATAGGCCTGCTCGAGCGTTTCGTCTTCGGTCAGGCGATTGTTCAGATCCATTTCCATGATGACTACCTGTTTAACATCGTTGGGCACGTTTTACAGCAACGGACTAAAGAAGTAAAACAGTCGTTCGACAATTCGCTGCCATAGCGGGCGTGTCAGCCACAGTTTGGCATCCAGCAGGCGGGAACGGGAAATATAGTCATCCTGAACGGCCGCCAGATCGCCACCAAAACCGGCATCGTCAATCACCAGCGTAATTTCAAAGTTTAGCCACAGGCTGCGCATATCCAGATTCACGGTGCCGACCAGGCTTAATTCACCGTCGACCAGCACACTTTTCGTATGCAGAAGGCCGCCTTCAAACTGATAGATTTTTACCCCTGCGGCCAGCAGCTCTGTAAAGAATGCGCGACTAGCCCAGCCCACCAGAACCGAGTCGTTTTTACGCGGCATAATGATGCTGACATCCACACCTCGCTGCGCAGCGGTACAAATGGCGTGCAGCAGGTCATCGCTCGGGACGAAGTAAGGCGTGGTCATTATTAAGTATTCACGGGCGGAATATGCTGCAGTGAGGAGTGCCTGGTGAATAAGATCTTCCGGGAAGCCCGGGCCAGAAGCGATGGTATGGATGGTGTGTCCACTGGCCTCTTCAAACGGCATGATGTTGACGTCTGGCGGCGGTGGAAGAATACGTTTCCCGGTTTCGATTTCCCAGTCACAGGAATAGACAACCCCCATGGAGGTGGCGATTGGGCCTTCCATACGCGCCATCAGGTCAACCCATTGTCCAACGCCTGAATCTTGCTTGAAGAAGCGGGGATCTACCATATTCATACTGCCGGTGTAGGCAATATAGTTATCAATCATGATCATTTTGCGGTGCTGGCGCAGATCCATACGGCGCAGAAATACACGCAGGAGATTAACCTTCAGCGCCTCGACCACTTCGATGCCCGCGTTGCGCATCATCGCGGCCCACGGGCTGCGGAAAAACGCAACGCTGCCAGCGGAGTCCAGCATCAGCCGGCAGTGAATGCCGCGACGGGCTGCCGCCATCAGTGATTCTGCAACCTGGTCTGCCATACCGCCCGGCTGCCAGATATAGAACACCATCTCGATATTATGACGAGCCAGCTGGATATCGCGGATCAACGCCTGCATCACATCGTCTGAGGTGGTCAGCAGTTGAAGCTGGTTGCCTTTTACCCCGGCAATCCCCTGACGGCGCTCGCACAGTTTAAACAGTGAAGAGGCGACGCTACTGTTGTCCTCAGCAAAGATATGTTTGCAGGCTTTAAGATCATTCAGCCATTTCGCCGTAGAGGGCCACATGGCGCGTGCACGTTCCGCCCGACGCTTACCAAGATGAAGTTCACCGAAGGACAGATATGCAATAATCCCGACCAGAGGCAGGATATAGATAATCAAAAGCCAGGCCATGGCAGAGGGTACGGCTCTGCGCTTCATCAGGATGCGTAACGTCACCCCCGCGATGACCAGCCAGTATCCCAGAATGACCAGCCAACTCACCACGGTGTAGAAGGTTGTCATAAATAAAAAATCCTTTTGAAAGCGTATTGTTATGAGTGTACGCATCCGGGTTCATCTGGCAAATAAAAACGGCAGATAAAAGCGCTGGTTTGCCGCAGGGTTGGGTTTATAATGGCATTTCTGTTAGAGAAAGAGTTGTAGACATGAAGCGCAGTAGAACAGAAGTAGGGCGCTGGCGCATGTTGCGACAGGTGAGTCGTCGTAAGGCTCGTTGGCTGGAAGCACAATCCCGCCGCAATATGCGTATCCACGCCATCAGAAAATGTGGGTTAAGCAAACACCGTAACGCGTTACTGTTTGCGTTCCCGGAACTCTGAAAACCACGAGGGCACCGTTAAGGTGCCCGATGTTTATATAACGGCTATTAATTTTCGCAGTCTCCCCCGACGTGATTCCGCGATATACTGCATCTATTTAACATTATGAAATAAAAGATGAATCCATACCTCTGGGTATTTATTGTGCTTTTTGCGCTGGATGCGCTCAGAGAAAATTTAGGGCTGTCGTCATTTTCCTCTTTGGCAGATTTTATATTTGCCTGGGTGTCACAGTGGTTTTACTAAGGGAACAAGGGATGAACGGAAAAGTTGTTGCTGCTATTTTAAGCATTGCTGTGTTGAGCGGGTGTGCCAGTACAAAAACAGCACCGGAACGACATGCGTATTATTTCGTCTCACATAAATCGAGTTTCACTGGCGGGAATTTTGCTGCCAGCGTACCCGTGAATTATCGTCTGAACGTACCGCAGTTTCGCGAGATTTACGCCAGTGGCAAAGCCGACCGAGCGGCCGGACGCACGGAAGCCGAGGCCAATGCGTATGCGCAAAGTATTCGCGATCAGCTAAAGAAAAGTGCCGTGACAAAACAATCTTTCTCGGGCAATGCGAATGACCAATGGTCTTCAGATATGGACCAGAAAGATGCCCTGTTGTTTGGTAACGAATTAGCCGCGACTTATCTTGATGGCTTTAACGGCGTACAATAAGCCGATTCACTGTCGGAAATAGCGCCGTTGCAGCGCTATTTCCTTTGTTTTATAGCAAAAGGAGGGAGCTGTGTTTGCGGAGTTTGGTGTGCTTAATTTCTGGACCTATGTGGTAGGCGCATTTTTTATTGTCCTGGTTCCAGGGCCAAACACACTGTTTGTGCTGAAAACAGGCATTGGTCATGGCGTCAAAAAAGGATATCTGGCCGCGACCGGTGTCTTTATTGGTGATGCCGTATTGATGTTTCTGGCATGGGCAGGGGTCGCTGCGTTAATTCAGACCACACCTGTGTTATTTAATATTGTGCGTTATTTAGGCGCATTCTATTTGCTGTGGCTTGGCGGCAAAATGTTATGGTCGGTTATCACCCGCAAGAACAATGCCCATGATGCGGTTGCTGAACCAGCAAGTATGATCATGAAGCGTTCTCTGGTGTTAAGCCTGACGAACCCGAAAGCGATCCTGTTTTATGTGTCATTCTTTGTGCAGTTCATTGATGTGCGTGCGGAAAATACCGGAACCTCTTTCCTGATCCTCGCCACCACGCTTGAGCTGATCAGCTTTACCTACATGAGTTTCCTGATTTTCTCTGGCGCGTTTGTCACTCGCTACCTGAAAACCAAGAAGAAACTGGCGAAGCTGGGTAATGGCCTGATAGGGCTGCTGTTTGTAGGATTTGCAGCGCGACTTGCATCGCTGCACTGAGATGAGGCTCCTGAGGGAGCCTTTTTAATGTCTGGCGTAACTGGAAAGCCGCGCCAGACAAGGCTTCACGTTTTACTACTAGCAGTCAAAAGCCATAAAAAGCGGCTAGGGTGTGGACACATTGTGGACACTCTGACCACCATTAGCACCCTTCAACGGGTTGAGCGAAATCGCGTCCTGCAGGTACTGAGGTGCGAAGTGCGCATAGACCATTGTCTGCGCAATTTTCGTATGACCCAAGATCCTCTGCAGTGTGATGATGTTGCCCCCGTTAATCATAAAGTGCGTGGCGAAAGAGTGTCGCAGCGCATGTGTCGCTTGCCCGGCCGGTAAATCTGGTTTAACCGCTTTGAGGATTCGCCTGAATTCAGCATAACTGGCCTCAGCAAACAGAAAGCCCCTTGTTTTACCGACTATGTAAGCCGCAACGTCGTCAGAGATCGGAACCGTTCGCGGTATGTTGGTTTTCGTCTTAACGAAAGACACCCGGTTATGAATCACGTTCTCCGCCTTTAGCCTTGCAGCCTCTCCCCATCTTGCCCCGGTACTCAGACACAAGACGGCAATTTTACGATTGTCTCCTGATAGCGCAGCCAGTAAGGCGTCAATTTCCTCAAGAGTCAGATAGCCCGTTTCGGCAGTCTGCTCTTTCAGTTTTTTGAACCCTCTAAACGGATGCTCGCCGTTATACATTTCCGACTCAATCAGGGTAGTAAACATCCCACCTAATGTGATCAGGTCGCGGTTGATGGTAGTTGGCTTAATACCTTCACCCCGGCGTTGAGCACAATATTGCGTTATCAGGCTCTTGGTGATCTGGAAAGCGCATGGGTTACCGGTCATCGTTTCGAAACGCTCAATTTTCTTGAGATACGATTGACCGTGTTCCTCGTGTTTACCTTTCAGCTTCCACCATAACTCTTTCAGTTCTGACAGTTGGCGTTTGTCCGTGGGTTTTGAAAGCCATTCCTTTGAGTGATGGTTATATTGAGTATGTTTTTCAAAAGCCATCGCCTCGCTTTTCTTGTCGAACTTCCGACGGATGCGTTTTCCGTTACGCCCGGTCGGTCTAATGTCCACTTCATATCGACCATCATCGAGCTTTTTAACAGACATAAAGCCTCCCGATGATGTTACTGCGTACTTCAATTTCCTGATTTAAATAGCAAAAACTCACTGTGCATTTACTGCACAAATAAGCGCCGTAAATGGTTAGCCAGTTTTCTGGTCTGAGTGGGGTGACGTTGTTGTCTGCTGCCCAAAGTGCGCGAGAGCCGGTGCAATCTGCCCAGCTTCAGGTGCTATTTGATCAGTCATAAACCACATCGTGTATTTCGTGAAACGAGGATGCTGGAGAATTTTCATTATGGATTCCACACCTGCATTTTTGGAGCGGCTTTCATAGCTCGAAAGTGAACTATAAGGAACGCCAGTCAAGTCACTGACTTCCCTACGGTTTAGCCTCTCTGACTCCCGCATGAGCTTTAGCTTCTCTGAAACGTGTATTGACATAATTACTCCTATTGCGTAATTTTGTGTTCATGGTGTCTATTGTTTTGCATTCGTAGTTACACTAAAGGCAATTATAAGCCATTAAGAGCAATTAAAACGCTAACGGAGAAGTGTACCAGATGAAGAAGACGTTAGAGAGCGCAACTGACGCAGTTCCATATCAGGAGTTTGCACGCCTGATAGGTAAAACCCCGGCGGCCGTAAAAGGGATGATTGAGAAAGGCAAATTACCAATCATTGAAATGACCGACCCACAATCTGCTACTGGAAGAGCTGGGGAGTATTGGGTCTACCTTCCAGCATGGAACAACGGTATGAAGATGGCATATGAGAGCCGTCCTAGAGAGATTCGCGATGGTTGGTTGATGTGGCTCGGCTTAGGGCAACCTTCACGGTAATTAGATTCATCTAATCCATTCAAATTCAATCGAGAAATTGCATGTCTAAACCAATAAAGCATGGCTGCATTCGTCATATCACTAATGGTATGCGGGTGCTGATTGACTTAAAAAACGTGGCCGCTATCCGAGAGCGCACTGAAACAGCCGACAAAGTTGAGGTGCATCTTACGTCTGGAGAGGTTTTTGAACTTGATGTTGCCTATGAGGAGATTGCTGGGCTGTATCTGGAATTTTTAGCAAAAGAACGTGGGGCTATGGCAAACCCCACCAGTATTTGAGCTTAGTTGATATCTAAAAAGCTTTTATGCGTGACAGGCATTTTAGATTGAATTGCCTCTCTCAACTGGACTGACAGTTTGTTTATTTCCTCAGCCTTCTCACGATTAGAGATCGCATCAGAGGAAGAATTAACCAATGAAATGGCTGATTTTAGAATGGCAATTAATTCTTCATTTTGTTGATTAGTCATGAAATACCTCATGTGATTGGCTTGTTTTTGGCGATTCGATCCTATCACAAGGCCATGTGTCGGGCATGGTTAAAACCCGACTCCCTAAGGAGAAATTATGAAAGAGCCTCGCTGTATCGCACAGCTGCTTCGAAGAGAAAGTCCTAATCCAATCAACTTCACTATCACTCACGGTCGCGGCCGCAAGGGCATCATCATCCGAACCCGAAAGCCGGGCGTTATCGAGAAATTTCGCCGCCTGGTCAAAAAGAGAGGACAGTGGTTATGACGGTTATGACACTGGACGTGATCCAGAAACAACCAACAGCACTTCGCGGTCTGGTCTGTAAGTATCTGGCTCAGCCTCGCTGGCAGGACACTTGCGATTTTTACAATCAGATGATGGAGCGGGAGCGTCTTACGGTTTGTTTCCACGCTCAATTAAAACAGCGTCACTCTGTCATGCGCTTAGAGGAAATGACCGAAGCCGATCGTGAGCGTCTTGTTTGTGCGCTTGATGAATTGAGAACTGCATTTGCCCGGCACCGCCAACTTGGCGCCTCAAAAGCAACTTTCATCAGCCGGCTGACCGTTAGTCAAAGACGCTCACTGTATCTTCATGCGGGACTGACAGAGCAGGAATTTATGATGCCGCACTGGCGTTTGAATGAAGAGGACTGTTACTGGCGTGACAAACTTTTCCGCGCTCTGCGAGAGCTGTTCAGCCTTTTTGAGTACGCACCAACTATTTTAACCTCGGTAAAACCTGAGCAGTATTTACATTAATTAATCTGGATTCGACTAATTACGCGCCTTACAGCGTGGGGACTCCTTTTGCCCGGAGGTAGGCAAATGCAAGAACAAAATACAGCGCAGCGGGGGATGTATTCAGCACATCTGGCGCAGGTAGTAAGTGAGGTACAGCGCGACACGGCGACCCGTTTCTCTTCTCAGTTTGACGGACTTATCGCGTACATCAGTAAGTCAGAACTTAATCGCACCGAGATTATCGAGTTATTAGGCCAGGAGTCGGAAAAGTTACACAACTCAATTTTCGGTAGAGCTGGCTAACCAGTGTTAACAGGAAGCAAAAATGAGCATACGCATCGAGATTAATAACCAATACGTCATCACCAGTGATCGCTATCAATTCATTTTGCAAGAAAAAAAGACCGCTACATCCGGGAAGAATGAAGGTAAGGAATGGTTGGACGTTGTGGGTTACTACCCAACTATCCCTAAGCTTATCTCAGGCTTGGTATTGCATGATCTTTTGACCAGCGATCTTACTGGCTTCTCAGCTCTGGAAGCTCGGATTGAATGCTTGGGGAAGCTATGTCTGGACGCTTTTAAATAATATGTCCAACGAACCTCGGGGGCGTGTTGCCCCCTCGCCACCACCATTTTTGAAGGGCACCAGTGATTCATTCGTTGGTGCTTATCCCTGGAATAACGTCACCAAAGAGGCCATTGGGCGCGACAGACCCCTTACACGTGCCGAACTCCGTCAGGTGCAAGGTGTTTTAAACCGGATTGACCGTCTGCCGTTTTTCCTGCAAACGCTGTTTACATCGCGTTATAACTTCATCCGCCGTAAAAAGAGCCCTTTAGGAGGGCTGTATTTCCTCAAAAACACGTTTGAGCGCAAGCTGCTGCCGCGTCTTGAGCGCGTTAATGAGCTGTGCGGGATGAATGAATCCGCCTCAATTGGCTTTTTGTCAGAGCGTGACCAGTATGCGCGCTTACCTGATATGAATGACAAAGAGCTCAGGAAATTCTCGGCAAGAATCGCCGCGCAACTCTGGAGCAAATACGAGGAACTGAGCGACGCCTGGGCGGTTGCGCACGGCGGTAGAGAGACTCTTTTCACCGATGAGGCGCAGGCGCATTTATACGGTCAGGTGGCCGGTGTCGCGCGCGCTTTCAATTTCACCCCGTTGTACTGGAAAAAATACCGTAAGGGTCAGATGACGATCCGCCAGGCATTTTCCGCTATTTCCCGTCTGATTAAAGATGAGTGGTGGGTTAACCAGCTCAAAGCACAGCGTATGCGCTGGCGCGAGGCGTTGCTCATTGCTGCCGGTGAGGTCAATAAAGACCGTTCACCCTACGCAAGCAAAATGGCGATCCGTGATGTTCACGCACGCCGCCTGGCTAATCTCGAATATCTGAAATCCTGCGAGCTGGAAAACAAAGTTACCGGCGAACGTATCGACCTCATCAGTAAAGTCATGGGGAGTATTTCAAACCCTGAAATTCGTCGCATGGAGCTGATGAATACTATCGCCGGGATTGAGCGCTACGCGGCCAGCGTGGGTGACGTTGGGATGTTTATCACGCTGACCACGCCGTCGAAGTATCACCCGACGCGTCAGGTCGGCAAAGGCGAAAACAAAACGGTACAGCTTAATCACGGCTGGAACGAAACCGCATTCACCCCCAAAGACGGCCAGCGCTATCTCTGCCGAATCTGGAGCCTGATACGCACCGCTTTCAAAGATAACGATTTAGACGTTTACGGGATGCGCGTTGTCGAGCCGCACCACGACGGTACGCCACACTGGCACATGATGCTGTTTTGCAAACCCGGTCAGCGTAAAGCCATTAACGAAATTATGCGTCGTTACGCGCTCAAAGAGGACGGACACGAAAAGGGCGCGGCAAAACAGCGCTTTGAGTCACGTCATCTTAATCAGGGCGGCGCGGCGGGTTATATCGCTAAGTACATTGCAAAAAATATCGACGGCTATGCGCTCGACGGCCAGCTCGACCACGACACCGGCAAGCCTCTGAAAGATACGGCCGCAGCTGTAACCGCTTGGGCATCTACATGGCGCATCCCGCAGTTTAAACCGATTGGCCTCCCGACGATGGGCGCTTACCGCGAACTGCGCAAGTTGCCGCGCGGGGTGAGTATTGCCAGCGAGTTTGACGACAGAGTCGAGGCTGCGCGAGCGGCTGCAGATGAAGGTGAGTTTGACCTGTATATCATCGCGCAGGGTGGGGCAAACATGCCGCGTGATGCTCAGGCCGTCAGGGTCGCCCGTAAGGTGACGGATGAGGTCAACGAGTATGAGGAAGATATCGAGAGGGTGGTCGGGATTTATGCCCCACACCTCGGGGCTCACCGTGTCCATGTAACCCGCTCAGCCGAATGGCGCATCGTTTCAAAGGTTTTGGCCGTTGAGCCTTTGACCTTAAAAAGCGGCTCTGCCGCGCCTCGGAGTCCTGTCAATAACTGTGGAAAGCTCACCAGCGGTGGCGATCCAGTTATGACACCCACATCGTCTGAGAAAGCCGCAGCGGTGTTAAATCTGATTGAGCGCGGGGTTATGGGCTGGGATGAGCCTGACGTCGTGAAGGTGCTTAACGGGGCACTAAAAGCTGGTACGCCACGCAAAAATCGCCAGCAAAGAAGCAATGCGCCGCTAAAAACGAGCGAGCAAGCGCCATCAGCTAGGATGACGAAGTCCGAAAGGGATCGCGTCGCAAAAATTCGTTTCAATTTGGCTCAGGAGGCCATTATCCCGGAACGCTGGGAACTCAATGCGTTGGCGCGAGGGGCAACGGTGATTTATGGCAATAAAAAATTCAAATTCCCTGCCACTGATGAGTGGAAGGGCGATTTAGCTCAAACATGGTGAAAAATGCTCGAGGTTTCGCTGATCTCTCTGTATAATTCGCGAGTGCATAACCGGAGACAAAAATGTTAGTTAAAGTTGTTGATCTTTTCTGTGGCGCTGGCGGCCTGACTCATGGCTTAGAGACTGCTGGCTTAGATGTTGTTGCTGGTATCGATTTAGAAGGTGCTTGCAGAGTAGCCTATGAAAGCAATAACTCGGCACGCTTCATCGAAAAAGACATATCCTTAGTATCAAAAGAAGATGTTGATATTTTTTTCTCGGGTGCTGACATTCGAGTTTTGGCCGGTTGCGCTCCATGTCAGCCTTTCTCAAAATATACTCAAGGCAAGGATAAGAAAAATGATAAGAAATGGCCTTTGTTATATGAGTTTGAGCGTTTAATTAAAGAGGTTAAGCCAGAAATAGTTACTATGGAGAATGTTCCTGATGTAACAAAACATTCAGTTTATGATGATTTTTACAACAGCCTAAGGTCTATGGGTTATTTCATTTGGGCTGACAAAGTTGAATGCGTAGATTATGGTATCCCGCAAAATAGAGTCAGGCATGTGCTGTTGGCTTCTAAGTTGGCACCATTAATGTTAATAAAACCTGATAAATACACTCCGCGTACAGTAAAGGAGTGTATTGGCAATTTGCCTACACTAAATGCAGGTCAGACAGACCCCAATGATCCTTTGCATAAAGCTAGCAAGCTAAGTGAAATAAATCTGAAGCGTATTTTGCACTCTAAGCCTGGTGGAACTTGGAGAGATTGGCCCCCAGAGTTAGTTGCATCATGCCACGCTCGAGAAAGCGGTCAAGGTTATGCCAGTGTATACGGTCGTATGGAATGGGATAAACCAAGTCCTACAATAACGACCCTTTGCTATGGATTTGGGAATGGCCGATTTGGTCATCCTGAGCAGAATAGAGCACTATCTTTACGGGAAGCTGCACTGCTCCAAACCTTCCCTGAAAATTATATTTTCTGTGCATCAGAAAAAGGTATTTCAATGAAGAGTGTTGGCAGAATGATTGGGAATGCGGTTCCCGTTAGGCTAGGTGAGGTCATCGGTAAATCAATTTTGACTCACCTAGCTGAACAAGGCTATACAGCTAATTGCTGATTCGGTTGTATAATTGGTGGCCTTAGATACAACTGGCCATCAAGATACTGCTGAATATTTTCTAAAATTTCTTCTAAATAATTAAATACTTCATCCTTTAATTCTTTAAGAGCATCAATTGATGTCTCCTGTCCTTTGTTAAGAAATGACTCCGAACCATGAGCAAGAGAGTTTCTTGCTTTTTTAATCTTGACAAGATTCCCTCCATTTCTTGTTCGTGAGGCATTGGTTACTGAGGAAAAACCATATTCATCAGCAACTTCCCTTATGACGCGAGCATCAACATTCCCGGAGAATAAAGGGTTTTTGTTTTCTTTTACCAATTTGTCATGCTCATTTAACCAGGCTCTAAGTACTAGTTTTGCAACTTCAGCATTGGCAAAGTTCATGTTTCCCACAACATTACTATCTATTCTCTTTAATGCCATTTTTGTGATCTTTTCACATAGCTGATCAACGCATAAATCAGGGTTTTTGCTTAATTGGCTATGTATATCTTCAATAGCATTAGCAGCAGTAGCTTCAATTAAGTTATACAATAGAATGAACATATTGGCTTTCAAAATATGAGTCATTTCAATGTCAATTTTTTTCTCCTCGTCAACGCCGGTCAATTTGTTTCGGAAAGAAAAAGCGGGTTTATCATCAATGATAAACTTTACGAAATCAAAATACTTTTCTATATCATCTCGTCGTTCTACGAAAAGAATTTTGCTTTGCATTACAACCATGAGGTTTACTCCTCAGCGTCATCAATAACATCGTGCACTGGCACACCTAACAACTTGTCGCGAACAAATTCAATTCGAGCTTTTACTTTCGGTCTTGAGTTTGACGCATCAGAACGTGTATGTGTTATAAATTCAGGTGAGTTTATCCATGCATCAACTGCCGGCGGTATCAGTTGAGGGTTTCGTATCAGAGCGAGCGTTGCACCAACAGAAATGGCTTCAAATCGAATTCTTGGAACAGTATTAGCGGTTGCGTTTTTTCTAAAGCCATTAGGGAAATGTTGCATCACGAAATGGCACATGTTCATAAATTGTGCAGTAAGAGCGGCTCGTTGCTCTTCTCGATAAGATTGGTTTTTTTCAATTAAATAGTCAGTTAAGAAAGAATCAACACTTTTATCAAACTCAAGATACTTATCAGTATAAGCAAAATATCGTAAAACTAATTCTGGGTATTCCGAACGTCGCTCACGAGCTGCATTTAAAGGACAAATACTCCTGAAAATAGGCTCTTCAGATAGTTGATTGACTAGGTCTAAGAATGGACCGTCATTAGTCCCCTGACGTTGTTCCATTGTAGTCAACTTAATACCACCGGTATTTAGACGGTCAAATATTTCTCTTCGCGCTTCCTCATCACAAAGTTCGGTCAGTTCAATCATACGAATTGTTTTTCGGTCGAAACGCAACTTTCGTGCAGGAGTGAAATCGGAGTACTTGAAACCATTTGCCGAAGTAAGTTTTTTCAGTCCATTTAGCTCAAATTGGTCATTCAGAAAATGGTAAAGGGTTCTTATGCGCTGACTGCCATCAACAATCTCCAGGCGCCCGTCATCATTCCCGATATCAGCAACAAAAACGTATGGGATAGGTATATTTAATAGCAGGGACTCGATAAACCTAGACTTCTGCACGTTGCTCCATACGAACTCCCTTTGATAATCAGGTATATAAAGCTCAGCTTCGTCTTTTTCTAGTCCAGTTTGGAATTTATCAACAATAACACTTACTGGAAATTCTCTGATTTGATGGTCCGTGATTTTTTGCATGGCAACGATTTCTGCATCAAGCGCAGCTCTATCCGCATCGTTTATCTCACGTACAGGATTTCTCGGTAGTCGGGCCATAATAATTCCTTATCGTTTTTCGCATCAGTGTGCATTTTTTTGCATGTGTAGTGTGCCCTAAATTTAATAACACAAGGCTTTGGTACGCAAGCGTTAGAAACTACAATGCACCTGCATCAAAAGCCCTCCCTTAAGAGTGCAGGCGAGGCGGGGATAGCACTGCGCGCCAGACGTGGTGACAGCATTTATTTTGCGCGTCTGGGTGCGTCGTGGTGGTGCGCTGTGCTTTCGGGTCGGGCGACGAGGTGTGCGAGGGATTACGGGGCGTGTGCGGCGTCTGGTACGCTCTGTGAAAGTGCCGCCCGGAGGCGGCATTTTTGGCGGGGTTTAGTCAGTCTCTATGCTGTAATCCTTAAAGCGGATCACCTCCATTCCTAACCAATCGTTTATTTCTTTGAAACGTTCCTGTAGCGGCGTCAGCTCGTTACGCACAAACACCCGCGCCACTTTCTCGATATCCCCCATCGAGCCGATATTTTCAGGCTTACCGCCCATGAGCTGAAACGGCACGCGGTGAGCATCGAGCAAGTCGGCGGCGCTTACCTTCTTGATGTTAAAAAAATCATCCTTCGTGGCGACTTCACTTAGCGGAACAATCTTGATGCCATCCGGTTTCCCGTTCGGGGCATAGAAAAACAGGTTTTTAAAATTCCCGAGTCCTTTCGAGTCACGCATCGCGGAGCGCAGCGACTCGACATCGGTGCTGCTTTGCGCCGCGTCGGTCACGTACATGATGTAACCCGCGTGAGCGCCGTTCTGGTAATACTTACGGCGGAACAGCGTGGCTGATTCATTCAGCCAGGCGGAATTAAGCGCGCTCAGGTATTCCGGCATCCCGTAGAGCTCCTGATTGATATCGGGCTCAAGCAGATGAAACACCGAGCCGGGCGCGAACTGGTGCGGGTGGGTAAAGCTCGATACGTACCAATAGACATCTTCCTCGACACCCCGGCGGGTGTATTTGGCCGGGGAGGTTTCCAGTTTAAAGAGCTGGCCGGTGACGCTCATGCGCTTTTCCAGATAGCCGTTAGCAAAGACCAGATAATCGAGCACAAGGCGGCTAAAGTCCTGACGTGACAGCAATGGATGCGGGATATAGGTGCTGGTCAGAATGTTGCGCTTAACGTAAATCGGGGAGCTGTGGTGTACGGCGGCGCGCAGGCTTTTAGCGAGCCCGGAGAAGTTGACCGGCGGCTCGTACCATTTCCCGTTATTGATGCATTCGACATAGTCGAGAATATCGCGGCGATCCAGAACGGGGGAGGGCTCACCAAAGGTGAACGCCTCCATTTTTTGCGGTGCGCTGGCGGTCATGGTGGTGGTTTTCTTTTGGCGTTTTTTCATCTTAGTTAATATCCAGAATTGAGGATGATTGCATTCCGCTTCCGGCGGAAAGCGGCTCGTTTAAAAGGGCGTGCATGGTCGCCCACGCGATATCCGCATGGCTGGCCTCTTCACTGCGGCTGGCTTCATAGGTGGCACTGCGGCCACTGCTGGTCATGGTTTTGCGGATAGCCATAAATGACTGCGTGATGTCGGTCGCACCGGCGTCATACTCCAGACAACCACGGCGAATCGTGTCTTTCGCCTTGAGTACCATTGCGGTTTTCATTTCCGGCGTGTAGCGGATGGCGCGTGCGGCCGGGAAGAATGAGCGCACAAGCTGGTAAACACCCTGGCCGATGCCGGTCGCATCGATGCCGATATAGTCGACGGTGTATTTCTCTGTCAGTGCCCGGATGGCCTCGGCCTGCGCGGCAAAGTCCATGCCTTTCCACTGATGACGCTCAAGGATGCGGAACTTGCCACCGGCAACCAGTGGCGGAGCCAGTACCGCACACCCGGCGCTGTCGCCGGTGTGTGACGGGTCATAGCCAATCCAGACTGGTCGCCAGTTAAACGGACGGTCTGCGAACGGTTCGAAGTCCTCCCATTCTTCCATCGCATCGACCATGCAGCGCTGCAGCTCCTCGAACGGGAATACCGACGCCTTATCGTCGACAAACTCGCACATAAACAGGTTACGGAAGTCATCCGCGCTGTTTTCCTGTTTAAGCTGGTCGAGGTTAAAGAGAGTACAGCCACCGGCGAGTGCGTCCTCAATGGTGACAATCTGCCGCCACTGGCCGTCCGGGCAAAGTACGCCACCGGCAAGCGCTTTGTGAGTGATATCGATGTCGACACGTTCGTCGCGGTTACTGCGGCCACGATTAAACAGCTCGCCTGACCAGAACGGATAAGCACCATGCGCCAGCGTGGATGGGGTCGAAAAATAGGTGGTGCGCAGGTGTGACTGCGAGGCCATGCCCGAGGCCACTTTGCGCAGCTTCTGGAAATTGGGTATCCAGAAAATTTCATCGACATACAGGTCGCCGTTGTGGCTCTGCGCGGTGTTGGAATTCGTCCCGAGGAAAATCAGCTCAGCACCGTTATTGCCGATGACAATCGGGTCGCCTGACAGGTCGACGTCGACCAGACGTGCAAAGGCGATGATGTATTTTCGGAACACGTAAGCCTGCGTTTTACTGGCCGACAGAAATATCTGGTTTTGCCCGGTCTTGAGGGCGCGCAGTAGTGCCTCGCGCGCAAAGTAGAACGTTGCGCCAATCTGGCGCGATTTCAGTATGTGGCGAATGCGATGCGCGATGCCTGCCTTATGCCAGTTGAGCTGATACTCAAAGGACTGGTCGAAGAAAATCTCTTCCAGCTTCTCGATTGCCTCGTCGCTGAAATAATTACGTTTCGGCTTTTTGCGATCCCCTTTGTTACGGCTGGCTATATTTGGGTTTAAATCCGCCTCGTTTCCGGTCTGGCCGTAACGGTTCACGCGCGCGAGGCGCTCCATCTGGCGCGACAGAAAATCAGCGACTTTAAAATCATGTGCGGTCAGGTCAGGCTTTGCGTAAAGCTGGATGAGTCGCGCCTCTAACGTCGATTCAACGCGGTTAATCGGCGCGGTTTCTTCCCATCCATCACGCTGCTTCCAGCTCTGCACAGTCGGGCGCTTTATCTTCAGCGTCTCTGATATTTGCGGTACAGAAAATCCCTGCCAGAACAACAGACGCGCCTGTCGTCGCGGGTCATTTAACAGTGAAAGGTCAGTCGAAATGGTCATGTTTGCCTCGTTTTGGTGTCACGAGGCAAGGCTAAGGAAATAGGCGGGCATTATCGCTAAGCCCCTGTTGTGTCAGGGGTTGCACTTCTGTAACCGGTGGCTGATGCGGGGCTGAGTCGGGAAACTAACCCCGACCCGAAAACCCAACATCAGGACACCTGAACAATGGCAAAGAAAGTTTCTAAATGGTTTCGCATCGGCGTCGAGGGTGACACCTGCGATGGCCGTGTCATCAGTGGCGATGATATTCAGGATATGGCCGACACGTTCGACCCGCGCGTTTATGGCTGTCGCATTAACCTCGAACATCTGCGCGGCATCCTGCCCGACAGCGTGCTCAAACGTTATGGCGACGTGACCGAAGTGAAAGTCGAAATCATCAGCGATGACTCTGCACTAAACGGCAAAAAAGCGCTGTTTGGCAAAATCGCACCGCTCGATGAACTGGTCAGTATGGTGAAAGCTGGTCAGAAGGTTTACACCTCAATGGAGATCCGCCCGAACTTTGCCAACAGCGGCAAATGTTACCTCGTTGGCCTTGCTGTTACCGATGATCCGGCAAGTCTCGGCACTGAATATCTCGAATTCTGCAGCCGTGCCACGCAGAACCCGCTCGCCGGTAAAAAAGCCCACCCTGACGACCTCTTTTCTGTGGCCTCACTGGCTGAGCTGGAATTTGAGGATGTT
Organism: Enterobacter sp. Li2LvB3; assembly: GCF_056156645.1. Lineage (NCBI taxonomy): Bacteria > Pseudomonadati > Pseudomonadota > Gammaproteobacteria > Enterobacterales > Enterobacteriaceae > Enterobacter > Enterobacter sp. Li2LvB3. The sequence continues at coordinate 126,797 of NZ_JBSICG010000002.1, read as the reverse complement.
CCCGACACCATGTTCAACAGCCTGACCGACAAGGTCAAAGCCATTTTCAGCCGTAAGCAGGCCAGCGATGACGCGCGTTTAGCTGATGTGCATGAAGCGGTGACCACCGTCACCGAGCTGGTGCAAACCAATCTTACTGCCACCGACCAGCGCGTCACCGGGCTGGAGACCGAGCTTGCGCAGCTTAAGCAGGCGAACGAAGAAAGCGCACAGGCGTTTATCTCCCTCAAAAGCTCCCTCGATAACACCGAAAGCCAGCGCCAGCCGCGCCGCGAGCTTTCCAAAGGTGGTACGGGCGACGAGCTGCTGACCAACTGCTGATAAAGCGCCGGGCGCGCTGCCCGGCCTGAACTCCCTTTTTAGAAAACAGGAATAACCATGCGTAAAGATACCCGTTTCAAATTCAATGCCTACCTGTCCCGCGTCGCGGAACTGAACGGCGTCGACACCGACGACGTGGCGAAAAAATTCACCGTCGAGCCGTCGGTCACGCAAACTCTGATGAACACCCTGCAGATGTCATCCGCGTTTCTGACCAAAGTTAACATCGTGCCGGTCGACGAGCTGAAAGGCGAAAAAGTCGGGGTAGGTGTTAACGGTACAATTGCGAGTACCGCCGACACCGCCGGTGATGATGAGCGTAAAACCGCTGACTTCACCGCGCTGGAGTCCAACAAGTACGAGTGCGCGCAGGTTAACTTTGACTTCCATATCCGCTACAAACAGCTTGACCTGTGGGCGCGCTTCCAGGACTTCCAGACTCGTATCCGTGACGCGATTATCAAGCGTCAGTCGCTCGATTTCATCATGGCCGGTTTCAACGGTACTAAGCGTGCTGATACGTCCGACCGTGCGAAAAACCCTATGCTGCAGGATGTTACGGTGGGCTGGCTGCAGAAGTATCGCAATGAAGCGCCAGCGCGCGTGATGTCAAAAATCACCGACGAGGAAGGTGCTGTTATTTCCGATGTGATCCGCGTGGGCAAAAACGGTGATTATGCGAACCTCGACGCGCTGGTCATGGATGCCACCGGAAACCTGATTGACGAGATTTATCAGGATGACCCGGAGCTGGTTGTTATCACTGGCCGTAAGCTGATGGCGGATAAGTATTTCCCTATCGTCAACCAGGAGCAGGCAAACACCGAGTCGCTGGCCGCTGACATCATCATCAGCCAGAAGCGCATCGGCAACCTGCCAGCCGTGCGCGTGCCTTACTTCCCGGCTAATGCGCTGATGGTGACGCGTCTCGACAACCTGTCTATCTACTTCATGGATGACGCGCACCGTCGCAGCATCATCGAAAACCCGAAGAAAGACCGCGTCGAAAACTACGAGTCAATGAATGTTGACTATGTGGTCGAGGCTTACGCCGCCGGTTGCCTGATTGAAAATATCGCGCTCGGTGACTTCACCGCCCCTGCAGCACCGGAAAGCGGAGAGTAAGCCATGACGAGTCCCGCAGCGCGTCACATGATGCGGGTCTCGGCCTCTGAAACTGCGCGGCGGGTTGCTTCGCCGCTGCGCAATGCAACTGCTTATGAGCAGATGCTGGTTAAGCTGGCCGCAGACTGTCGCACACTAAAACAAATCCGCTCAAACGAGAATAAGGCCGACAAAAAGCGCGAGCTGCTGCCGTTCTATCTGCCGTGGGTGGCTGGCGTCCTCGAAAACGGCAAGGGGGCGCAGGATGACATCGTGATGACAGTCATGCTGTGGCGTCTCGATGCCAACGACATCACCGGGGCGCTGGAGATTGCCCGTTACGCGATGACCTATGGCATGACCATGCCGACCGGGCGACGTCCGACGCCGTATCTGCTGGCCGAAGAGGTGGCACTCGCTGCGCAGCGCCTGCGCGATGCAAAGCGGCCGGTTGAACTGGCGAACCTGCTCGACACCCTCGCGCTGACTGAGCGTGCAGATATGCCCGATATAGTGCGTGCGAAGTTGCACAAAATCACCGGGTATGTGCTGCGCGACGCGGAGCAACTGCCCGAGGCACTGGCGCACCTGCAGCGTGCGATCCAGTTAGAGCGCAGCATTGGGGTGAAAAAAGACATTGAGCAGTTAGAGCGCCAGCTCAGGCCAAAACCCGAACCTGCACCGAAAACCAAAACGACTCAACCACGCACGCGCAAAGCTGCTGCTAAACCGGCGACACGGCGCGGGCGTCCACCAAAGGCGGCAAAAGCCGCAGGTTAACCGAGCGCTCCCCGAGCCGGGCGGCACGCCGGTCAATGCGGGTATCAATTGCCCTGACTGCGACCGGCGTCCACCGCCCACCTATTACCCGAGGTTGTCATGACGACGCTGATTATTGAGCAAAACAAAGAGCCGCAGGATGTGCCGGGCGTGGTGATACCGCCGCCGGGTGTGAGCGAGCCGGTAATCAAAAACACCCCGTTTTACCCTGATGTTGATCCGAAGCGCGTGCGGGAAGAAATGCGCCTTGAGCAGACCGTTTCCCCTGTGCGCCTGCGCCGGGCGATTAAAACCGCCATCGCGGAGACTAACGCGGAGCTGGGCGAGTGGCGCGAGCGTCAGCTCGATGCCGGTTATGCCACGCTGGCTGATGTCCCGACCGACGAGCTCGACGGCGAGAGCGTGCGGGTTTTCCACTATTTCAATGCCGTGTGCTCGATGACGACGGCCACGCTTTATGAGCGTTTTCGCGGTGTGGATGCGACCGCTAAAGGCGATAAAAAGGCCGACAGCATCGACAGCACTATCGATGAGATGTGGCGGGATATGCGCTGGTCAGTTGCGCGCATCCAGGACAAGGCGCGCTGCATTGTGGGACAAATCTGATGAAAGCCTATGCGCTGCAGGGGGACACCCTCGACGCGATTTGCGCGCGGTACTACGGGCGCAGTGAGGGTGTGCTCGAAACCGTGCTGGAAGCGAATCCCGGCCTGTCTGAGCTCGGCGTGATCCTGCCGCATGGTACGGCGGTTGAACTGCCCGAGGCCGACAGCGCGGCCAGAACTGAAACGGTGAATCTATGGGACTGAGTATGGAGAAAATCACCACCTTTATCGCCTACTGGCTGGCCGTTGCGGTGGCCTATTTCGGGGCGATGTCACCCGAAAAGGTGGCGCTTTATGTGGGGGTCGGATGCGCCATTTTTACCGCGCTGACGAATTACTGGTTTAAACGAAAAACCTATCGCTATCTGACATCACTCGGACTCGATAAGGGGGCAATTCGTGGGCTCAATCATTAAACGATGCAGTGTGGCCGCAGTGCTGGCGCTGGCGGTGTTGATGCCTGACTTTCGTCTGCTTAACACCTCGCCCGAGGGGCTGGCGCTGATTGCCGACCTCGAAGGATGTCGCCTGACACCTTACCAGTGCAGCGCGGGAGTGTGGACGTCAGGCATCGGCCACACTGCCGGGGTCGTACCGAAAGGGGAAATCACCGAGCGTCAGGCGGCGGCGAACCTCGTCGCGGATGTGCTGAACGTCGAGAGGCGTCTGGCTGTCTGCGTGCCGGTGGAAATGCCGCAGCGCATTTACGACACGCTGGTCAGTTTCTCATTCAACGTGGGAACCGGCGCGGCCTGCCGGTCGACGCTGGTCTCGTATATCAAACGCCAGCAATGGTGGCAGGCGTGCGACCAGCTCACCCGATGGGTTTATGTGAACGGCTCTGTTAACAAAGGGCTGGAAAACCGACGCGCGCGTGAGCGTGCTTACTGCATCAGGGGCATTCCATGAAAGTGACGTTGTTTTTAGTGGCCGCACTGATTGCGGTTGTGCTGTGGCAACGCCACGAGAACGGCAACCTGACGCGCTCTTTTGAACGGGCGAACAAGGTCGCCACCGAACAAAAAACCGCGATCGGAATGCTGAAAAATCAGCTTTCCGTGTCGCAGGGAATTGCCAGGCGAAATGAAACCGCGCAGGTCAGTTTACGCGGGGAACTGATTGCCGCCGGTGCGATGGCCGTGCGGCGTGAAGAGACCATAACGAGGCTGTTAAATGAAAATGAAGAGCTGCGCCGGTGGTATGGCGCTCATTTGCCTGATGTTGTGCGCAGGCTGCACACCCGCGCCGGTTGCGCCTCCGCCGGTCATTGTGTACAGCGCCTGCCCGAAGGTGAGCTATTGCCCGATGCCGGAAAGCGAACCGGCCACTAATGGCGACCTGAGTGCAGACATCCGTAGGCTTGAGCACGCGCTCACCGCCTGCGCGCTGCAGGTTGAAACCGTCAAAGACTGTCAGGATAAACTCGATGAAGAAAGCTCACAGCCTGCGCGAAGCGTTGACTGACGCCGTCCCGCAGTTAAAAACTAATCCCGAAATGATGCGCATCTTTGCCGATGAGGGGAATATCGACGCGCGTCTCGCGGCCTCGCTGTCACACGAAAAGATTTACACCCTGAATGTGATCGTGTGTGACTTTGTCGGCGACCCGGATTTGATATTCGTGCCGGTGGCCGCATGGCTCAGGGAAAACCAGCCGGATATCTGCACGCTCGATGACGGACGAAAGAAGGGCTACCGTTTCCAGATGGATTTAAACGACGGGGACAGTGTCGACATCAGTATCAGCCTGCAGCTCACCGAGCGCACCCTCATCCAGGAGGAAAACGGCGCGCTGCATGTGAGCTATGCCCCTGAGCCGCCATTGCCTGAGCCTGTTACCCGACCAAAAGAGCTCTATATCAACGGCGAACTGGTGAGTAAATGGGATGAGTGACTTTAAGCCCTTTGACGGCCAGCTCGCCGGGCTACTTGCCGCCCTGTCACCTGCAGGGCGCCGACGGCTTGCCGGTGAGATTGCGAAGGAGCTGCGCAAGTCGCAACAGCAACGAATAAAACAGCAAAAAGCACCCGACGGTTCACCGTATAAGGCGCGAAAACGCCAGCCGCTCAGGGCAAAGACCGGGCGAATCAAAAGGGCGATGTTTCAGACGCTGCGCACAAGCCGGTACATGAAAGCCAGTGGCCGTGAAAATAGCGCGGTGGTGGAATTTACGGGCAAAGTGCAGCGCATCGCGCGTGTCCATCAGTACGGCCTCAAAGACCGGCCAAACGAGCACGCTCAGGACGTGCAGTATCCTGAGCGGCAATTGTTGGGGTTTAGTCGGGAAGATAAACAGTTAGTCGAGATAATGGTTATTAAACATCTAAGAGGCTAATTTTTCCGTTATTTATCCAAAGCGTGCGAACGCCGCTGTAGTGGGGCAGCGGCGTTTAAACTCAAAACATATTCTAGCGGTGGGTTTTGATGAGTGTGATTTAAAGGTAATTCATCATTGGATTTGCTATTTTGGCTTTATTGCATTTATTAAGGAGGCTATTTGCTCGATGCCATCAAATGTTGATGGGATTTTTTCCTCAGATGGCATTATATTCGAAAATACAACATCTTCAAATTTTGATAGAGCCCCAGGATTACCTTCTCTTACACCTTTTGAGTAATCAGCATAACTTTGGATGAATTGGCATAGGCTTCTGCGCAATTCTAACTGCAAGATCTGCGTCCTTAGTGATGAGTTATTTTGTAATGCGACTCTAAAGTAATATATAAAGATGAGTGTGAGCGATATTAATGGTATCAGAGACAAGGCTTGAGATAGAGTGCTTAAGCTATCCCCGGCGCTTTTTAAAAGTAAGGTTTCAACTATGAGTGGAGTTGGAATTATGATTGCTAAGAAAAATAAAAGCCATTTTGATAAGGACAGTTCGCTTTTTTTTTGTTTCCATAGTGAATTAAACCCATCATAAAGACCAACAAAGTTAAAGGCGCTTTCATAGTTTTTTAGTGTTAATTTAATGTCGTCAATTTTGGCTTCTTTTTCTTTAATGTAATCCTTCCATTGAGAAGAGAATTTTTTTGCTTCATTCACTTGTTCATTGAATTGTTTGAATGTTTTCACGTCCTCGCTGTCAAAGAAATTTTTCACTATACTAATTGGCATTTCTCTTAACGCATAATCGATCTGGGCACGACTTCTTTCATCAAATTCATGATATCTATATATCCCAAAGTCTTTTATGGTTTTTATTATATCGTATGAGGGGTGTACAGTTGATGAAAATGACGTGGGCTCTAAGCAAAACCTAAAGCAAGTGGAGAAAACAATGTTGATTTCCTCTTCAGCCATCGATTTATCATCGAGTTCGCGTTCAAAAACACTGCCAATCATTTCAATGTTAAAACTTGCCCTATCATCCCATTCATCAGGTTTTTCCATGAAAACATTAAATATTCTGATGATTAACTCGTTTCTATCTCGTTGAAACTCACTCAACCCTGAGAGCATTTTAAGTGCGTTGGAGTATTGGAGCATTAAGTTTCTAATTTCGGATGAAGAAAAGAACGGTGTAGTCATTATTCGCGCCTGTGGAAGTTTTGTTGTGACGTTGGTGAGCAAAACTAACGAAGTTCAATTCGTTTTTTTTAAAATACATGATGTGTGTATGAATACTCAACTTAATGAAGTGATGCGTATTTTACGCAACCTCATCCGCACCGGCATTGTGACCGACGTTGACACCGTCGGGGGGCTTTGCCGTGTCCAGACCGGCGGCATGAAAACCACCTGGTTAAACTGGCTCACCTCTCGCGCCGGTCGCTCGCGGGTGTGGTGGGCTCCCTCGGTCGGTGAGCAGGTGCTAATCCTTGCTATTGGCGGTGAGCTCGACACGGCCTTTGTATTGCCGGGCATTTTCTCGGATGACCATCCCGCGCCATCGGCCTCACTTGATGCGCTTCACGTTGCCTTTCCTGACGGTGCGGTCATTGAGTATGAGCCTGAAACCAGCTCGCTGACTGTTTCCGGTATCAAAACTGCCGACGTGACCGCGTCCGACGCCATTACGGCCACCGTGCCGGTGGTACTGGTGAAAGCGGCAACCCGCATCACGCTCGACACACCCGAGGTGGTGTGCACCAACAAGCTAATAACCGGCTCGCTCGAAGTGCAGAAGGGCGGAACGATGAAAGGGAATATCTCTCACAACGGCGGGAAACTGACCTCGAACGGGGTGCAGGTGGATGACCACGACCACGGCGGTGTGAGAAGTGGCGACGACAGAACGGTGGGGACGAAATGACGGTGCGTTATCTGGGAATGAACAGCCAGACGGGGCTCAGTATCTCTGAGGTTGAGCATATCAGGCAAAGCGTGCGCGACATTCTGGTCACTCCGGTTGGCTCGCGTGTCATGCGCCGTGAATACGGCTCGCTGTTATCGGCGCTGATTGACCAGCCGCAGACCCCGGCACTGCGCCTGCAGATTATGGCCGCGTGCTATTCCGCGATCCAGAAGTGGGAGCCGCGCGTCAGCCTGACAACCATCACCTTTGAACGGTCAGACACCGACGGCGGGCTTTATGTCGATATCAACGGCACGCGATCGACATCAGGCCAGCCGTTTTCCATCACCATTCCACTGAGTTAAACGCTATGGCCATTGTTGACCTGAGCCAGCTCGCCGCGCCTGATGTCGTGGAAGAGCTGGATTATGAAACCATCCTGGGCGAACGAAAGGCGACGCTCGTCTCGCTTTATCCCGAAGACCAGCAGGGCGCGGTCGCGCGCACGCTGACGCTTGAATCTGAGCCGATTGTGAAGCTGTTGCAGGAAAACGCCTATCGGGAAGTTATCTGGCGACAACGCGTCAACGAGGCCGCGCGCGCGGTGATGCTGGCTTATGCCACCGGTGCAGACCTCGACCAGTTAGGGGCAAACGCCAGCGTCGGGCGTCTTGTCATTACCCCTGCAGATGACACCACGTTACCCCCGACGCCTGCCGAAATGGAGTCGGACACCGATTATCGCCTGCGCATCCAGCAAGCCCCGGAAGGGCTGAGCACCGCAGGCTCAACCGGCGCATATCAGTTTCATGGTCGCAGTGCTGACGGGCGAGTCGCAGATATTTCCGTTATCAGTCCCGAACCCGCGTGTGTGACGGTCTCGGTGCTGTCCCGCGAAAGTAACGGCGTGGCCTCTGACGAGCTGCTCGCCATCGTGCGCGCTGCCCTGAACGATGAGGACGTGAGGCCGGTCGCTGACCGCGTGACCGTGCAGTCAGCGAGTATTATCGACTATAAAATCACTGCATCGCTTTACCTTTACCCTGGCCCCGAAAGTGAGCCGGTGCTCAGTGCCGCCAAAACAAAGCTGCAGGCGTATATCACCGCACAGCACCGGCTCGGGCGGGATATCCGTAAATCAGCCATTTATGCCGCGCTCCATGTCGAGGGGGTGCAGCGTGTCGAGCTGGCCGAACCGGTAGCTGACATCGTGCTCGATGACACGCAGGCGTCATGGTGCAGCGAGTACAGCGTCACCATCGGGGGTAACGATGAATGATACCCGTCTGTTGCCAGTGGGCTCGTCGCCGCTTGAGGTGGCGGCGGCGCGTGCCTGCGCTGACATTGAAAAAACACCTATCCCACTGCGCCGACTCTGGAGCGCTGACGACTGCCCGGCAAATCTGCTGCCGTGGCTGGCGTGGGCGTTTTCTGTCGACCGGTGGGATGAGAACTGGCCGGAAGCCACCAAACGGGAGGTGATCCGCGCGGCACGATTTATCCATGAGCACAAAGGGACAATTGGGGCGGTGCGCCGTGTGGTGGAGCCGCTTGGCTACCTGATTAACGTCACTGAGTGGTGGGAAGCTGACGACCCGCCCGGCACGTTTCGGCTTGATATCGGGGTGCTGGAAACCGGCATCACCGAGGAAATGTATTACGAAATGGAGCGGCTGATTGCGGATGCAAAGCCAGCCAGCCGCCATCTTATCGGCCTCACCATTATTCAGGATATTCCGGGCTATCTGTACACCGGAGCCCTGACCTATGACGGCGACATCATCACGGTTTACCCCGGATAAGTGAGCATAAAAATGACAGTGAAATATAAAACGGTCATCACCAAAGCCGGTGCGGAAAAACTGGCTGCAGCAACCGTCCCGAACGGGAAAAAGGTGAATTTTACAGCGATGGCCGTCGGTGACGGTGGCGGCACGCTGCCGACCCCGAATGCCAGCCAGACAAAACTGGTGCGTGAGGTCTGGCGTCATACCCTGAACAAAATCAGCCAGGACAATAAAAACAAAAATTACGTTGTCGCTGAGCTGGTCATTCCCCCGGAAACCGGCGGTTTCTGGCTGCGGGAAATGGGGCTTTATGATGACACCGGCACGCTGATTGCGGTCGGTAATATGGCCGAAAGCTACAAGCCAGAACTGGCGGAAGGGTCAGGGCGAGCGCAAACCCTGCGAATGGTCATCATGGTGAGTGATATCGAGTCGGTCGAACTGGCCATTGATACCACACTGGTGATGGCCACACAGGACTATGTCGACGATAAGCTCGCGGAGCATGAGCAGTCACGCCGCCACCCTGACGCCTCGCTCACAGCAAAAGGTTTCACGCAGTTAAGCAACGCGATCGACAGCACGTCTGAGGTGCTCGCAGCGACACCGAAAGCGGTTAAGGCGGCATACGACCTTGCAAAAGCGAAATATACGGCTCAGGACGCCACCACGGCGCAAAAGGGTATCGTCCAGCTCAGCAGTGCAACCGACAGCATGTCTGAGGCGCTCGCCGCGACACCGAAAGCGGTTAAGGCGGTGCGAGACATTGCTGACGGGAAATATACGGCTCAGGACGCTACCACGGCGAAAAAGGGTATTGTTCAGCTCAGCAGTGCAACCGACAGCACGTCTGAGACGCTCGCAGCGACACCGAAAGCGGTTAAGGAGGTTCGGGATATTGCTGACGGGAAATATACGGCTCAGGACGCCACCACGGCGAAAAAGGGTATTGTCCAGCTCAGCAGTGCAACCGACAGCACGTCTGAGGTGCTTGCAGCAACACCGAAAGCGGTTAAGGCGGCGAATGATAATGCGAACACGCGTTTTCCCATTGCCGGTGGGTGGTTGACGGGGAGCAGTGGTGTCAAAACCGCGCTGGGGTCTATTATCTTTGGTGTGGGCAATACGGACGTTTATATCCAGAACGGCACTTCTAATAAATATCTTCAGCTTGGTAATAATGGCGAACTGAAATATAGCGGGAGTTATATTTACCATGAAGGCCATAAGCCCACCGCCAGTGAAGTCGATGCCGTTTCTGCTGAGAATGGCGGAACGTTCAAAAAGGAAGTCGCATTCAGCGGTGGGTTGAATGTGCGTAGTGGCACGACAGGGATTTATCCCGGTAGCGATGCGGCAGGTTTTACCAGCGCCAATATGATTTTTAAATCATGGTACGGTATCGGTTTTTATTGCACGCTGCCAGATTCTGCCGGAGATGAAACGGGAATGACCGGGTTTATCAATACCCGGAATGGCCTGTTACAGATGAAAGGGCAAATTATTCCCGGCGATTATGCAAACTTTGACGGGCGTTTTATTAAGCTTGCCGGAAACCTGAATATCACTGGCACGCTTCGTAGCTCAGCAGAGTTTCAATCAACCTCTCAAAATAATTACAGGATCGTAAGTGGCAATTTTGGCACGTTCTGGCGCAATGATGGCTCAAACCTGTATTTGATGTTGACTAACTCAGGTGACCAGTACGGGGGTTACAGCAGCCTGCGTCCTTTTGCGATTAATCTCGCAACGGGTGACGCGACCATAAATAAGCTGGCTCTGGCTAATTATGCCAACTTTGATGCGCGCTATTACACAAAAACGTTAGCTGATGCCACATTCCAGCCAAAGGGCAGTTACGGAAAGCCTGACACATACGCAGTGAGCGGTAATATTCTCTGGACAAAAAACGGCGATACAAATGTTATCCGAATGACCGGTAAAGTCGGTACCACAAATGGCGGCGCGCGCATCACATTTCCGTTCGCGTTCGCTTCAAAGTGTTACAGCATCCACCTGAATGCAGTCGCAAGCAGTGGCGCAGGAACGGCGCTGGCTTATTACAACGAGGATACTACGGGGTTTAACCTGCAGATTGCAGGCGGCGGCGCGGTGGCGTTCGCGTGGACTGCGGAGGGGATTTAATATGGCTATTTTTTACAGTGCGTCAAAACAGGGATTTTTCCCTGATTTCATGAAAGCGGAATATCAACAGGCGGGTAACTGGCCTGATGACCTGAAAGAGATTTCTGACCGTTGGTTTAACTATCTGCTCGGAAAGCAGGCTACAGGAAAATTGATCGTCCCTGATGAGTATGGGCTGCCGGTGCTGACTGACCCACCAGAACCGACACAAGCGGAGCTTATCAGCCAGGCGGAAAGTGCCCGAACAGTGTTGATGGCAACCGCGAGCGCCAATATTGCACCATTGCAGGATGCCGTCGAACTTGGGATTGCCACCGAAGAGGAAGCAGCAACGCTTTTGCGCTGGAAGCGTTACCGGGTCATGCTGAACCGACTCGATATCAGCGCTGCGCCATCGATAGAATGGCCTGAATTACCCGCCTGACCTGAGCCCTCCATCCGGAGGGCTTTTTGTTTGTTGTGTTATCCCTCCACCAACGGCATTCAATCGCTACCAGACTGCACACAACAGAAAATAGTTGCTCCACTTCACCACGGAGTTTAACTGATGGGCGACTATCATCACGGCGTCGAGGTCATCGAGATTAACGATGGCACGCGCACCATTTCCACGGTCTCGACGGCCATCATCGGCATGGTCTGCACGGCCAGCGATGCTGACGCAAAGACATTCCCGCTTAACGAGCCGGTGCTGATTACCAGTATACAAACTGCGATCGGGAAAGCCGGTACAAAAGGCACGCTGGCAAAATCCCTGCAGGCCATCGCTGACCAGTGCAAACCGGTCCTTGTGGTGGTGCGTGTTCCCGAAGGTGTCGAAGACCCGGAAGACCCGGAGGCGGCGCAAAAACAAACCATTTCCAACATCATCGGCACGACCGACGAAAACGGCAAATATACCGGGCTGAAAGCGCTGTTAACCGCTAAAACCGTCACCGGCGTTAAGCCGCGCATTCTCGGTGTGCCGGGACTGGATACTCAGGAAGTGGCGACCGCGCTCGCCTCCACCTGCCAGAGCCTGCGTGCATTTGGCTATGTCAGTGCGTGGGGCTGCAAAACCATTTCAGAAGCGATGGCCTATCGAGAGAATTTCAGCCAGCGTGAGCTGATGGTTATTCACCCTGATTTTCTGGCGTGGGACACCACGGCGAATGAAACCGATATTGCATGGGCGACTGCCCGCGCGCTCGGTCTGCGCGCCAAAATCGACCAGACAATCGGCTGGCACAAAACGCTGTCCAACGTCGGCGTGAATGGTGTCACCGGCGTCAGTGCCTCGGTCTCATGGGATTTGCAGGAACAGGCCACCGACGCCAACCTGCTCAATCAGGCCGGTGTGACAACACTCATCCGTAATGACGGCTTTAAGTTCTGGGGCAACCGCACCTGCTCAGACGATCCGTTATTCGTGTTTGAGAACTACACCCGCACCGCGCAGGTGCTGGCCGACACGATGGCGGAAGCGCACGCGTGGGCGATGGATAAACCCGTCACCGCAACGCTTATCCGTGACATCGTCGCCGGTATCAATGCCAAATTCCGCGAGCTGAAAAACAACGGCTATATCGTTGACGGTACGTGCTGGTACGACCCGGAATCAAACAGCGTGGAAACGCTGAAAGTGGGGAAACTGTATATCGATTACGACTACACCCCCGTCCCGCCGCTGGAAAACCTGACCCTGCGCCAGCGCATCACTGATACCTATCTGGCGAACCTGTCAGAGTCGGTTAACAGCTAAGGAGCCCGGAGCATGGCACTACCACGCAAACTGAAATACCTGAATATGTTTAACGACGGCCTCAGCTATATGGGCGTTGTTGAATCCGTCACCCTGCCAAAGCTGACCCGTAAGCTCGAAAAATACCGGGGTGGCGGGATGCCGGGCTCGGTGTCGATTGACCTCGGTCTCGATGACGATGCGCTGTCGCTGGAATGGACGCTCGGCGGTCTGCCTGATGTCGAGTTGTGGGCGCAGTACGCGTCACCGGGAGCGGATAGCGTGCCGCTGCGTTTCACCGGCTCTTATCAGCGCGATGACACCGGCGCGATTTCCGCCGTTGAGGTGGTCATGCGTGGCCGTCACAAAGAGTACGATGGCGGCGAAAATAAACAGGGGGAAAGCGGCTCGACCAAAATGTCGACCGAGTGCGCTTACTACCAGCTCACGATTGACGGCAAAGAAGTCATCGAGATTGACGTCATCAACATGGTGCTGAAAGTCGACGGCGTCGACCGTCTGGCAGAACACCGTAAGGCCATCGGCCTGTAACCCCTTAACCGGTCAGCCAGGCTGGCCGGTCATCCAACTTTGAAGAGAGCAACATCATGGAAAACATCACCGAAACTGTCACCACCGAAACTGAAAACCCGAACATTGTGATCCTCGATAATCCCGTCATGCGCGGTGAGCAAAAAATCGAACAGGTGACCGTGTTTAAACCCAATGCGGGAACCTTGCGCGGTGTGAGTCTCGCTGCACTGGCAAACTCTGATGTCGACGCGCTGATTAAGGTGCTGCCGCGCATGACTTATCCGGCACTCACCGAGCATGAAGTCACACGTCTGGAAGCATCAGACCTGATTTTATTCGCCGGTAAGGTGGTCGGTTTTTTGTCGCCATCTTCGGCTCGCTGAAATTTCCCGACAACCTGTCGGTCGATGACCTGATGGCGGATATCGCAGTGATTTTTCACTGGCCGCCATCAGAGCTGTATTCCCTGAGCGTGACCGAGCTCATCACATGGCGCGACAAGGCGCTGCAGCGTAGCGGAAACCACCATGAGCAATAACGTCAGACTTGAGGTGCTGCTTAACGCAGTAGACCGGGCAAGCCGACCGCTTAAAGCTATCCAGACCGCCAGCAAATCCCTTGCTGGCGACATCCGCACTTCACAAACCAGCCTGCGCGACCTCAATGCGCAGGCGTCCCGAATTGACGGATTCAGGAAAGCGAGCGCACAGCTTGCCGTGACCGGTCAGTCGCTTAACAAAGCGAAACAGGAGGCCGCAGCGCTGGCCGTCCAGTTAAAAAACACGGAAAACCCCACGAATGCGCAGGCGCGCGCGATGGAGGCGGCAAAGAAATCCGCTGCTGACCTGCAGCTCAAATTTAACGGGCTCAGGCAGTCGGTACAGCGCCAGCGCACCGAGCTCGCGCAGGCCGGGATTAACACCCGCACATTGTCGGCGGATGAGCGCCGTCTGAAATCCAGTATCAGCGAGACGACCGCGCAGCTTAACCGGCAACGTGATGCGCTGGCGCGCGTCAGTCAGCAACAGGCCAGACTCAGCGCGGTTAAACGTCGCTATGAATCCGGGCAACAGCTCGCCGCCGGTGCGCGCAATGCCGGGATGGTGGGTGTCGGGGTGGCGACCGCCGGGCTGTATGGTGCATCGCGCTTTATTGCGCCGGGCATCGGTTTTGATAAACAGATGTCAGGCACGCAGGCGATCCTCGGTCTCGATAAAGGGGATGACAAGCTCGCGGCCATTCGTCAGCAGGCGCGCGATATCGGTGCGACAACGGCCTTTTCGCCGGGTGACGTGGCGCGCACGCAGACCACGCTCGCACGCTCGGGCTATAACGCCGATGACGTGCTGGCCGCGACCGGGTCAACCGTAAACCTGAGCCTCGCGGCTGACGTGGATATCGCTGAAGCCGCCGACATTATCACCAATATGCAGTCGGCCTTTAACCTGCCGACCACGGAGATTGAGCGCGTCGCGGATGTGATGACAAAAGGTTTTACGTCATCCAATACCGGCCTTGTCGAGCTGGGCGAGGCGATGAAGTATGTCGCACCTATCGCGGAAGCTGCCGGGGCGAGCATTGAAGACACGACCGCCATGCTCGGCATTCTGGCTGATAACGGGATTAAGGGCTCGATGGCCGGTACGGGGGCGAGTGCCATTTTCAACCGCCTGCAGGCACCAATGGGTAAAGCCGTGGACGCCATTGCAGAGCTGGGCGTGAAAACCCGCGACAGCAAAGGGAACATGTTGCCGGTCGAGAAAATCCTCAAAGATATTCATAAGTCCTTCGTGAAAAATAAGCTCGGAACGGCTGAGCAGGGCGAATATCTGAAAGTGATTTTTGGCGAGGAAGCCATGAAGGGGGCGATTAAGCTGGTCGCCGCTGCCGGTGATGGCTCGCTCGATAATAAGCGCCAGCAAATCCGCGACTCGAAAGGCACGACTGAACGTATTGCGAAAATCCAGACCGATAACCTCGACGGCGACCTGAGAAACCTGCAGTCGGCATGGGAAGACCTGCAGATTGAGGTTTTCGAAAAAGAGGATTCAGCACTGCGCCGCCTGACGGTTTCCGCGACTGAGTGGCTCGGCAAGGTCGCCGCCTGGGCGAAAGCGAACCCTGAGCTTACGCAAACCCTGTTTAACCTTGTCGCCGGTGGGATGGCGCTGATTGGGGTGCTCGGGGGGATTGGTCTGATAGCGTGGCCGGTAGTAACGGGTATCAACATGATTATCGCCGCTGCCGGTATTCTTGGAACAAATCTGGCCGCAATGGGCACGGCCATTGTATCTGTCCTCGGTGCTATCACCTGGCCGGTTGTGGCCGTGGTTGCAGCATTTGTGGCCGGTGCGCTCCTGATACGTAAATACTGGGAACCCATCAGCGCATTCTTTTCGGGCGTGGTGGAGGGGCTCAAAGCTGCCTTTGCACCGGTGGCGGATATCTTTGCCCCGCTCGCGCCGGTGTTTGATTCCGTCATCGAAAAATTGCGCGGAGTCTGGCAGTGGTTCACTGACCTGATTGCGCCGGTTAAGGCAACGCAGGAAACGCTCGACCGCTGCAAAAATGTCGGGGTGGCGTTCGGTCAGGCGCTGGCTGATGCCCTGATGGCTCCACTCAATATCTTTAACAGCCTGAGCGGTAAGGTTGGCTGGCTGCTGGAGAAACTCGGGGTTATCAAAAAAGAGTCGGGCGACCTCGACCAGACTGCAGCGAAAGCCAGTGCAGCAGCCGGTGCGCAAAACGGGTCTTATATCCCGGCAACGTCTGCGTATGGAGGTTATCAGGCCTATCAGCCAGTAACTGCGCCTGCTGGCCGGTCTTATGTCGACCAGAGCAAAAGCGAGTATCACATCACCCTGCAGGGTGGCGTTGCGCCGGGCAGCGACCTTGAGCGACAGCTAAGTGACGCCGTCGAGACATTAGACCGGAAAAAAAGGGCGCGTCAGCGTTCAAGTATGCGCCATGACGGATGAGGGCTAAAGCATGTTAATGGTACTGGGTTTATTCGTGTTTGAGCGCCGCACGCTGCCGCATCAGTCGATGCAGTATTCGAAGGATTACCGCTGGGCGTCAAACGACCGCGTCGGCAAACCACCGGCTTATCAGTTTCTCGGGGAGGGGGAAACCTCACGCACGCTGTCGGGTGTGCTTTACCCTGAAATCACCGGCGGTCGCCTGTCGCTGACGGCTATCGAACTGATGGCCGATGAGGGCAGGGCGTGGCCGCTGATTGACGGAACGGGCATGATCCACGGCATGTATGTCATCGATAAAGTGACCCACACGCACAGCGAATTATTCAGCGACGGCGCGGCCAGAAAAATCGAGTTTAGCCTGTCGCTAAAGCGGGTCGATGACTCACTCGCCGCTATTTACGGCGACCTGAAAACACAGGCCGACAATCTGGTGACGTCTGCCGGTAACTGGCTGGGAGGGCTGGCAGGATGATTACCGGAATGAAAGTGCAGGCCGGGGCGCTCATTGCCCCGGCGTTTATGCTCACGTTAGATGGCGATGACATCACGCAGAATTTCAGCGACCGGCTTATCGGTCTGACGATGACGGACAATCGCGGATTCGAAGCTGACCAGCTCGATATCGAGCTCGATGATACCGACGGGCTGGTCGAGCTGCCGCCGCGCGGTGCAAAGCTGACGTTGTGGTTAGGCTGGCAGGGCTCAGCCTTGCTGAATAAGGGGAGTTTCACGGTCGATGAAATCGAGCACCGGGGCGCACCGGATACGCTGACCATCCGGGGGCGCAGTGCTGATTTTCGCGGGACGCTGAACTCACGCCGGGAACAGTCATGGCATGACACCACGCTCGGGGTCATTGTTGAGACCATCGCGGCGCGCAACAAACTGACGGCCAGCGTGGCCGACACGCTGAAAGCGATCCCCGTCCCTCACATCGACCAGACGCAGGAATCCGACGCGGTGTTTTTGTCCCGTCTGGCTGACCGCAACGGTGCAACGGTGTCAGTAAAAGCGGGGAAACTGCTATTCCTCAAAGCCGGTAGCGCGATGACGGCCAGTGGCAAACCTATCCCGCAAATGACCGTCGAAAGGGGCGACGGCGACCGGCATCAGTTTGCCATCGCCGACCGGGAGGCATACACCGGCGTTACGGCGAAATGGCTGCACACCAAAGACCCGAAACCGCAAAAGCAAAAAGTGAAGCTGCAGCGAAAACTGAAGGTGCAGCACCTGCGCGCGCTGCAGCACCCCAAAGCGGCCAAAACCACGGCAAAGGCCAAAGCCAAAAAAGAGCAGGAAGCGCGCGATGGTGAGTATATGGCCGGTGAGTCTGATAACGTGCTGGAGCTTACAACCATCTACGCGACAAAGGCGCAGGCCATGCGCGCCGCTCAGGCTAAGTGGGACAAGCTGCAGCGCGGTGTCGCAGAGTTTTCAATTTCGCTGGCGTTTGGCCGTGCGGATTTATTTCCCGAAACGCCGGTTGCGGTGAAAGGCTTTAAGCGCGTTATAGACGAGCAGGCGTGGATAATCAGTCGGGTGGTGCATAACCTCAACGGGAACGGCTACACGACAGGCTTAGAGCTTGAGGTTAAGGTTTCGGATGTGGAGTACGAAAGCGAGGAATTAAATCAATAAAATCTACTTAAGTGTTTGTTATGTAAGGTGTTAGCGGTTAAAATCAATGCATCGAAAATTTAAAGAGGTGCTCGCTATGTTTCACTGCCCAAAATGCCATTTCGCCGCCCACGCTCGCACAAGTCGCTATTTTTCTGACACGACAAAAGAGCGTTATCATCAGTGTACAAACATCAATTGCAGTTGCACGTTTGTCACCACTGAGACGGTCGAGCGGTTTATTGTATCGCCTGGTGAAGTCGTGCCAGCGCCGCCGCACCCGACCCAATCAGGCCAGCAACAAATCCACTGGATGTGACCAAAAGAAAGTCCCGCTAATGCGGGGTTTTTAAATATCTAAGTTGTTTCTCCCTCAATCGAGCGCCCGAAAAGTACAAATAGCTGAAATTTATCTCATAGGTAAAGTCAACTCTGGTGCGCCACTGTTCGGTTAACTATCCCCATTGGGTGATGTCTGGGAGGCCACTTTATGTGTATGACTCCAAGTAAACTTTGGAAGTTGGGAAGTTAACTGTGTTATATTTTTAAGCGATTTCAAATAATCCAGCTTTTCATAATGACAACAACGATATACCGTGAATACGAATTTGCTGCATGTGATGGGAGATGGTCTTCTGATGGGCACCCGCGCAGGGATGTCCTTGAAAAGAAGGCTATTCACATCAATTACAAGGGGCGCGAGGCTATCTCCTTTATGTGTGGAGATCACCCCATGATAGTACTTATGCAAGCACTTCAACTGAAAGTAATAACCGGTGATCAATACGCCAGTCTGATGAGCTTGTACATGGATGTTGATGATTTTTTCTTTGGCTTGGTCGTTCTTGACAAGGATACTGGTGATATCATTCTCAGCCATTACACACCCCCCATGGTTCAGATCAGACGTCAGGAGATCGCCTATGATTTAGGCTCGTCTGGAGGCATGTATGCTGCTGAATGCATTTACTATACTGAAAAAAAATTAAGAAAAAAAAGGCGTCATAAAGGATTTTTTACATCATTAGTTAGATGTAAAGTCTCAAGTGCTGTACAATATGCATACAGACGAGACCCCTTATCTGGCGGAAAAGTGTATAAAGCAATCTGGGGTCATAATGGCATAGAATTCAATAACATACCCTTGGTTAGTGATTGTGCTAAAAATCGATATTGTTTAAACTTACAAAAAACATTAAAAATAATCCACAACAGGTATTTAGAGATAATGACTATGAGACAGAATGCCCAGCTCAATCCGGCAGCCTCGCTCTCTAAAGCGGGACAGCCGCAGAAGAAACCAGAAAATCAGGCTCCAAAGGCAAATGGAGACAATGGGCAGCAGATGACTATGTCTAGGGTTATCAAATACGCTCGCCTTTTTTCTGACTAACCTCTTGGGTTACATGCACCGTAACATAAACAGGGTTCATCTTTTTCAAACCTGCTGATTCCTGTTGCAACCCATTTCTTAATACATACCTGATAACCTACAATTATTTAGGTTATCAGGTTTTTGTGCCTCCTATCCTAACTGCTCAGGTTGGCCAATTACAAACTCATGAAATAAATGCTTGGCATCAGCTTTTCGCTCGAACAGACGGTCTAAAGCAGGCTCGTCGCTCACCAATGATGCTTTCATGCGCAATTAATAGTTAAACAAAAAGCCCCGCATAACCGGGGCCATTTGTCTGATGTGGTCTATATGTGGACATCGAATGAAATAAATCCTTTTATTTCATTGTGTTGAAGCATTTTTAAAAGCTCCTGAGGGAGCCTTTTTAATGTCTGGCACATCAATCATCTATTCCCTCTGATTGACGCGGCAAATCATCACACAACTCTTGTAACTCATTGAACAGTCTTGCCATATGGAAACCATCACACACAGAATGGTGTATCTGAAGGGCGACAGGCAACAATACTTTTCCATCCTGATTGTAGTATTTACCAAGCGTGAACATCGGGGCGAAAAAGTTTTTCATGTCAGCAACGGTGATATTAAAACTGGTAAAGGTTACCCAGGGGATCGCCGATACGAAAAATATATTTTCGAGCGACTCTTCTTTAGGCCAGTATGCAAGGTTATCACCATAGCGTGCGATGTCTTCTGAATAAACGTTCTGGAAGTGATGAATATTGCCATCGTAGTGGCTCCATAATGATGAAAAGGTCTCCGTTTCATTATGGAAAATCGTATAGTTTGGATGTACTTCATTCCAGATAACTAACTCATTGTTTTTCATCGCCATACGGAATTCGGTATGGCTGTTTACGATCTTAGAAAGAAGGAAAATCATCGTAGGGTAAAATTTCCAGCCGGCTTCTTTGATATTTTTTAGCAGGGCAGTAATGTCTATCAGCACCGTCTGGTTAATAGTACTTTGAGCAAAGCCCTGAAATACCTCAAAATGTTCCTTCCTGGCCCAACGAGATAAGTCAACAGGGGTATATTCCGGGATTGTTTTTTTCATTTCTTACCCTTTGATTAGCAATAACACATCAAATGTTAGCCTAAATTCTTCTCATGAATGACGTAACCCTACAGGCCGCGAGCCGTTTGGGGCGTAATCGCGATCGTGAGATTAGCGCATCCTTATACAGTAGGGAAGTGGATGTTAACTATTTAATTTTTAAGGTAATAAAGGTAGGTTGTGCTATCTACAGGTGTTTTTCTGAATTGATAATTTCGTAGAATTACCGCCCTGGCAGATGTCGAATATCGTATGTGTGAAAAATCGCCTTAGCGAGGTTTTACATCACCCGCCAGAAAGCAAGTCCTGCACGAACTGGGATGTCGATGGCAGTGTTATGGCAGGCCGAAACGCATAAATAAAAGGCTCCTTTCGGAGCCTTTAGTGCATCAGAACACTTTCTTGAACGGACGCACGGTGACTTTTGCGTAAACGCCAGCCGCCACATACGGGTCAGCGTCAGCCCAGGCTTTGGCCGCTTCCAGGGATTCGAACTCTGCAATAACGGTTGAACCGGTAAAACCTGCCGCGCCAGGATCGTTGCTGTCTACCGCGGGCATTGGGCCTGCGGTTAACAAACGGCCTTCATCGTGTAACAGCTGTAAACGCGCCAGATGGGCAGGGCGCACAGATAGGCGTTTTTCCAGGGAATCAGCTACATCTTCTGCATAAATCACATAAAGCACGGCGGAGCTCCTTAACCAGTAAAAGTGGCAATTACGTTATGTGAAAGCACAATTGACTGCAATGTAAAGATAACGACAATGTTAAAACCCTGATCTGAATGCGCCTTTTTTGGCCTCTTATGCGCTTAAATCGCGTGAAGATAAAGTGTCTTATTGAATATGATTGCTATTTGCATTTAAAATCAACGTCTGGTTTTTTAACTCTGATGATTATGACTTCGATGACCCTAGATTTACCTCGCCGCTTTCCCTGGCCGACGTTGCTTTCCGTCGTTATTCACGGTGCTGTTGTGGCGGGTCTGCTCTACACCTCGGTTCATCAGGTTATTGAAATGCCAGCGCCCGCGCAGCCTATTTCTGTGACCATGGTAACGCCAGCGGAGCTTGAGCCGCCGCAGGCTGTCACACCACCGCCACAACCGGTTGCTGAGCCGGAACCCGAGCCAGAGGTTGTCCCGGAGCCACCGAAAGAAGCGCCAGTGGTGATCCACAAGCCTGAGCCAAAACCTAAGCCCAAACCGAAGCCAAAACCGGTAAAAAAGGTTGAAGAGCGTCCTAAACGTGAAGAACGCCCTGTTGAGACGCGTACCACTCAGCCGGTTGAAAACGCTGCGCCTGCGCGCGCAGTGGCCAACAATACGCCAGCGGTGGCAAAACCGACACCAGCCGCGCCAGCAGGCCCGCGGGCATTGAGCCGCAACCAGCCACAGTATCCGCAGCGTGCTCTGGCGCTGCGTATTGAAGGGCGTGTTCGCGTGAAATTTGACGTTACGCCAGATGGCCGCCTTGATAACATCGAAATATTATCTGCGCAGCCTTCTAACATGTTCGAACGCGATGTGAAAGACGCCATGCGTAAGTGGCGTTACGAAGCAGGCAAGCCCGGCAGTGGATTGGTTGTGAATATCGTGTTCCGCATGAATGGCGGGGCACAAATGGAATAAAAAAAAGCCTCCAGAATGGAGGCTTTTTTTGTCTGGCATTAAATTGCAGGTAGCTGGCGGGGTTTGCCCTGGCTATCGACTGCCACATAAATAAACAGCGCTTCGGTCGCTTTATAACGCTGACCGATAGGCTCGGAAGAGACTTTTTTCACCCACACTTCAATGTTGATCGAAATTGAGCTGTTACCGCGTTTCACGCAGCGCGCATAACAGCAGACGACATCACCCACGGCAACCGGGCGAAGGAATGTCATGCCATCTACCCGAACGGTCACCACGCGTCCGTGAGCAATCTCTTTTGCCAGGATCGCGCCGCCCATATCCATTTGTGCCATCAACCATCCACCAAAAATATCGCCATTGGCGTTGGTGTCCGCGGGCATTGCCAGTGTGCGTAATACCATTTCGCCCTGAGGGGCGTCATTTGTTGTCATTGTTTTAACTCGTAACTGAAGACTTCAGGCGGGATGCTACTATGATTTTCGGCTGGTGAGAATAGACCAGAACGCCCGTAGGGCGAGCGTTCTGGTAAAAAACTGTCAGTGCTTATCGTCCTGAGGCATGTGGCGGTAAATATAAACACCGCTTAAGAGCGTAAAAATAAGCGTCAGGGCGGTCAGGCCGAAGACTTTGAAGTTGACCCAAATATTCTGCGGCAGCCAGAAGGCGATGTAGATATTGGCCAGGCCACAAAGAATGAAGAACACCGCCCAGGCGATATTCAGTCGCGACCACACTTCCTGCGGGAGCGTCAACTCTTTACCCAACATACGCTGGATTAAAGGCTTTTTCATGACCCACTGGCTGATCAGCAGCGCACCAGCAAACAGGGCATAAATGACCGTGACCTTCCATTTAATAAATTCATCGTTATGGAAGAACAGGGTTAACCCGCCAAACACGGCGACCAGAACGAACGTGATCAACGCCATTTTTTCGACTTTGCGATAACGCACCCAGCTGTAGATAAGCACGATAGCGGTTGCGACGATCAGCGCCGTTGTGGCGGCATAAATGTCGTAGAGCTTATAAAACGCGAAAAATACGACAAGGGGTAAAAAATCAAGAAACTGCTTCATTCTGTGATTCCATCTTCTTCGTTGAGCCGGGTACAGCGACATACCCGGCCATCATGATTACTGACGAATTAACATATACAGGCGGAACAAGTAGACCAGCAATACCGCTGAAATCAGATTGCTCAGCGTATTGGCCACTACCGCGCCAACGTTTGGCGTGAGTACGGCAAAGTTTGGTGCAAACAGCAGCAAAAGCGTTTTGGCCAGCAACCAGCCGATTACTGCTGGAGCAACCAGGCGCATATTAGACCATGCCAGTTTTATGCTGCTGCGCATAGCGACGAATATTCCCATTTTATCCTGCACAACCATCACGGGTGCGAAGGAAAGAACAATCGCCAGAAGAACGCCAGGTACAACGACCAGCATAATGCCAATCTGAACCAGCATCGTGGTTAAAAAGATAAGGATGAACAGCTTCGGTAAAACCGGTGCGCTGGCACCGATAGCGCGTAGGGCGCTAACACGCTGTCCCGCAGACACCAGTTGGATCATCAGCAGAACCCCGCCTGCCAGAACGGCGTTGCCAATCAGGCCGGAGAAGGTTGATGCAGCAGATGCCCGCAGCAGGATTTGCTGCTGTTCGGGAGTCATGTTTTGCACCAGTTCAAATAGGCCCACGCTGCCTGCAAGATTGTCGCCCTGACTCAGGCTGGCAATCTGGTCATCACTGGGTGAAAACGCATGGCCAAGCACCACCGTGATAAACGCACATAGCAACGCTATCAGTAAAAAGGTAATGAACTGATTGCGGAAAAAATTCCCCGTGTCACGGTAGACAGACTTCGCCGTGATAGACATGCACTCTCCTTGAGTATTGCAGGTGTTAATTAGCCGGCAATTGTACACCGGATAAGTCTGCGGTGGCAGCATCAAGCCTTGTATGGAAAAGCATATCTTTGTAAAGCGGAGGTAATCCGTAGCGTGCTCTGGCTCGATTACAGGCCTCATTGACCTGCCCATCCTCGCCAGACATTGAAAGTTCGCGGCAGTGTGTCGGCACATCTGCAAATAAGAGCGCATCAAATCAAACTGTGAAACAGCTCAATTATTTAGCCGCTGAAAAGAGAACAAGAGGGGGAAAGCGGAATATTTTGTTACTGTGAAAAGGCAAAAATTGACTTAGAGACGATTTGCTCCTTTCTGATTAGTTATGAAAAATTAACTCAGATCAATGAATGTTAAATTACTGGTTTTTATGTGATCTGTGTTAGATCACTTATTACTCATTTATGAGTATATTCTGCTCCGAAATAAAACCACAACGATGGAGCGGATATGAAAAAATTAGCAGTGGCAGCCCTTATCTTAAGCAGTATCTCTGGCGGCGCGTACGCGCATGAAGCAGGCGAATTCTTTATTCGCGCAGGTTCGGCAACGGTTCGACCAACGGAAGGTTCCGATAATGTGTTGGGTAAACTGGGTGGCTTTAACGTCAGTAACAACACCCAACTGGGCCTGACGTTTACCTATATGGCAACCGAAAATATCGGGGTAGAACTGTTAGCCGCAACACCATTCCGTCATCACGTTGGCACCGGGCCTACCGGTAATATCGCGACGGTTAACCTGTTGCCGCCAACCTTAATGGCGCAATGGTATTTTGGTGATGCCAGCAGCAAGGCGCGTCCTTATATTGGTGCGGGCGTAAACTACACCACGTTCTTTAATGAGAAGTTTAACGATACCGGTAAAGATGCGGGTCTTTCAGATCTCAGCCTGAAAGATTCCTGGGGTGTGGCGGGACAGGTCGGGCTGGATTACCTGATTAACCGCGACTGGCTGATTAATATGTCCGTCTGGTATATGGATATCGACACGGATGTGCGCTTTAAAGCAGGCGGCGAACAACAGAGCGTTAGCACCCGTCTGGATCCGTGGGTATTTATGTTCTCGGCGGGTTATCGTTTCTGAGTATCACAACCACCTGCCAGGCAGGTGGTTGATCTACGCTTTGTAGCACAACACCTCATCGAACAACCAGCACCGAACAGGTGGCATGACGAACAACAACCGCCGCATTTGACCCTAAAAGGTAGGTCGAAATATCAGGGCGATGAGAGGCAATGATAATCAAATCGGCACTGATGGAATCCGCCAGCTTCAGTATCTGATCTTTAGGTGAGCCTGAAATGGCATGGGTATGCACTTTGTCTGCGGGCAAGTTGAACTGTTTAACCACCTCATCCAGCTTAGCAAGCGCTTGTTGCTGTATCTCCGCCAGTTTCGGCGTTTCAATCGAATAAGCCAGCCCCAGTGACGAGTAATAAGGCATAGACGGAATAACCGTCAGAAAATGCACACTTGCGTTGCCGATTGCTGCGTTCGCCTGAACATAGGGGATCACCCGATCGGTCAGGCGATTTTCGGAAATATCGAGAGGAACCAAAATGGAATGAAACATGCCGCACCTCCTGTTTGTTTTTTGTCCGCTTTAAGTCTAGCCCGCCGAAACATCGCCGGTGAGATTAGCGTGCAAAATGGGAGCCAGGGCATTTTTCAGGTGTGTTCAGGTAAAATTCAGTGCGCCCCGGAACGGGGCGCGAAGGGATTATTTCTGAATCAAATAGCGAATGGTAGGACCATCCTGTTGAATATCCAGCACCGTATAGCCGTGGTTTCTGGCATCCAGAGGAATGTTGTTAATGGATTGCGGACAATCGCTCACCACTTCCAGAATTTCCCCTTTCTTAAGCTGAGGCAGGGCTTCAAGCGTTGCGACAGCCGGATAAGGGCAAGGCTCGCCGACCATATCCAGGCGATAGTCAGGTACAATCTCTTTCATGCGATATTCTCCTGGGGGTGAGTCTTAGTAGCCTTGCGGCGAAAAAAGCGTTTTTCCTGGGCGACAACCAGCAGAAATGCAATCAGCAGCAGGGCGTATGTCACAAGTAAACCGCCCAGCGGACCAAAGGTGTTCAGCAGGTTAACCTTGTCCCAGTTGGTTGCCAGAACCGGGGATAAATCATCCCAGAAGTACGCCAGCACCGTAGAGCCAATCACATTGCCCAGTCCAACCCACCAGTAATGCACCTGGCCTTCTACCGCACGATACATCCAGCCCGTTTCACATCCACCGGCCAGCACAATCCCGAAACCAAACAGTAAACCGCCGATCACCGCATTGGGACCAGCCCACATGATTTTCGGTTCAACGCCGAGCTGTACGTAACTGAAAATACCGATAGCGCTGACCGCCATCCCGGCAATAATGGCTTTTGCCATCATTGTACGGCCGGTTATCCACATATCGCGAAATGCTGAAGTGAAGCAGATCTGCGCACGCTCTATCAGTAAGCCAAATCCAACGCCGAACAGCATTGCCAGGCCCAGTTTCGGCTGGTTAAGGGCGGTGCATAATGCCCAGGCCAGCATGGCGAAAAAGACCAGCATCCCGAGTCGAAATCGACGACGCGCCTGATCGGGTTTTTGTGTCAGTGGCGAGGCGGCGCTGACTTTGGTCATTTTCACCGGAATGCGGAAGAAGGGCAGTAGCGTAAAGCGCGCGCCAAAGTAAGAGCCAATGGCCGTTGCCACGGCAAAGAACCAGGCATGAAGTGAAAACTGAGGAATACCGGTAAAGAAGGCTGCCAGGTTGCAGCCCATCGCCAGGCGGGCGCCAAAGCCTGCGATAATACCGCCTGCGACGGCCTGCATAATGCGGATCCGGCTTTTTGGCATTCGTAGCTTCACGTTGTTTGCCCACAGCGCGGCAGCAAAACAGCCCCCAAACATGCCGATAATCATCATCCCGTCGATACGGGTCAGGGGAGTACCATCCAGATGAATCAGTTTAAAATAGCCCCACTCTTCGGTATGCACGCCCGCGAGCTGTAATAATTGCCCACCCCAACGGGTAAACTCACCCGTTACCGCCCAGAAGGTGCCGGTGATCCCGAAATAGTAGGTAGAGAGAATGCCCGCGGCGATAACCGCCGGAACCGGAGACCAGAACTTAACCAGGTAAGTCTGTTTGAAATGATGCCATGTCATGACTGTGCCTCTGAACTCAGAAGGTGTATGTGGATTTAACGGGCTGGAATATATAGTTCTTTTTCTTTCTCCAAAACCTCTCCAAAACTTTTCTCCAAAATACCTGCCTTTTTAATGACCTCAATCATCAAAACTTCATGCTCTGGTACGCAAGGGATATTCAAAAATTAAATGACAAGCCTGGTACACTCTTTCCCTCGCTCAAGACGCTCTGATAATGAATGCTGTTCGTGAAACTATGCAGGTAACCGTCTTTGATATCTGAGGATTTCATTTTTGCAATATCATCCCGGCGCTGGCCGGTAGGCTGGTTGCCAACGGACTGGACAGAAAACAGATGACGCTCATTTACGATGTTGCCGTTTTGCACTTTATACAAGAAATTTCCGGCGAGCGGAAAGTCACGGTTTACAGGCAGGCATATCATCAATTGACTGCCTGCTGGTATTGAAGACCATCAAGTGAAGACTAAGCTTCAAGCCACATATCAGCTTCTTCAAACATCTCCTGCACGACCCTGCTTATCTGTTCCTTTTCATGCTTGCTCGCATCAGTGTTGATCGCTGGAAGCGTCATCATTGGTTTAACGCGAACGTCTGCATCCGGGAAAACGCGGCAAATCCTCTTTGTTAACTCATCCAGAATGATGTTTTTTGCACCTGGCAGGCCTTCGAAATTGCGTTTGTCGTAAACGAGTTCTACGAACATAACCTTTCCTTAGAATGTGAAATAGTCTTGGCTTGATCTGTGGCCCTAAAAATACTACTGTACATGTATACAGTCAATGGGTGAGTAAGGAAACAACTCGTACCCACCCCACCTGACATCCGAACTTCGCTTTGACAAGCAGAGTAACAGCAATACTCTGATATCACTTTTAGCCCTATAGTGATGTTTTTTATGGCAGTACTTGATTCATCCTCTGACATCGAACAGCCAAGGGGTTGCGACGAAAAGGCAGGAAAAAAGCCTTCTCGTTCGCGTCATCTACATCGTCAGCACAATTTTTCCGACGTTAAGGCCATCTTCCATACGCTGGTGAGCTTTACTGGCTTCCGCCAGCGGGAATACGCTGTCAATCACCGGGTTCAGCCCATCCTTACCGAAGCGAGTTAACCAGCACTCTCTAAAGCGGCGGGACATCTCATGTTTCACTTCTTGCGAACGCGATTTCATTACCGTACCGATAATCTGCAGATGGCGGTACAACACCCGATCCAGCGGTATCTTCGCGTTTTCAATCCCCCCCATGATGCCAATCTGCACCAGACGTCCACCAAAGTTGAGTGCATTCACGTTTCGTTCAAAATAAGGCGCGCCAATAAAATCGAGAATAAGATCGACCCCCTTGTTATCCGTAATGCTGGCGACAACTTCCGAGAAGTCTTCTGTCACGTAATCAATGGCGTGATCAGCACCCAGATGGCGAACGAGATCGTGTGCTGCAGCATTCGCGGTGGTGATTACCGTCGCGCCTGTCGCGTGCGCCAGTTGCACGGCGGCACCTCCCACACCGCCGGCCCCGGCGTGGATCAGTACCGTTTCCGTGGGTTTCAGTTTCCCCAGATGGATAAGTGCTTCATGGGCGGTTACAAAGACCTCGGTAATGGCCGCCGCATGGATATAGTCCATACCTTCCGGCACTGGCATAGCCATCCGGTAATCGATACGGGCCATTTCCGCGTAAGCCCCGCCCCCGACGATACCCATAACACGGTCACCCACGTTATAGCCTTTTACATTCTCCCCGACGGCAATAACGTCACCGGCGATTTCCAGCCCCATAATCGTCGAGTCGCCAAAATCAGGACGGCCATACCCGCCGCGTCTGTGGGTGAGGTCGGCCCGATTAACTCCCGCGGCCCGCGTGCGGACCAGCAGATCATTGGGGCGCAACTGTGGGTCTGCGACTTCACTGATGCGAAGTACATCTGCCGGACCGAATTGATCAAAAGTGATTGCTTTCATGGTTCTGTTTCCTGAAATAAGAAGATGGATAACCCGTCGTTCAGGCCTGTTCGTCAAACGTGGCGTTGGCATAGCCAGACGCGGTAATCGCTGCCGGAAAGCCTGCGTAAAACGCCATGTGCGTAATCAGGGCGGAAATTTCTGTTTTGGTCAGACCGTTTTCAATGCCGCGACGCAAGTGGGCCGGTAGCTCATTGGAGTGATTCAGCGCAATGAGACAGGCGATGGTAACCAGACTACGGTCGCGCGGTGCCAGGTCCGGATCTGTCCAGACATCGGAATACAGCGGTTGCTCAACGAAGTCGGAAAGTTTAGGGGTAAATGCGCGGGCAGCTTCACGCGGACGAGTAAAATCAACAGGTTTCATGGTCAGTTCCTCTTATATTCTGTTATTAGTGCCAGTGTGTTTTAGATTTGGCTGATGAATTTATTCACCAGGTAATGGCCGATACCTTCCCGGCCACCCTCAGATCCATGCCCACTTTCTTTCATGCCGCCGAAAGGCAGTTCCGTCGCCACCATGCGGTACTGATTAATGCCGATCATTCCGGCTTCAAGGCCATCGCCAACATCCAGCACGGTACGGGCGTCACGCGTAAAAGCGTAAGCTGACAGGGCATACGGCAGGCGGTTTGCTTCTGCCAGCCCATCCTCAAGCACGTCGAACGGACGCATAACGGCAATCGGGCCAAAGGGTTCTTCGTGCATGATCCGCGCCTCCATCGGCACATCGGCAAGCACCGTGGGTTCAAAGAAAAAGCCCGGACGGTTGAGCCGTTTCCCGCCAGTGAGCACTTTCGCACCCTGCGCGACAGCATCGGCAATCAGCGCTTCCATTTTTTCCAGCTGGCGGATATTCGCCAGTGGCCCCACCTGCGTGTTTTCCGCCATGCCATCGCCGATAACAAGTTGCTCCGTCGCACTCACGAAGCGTTCGACAAACTGCGTGTAAACACCACGCTGAATCAGAAAGCGGGTTGAAGATATACAGATTTGGCCGGTGCCCCGGAACCGGTTAGCCGCCCCGCCAGCCGCCGCCGCGTCAATATCAGCATCTGCAAAGACCAGTACCGGCCCATGGCCGCCCAGTTCCAGGGTAATCGGTTTAACACCAGCGGCGGCACGCTGAGACAGTAGCCGACCTACCGGTACAGAACCGGTGAATGCCACTTTGCGAATAACCGGTGAGGCGATAAGAGTGGCGGAAACCTGATCTGGCACGCCAAACACAATTTGCAGTACGCCTTTAGGCAAACCGGCATCATCCAGGCAACGTGCCAGCGCCAGCGCCGTCGCCGGGCTCTCTTCACCGGGTTTCAGGATCACGCTACAACCTGCGGCCAGTGCTGCTGATAATTTGCGTGCCGGGGTAATGGCCGGGAAATTCCACGGAGTGAAGGCGGCGACCGGGCCGATGGGCTCTTTTTTGACCAGTTGCAGTACACCGGGGCGATTTGACGGTACAACGCGTCCATCAATGCGGCGGGCTTCCTCCGCAAACCATTCAAAATAGTCGGCTGCACGCAGTACTTCGTCGCGGCTTTCAGCCAGGGGCTTACCTTCTTCCAGCGTCATCAACGAGGCAATATGTTCAGCGCGTTCGCGCATCAGGGCAGCGGCATTCTTCATGATGAGGGCGCGTTCGGCAGGCACGGTATGGCGCCAGACGTCAAAGCCAGAACGGGTGGCTGACAGGGCACGTTCAAGGTCGGCGGCGGTCGCCAGCGGCAAGCGGCCGATAGTGGCTTCGGTTGCGGGGTTAATCACAGCGACAGTGTCGCGATTACCCGCTTCAATCCAGTCACCGTCGATAAAAAGATAAAGGGGATCATATTGATGATTTTGCATGGTCGTTATCCTCAGTGTGTGTGTTTGTGTAATGTCATTCGGCTGAGGGGATATTAAGTTCAGCGTACATAACTGATAAGATGGCTTCTCCCCACAACAGCTATGCAAGAAATGCACAGATGCAATCAGAGAAATTTGCCGAGTTCCTTGGAGTCTTTGTCGATGTCGCCCGTGAAAGCAGTTTTTCGGGTGCTGGTCGCCGTCGCGGACGCACCCCCTCCTCGATAGGACGGCAGATTGATGCGCTGGAAGCGTACCTGGATACCCCGCTCTTTTTGCGATCTACACGGCATTTAACCCTGACCGATGCTGGGGAAATACTGCTGATTCGCGCCAGACAGATCCTCGATTCACTGGTAGATACGCAGCAGGAACTGGCGTCGATGAAGGGCGAAGTAACCGGTGTGCTGAGAGTGGCGTGTTATCCCACATTTGGTAAACGCTATGTGCTGCCGGTGATGGCAAAACTCTCCCGACAGTATCCGGCGCTGGGCTTCGATTTGGATCTGACCGAACGGCTGGCAGATCCTGTCTCTGAACGCCTTGATGTTGTCATCCGTATTGGTGATATGGCCGACAGCACGTTGATTGCCAGCAAAATAGCAACGCAAATACGCGTGCTGTGCGCAAGCCCAGCATACCTGGAAAACGCGGGAATTCCCGTCTCGCTGGATAACATCGCCTCACATCGTTTAATCGATAAGCTGCACGGTGCTGATCTGCTTTGCTGGTCGAGCGTGATTGGCCATCCGGCCAGAGAAAACACTAGCCAGCCCATCTTTGGCTGTGATGATTTTGAAGCGATGCGTCAGGCTGCGGTTGATGGGCTGGGGATCGCGTTCCTGCCAGACTGGGTGGCGGGAGATGACATTAACAGTGGCGCGCTGGTACAACTCTTCCCGGAAATGTCATCGCAACCACATGTATCTACAGGAATATATGCGCTACGCGCGTTACGTCATCCGCCTGCCAGAGTCACGGTATTTCTCGACACATTGCGTGAATTCATCGGACATCCTGCAAAATGGTCAACACTTCGCAGTCAGCTCTGACGACATAAGCAACATTGCCGTTTTGCACTATATGAACGTCCACTGTTCGCTCGCAGCAGACCTTCGCAGCGGTCCGTTAAGTGCCAGAAGCGGAAGTTGCTTACATCGTGCTATGTTAGTTTAATGGGAGCAGGTCAGTTCGCCTTCAGCTACACTTGTTCCTGTTTTTCATCATGAACAGATAGTATTCCGCTGCAGCAGGCTGGTATGTTTGTTCCAGGACATTTAAATCAACAACATGCATGGTCCAATAACGATGAAAGTGATTCTTGTTCGACACGCAGAAACAGAGTGGAATGTGAGAGGCGTTATTCAGGGGCAGAGCGATAGTACGTTGACCCACCGGGGGGAGCGCCAAACATCAGCCTTACTGGCAGCATTTGCCGCAAGTGATTACCAGATTGAACGTGTTTACGCTTCTCCACTTGGTCGTACCTGGCAAATGGGACAGAGCCTGTCTGAGTGCTTTGGTTGCTCATTGGTAGCTGAAACCGCCCTTAAAGAACAGGCATTTGGTCAGTTTGAAGGCATGTCAACGGCACAGTTCCTGCAACACCATCCGAACGATGCAAATGCGTTATTCAAACTTGATGCAGAGTATTGTCCGCCAGAGGGAGAGTCATTAGCACAGGCAACTCAACGCGTAATAAGTTTCTTACAAAACCTGCAAGGCACCAAAGAACATCAGTGCGTATGTATCGTCTCGCATGGGCATGTCAGTCAGGGAGTGCTGGCAATACTTAAAGAAGGGACTATCGATAACTTTTCCCGATATGCTCACCCCAATGCAAGTTACTCCGTTTTCGATTTTTTTGATGGAAAATGCATTGCGCTCAGATGGGGAATTGCCACACACCTACTTGAACGATAGGTTTCTAGTGGCCATTTGAGTTCAGCGATCTTACCGTAACACGATGTCCGCTCCTCGCTCAAAGCAGCCTGTCATGCCTGATTAAGAAACAGGCTTAACGTAGTTTCCCGGCGGCCATCTTCCTGAATCAGAGCCCGCAGTGACGAACATCGGTGTTCTGTTGGTGGTCTGGAAGCCAGAAGTGACCACATGTTTCGACTGCAAAACGGCATTGATGAGAAGTTGCCGGGCAACGTAATGAATTACATTACTAGCGGCCAATAAAAACCACAAAGACCACGTCATGTGGCCTTTTTTGATACGGCAAGGTACAGCAGATAGATTACGCCTACTGGTATGGCCACGACGAAAATCAGCATGAAGTAGACTGCATACAACCCGCTCTTCATCGGCGTTTCAGTATAGAAACCTGTAGTCCACTGTTTGCGTGTTGAATATTTCAGGACAATCCGCTCAATCGCTTTTTTTGCAAAGGGGAAAATCAACCCACTTAGCAACCCCAGTCCCATCAATGTCCTCATTGTGGTTGTTTGAGGTTCATCATGCCAGCCAAAGGCGATAATCCCGAACACGACCAAACCCAAACATAAGTTACCCAGATAGTATTTAAGTGTCATGCTTACCTTATAAATCTAAACAGCCCTGTCGAAGTTTCGCCTGTTTTTCGCCTTCCTGCTTCTCACAATTACAGCTTGAATGCAAAAGAGAGAGGTTTAAACATCCGCCTGGTACTGCTCACGGGTCATTGATTGCGAAACGCGTCCACACATAAGAACCCCAGTCAGAAGACTGAAAGTATAGGGCAGGGAGCAAATAGGTGTGCACTGAAGATTATCATTCCCTGGTAAGGGAGAAAAATTTCTTCTCCAGAACCATGCATTAACTATATGAAAATGAGCGTATTTACAAAAACAGAAAATGCAGATTGAAAACGGTCTGAGAATGTATCTACCTGCATGATTTAAGGCGATAAACTCAACTTTTAATCGACCTCTGAACTCAGAAGGTAAAAGACAGCCGTCAGCATTTGAAAAGCCAATTAGAGTCAAAGTATCGATACGATCATTTTTGACCTCCCCCAAAGACTTCTCTGAACCGTCATAAAAGCGCTTTACAATGTCGGGTTTGCTGGCTTTTTACTGAGGACTCTATGAACCAACAGGCTGTTCTTTTTCTGGCGATTGCCATTGTGATGGAAGTCATTGCCACCACGGCGCTCAAGCTCTCGGACAGCTTTACGCGTCTGTTACCGAGCGTGGTGGCCATTCTGGGGTATTGTATTGCTTTCTGGTGCCTGACTATCCCGATGAAAAGCATTCCTACGGGGATTATTTATGCTATCTGGTCCGGGGCGGGTATTGTCATGATCGGCGCGGTTGGCTGGCTGTTTTTGGGGCAAAAACTGGATTTCCCGGCCATGCTGGGGATGTTGATGATTATCGGTGGGGTGGTGGTCATTAATCTCTTTTCGAAAAGCGTGGTCCACTAAGGGATACCCGTCTGGCAGTGGGCCAGACGGGTGACACCGATTACGCTTTACGTGTAGCGGCTTTCATCGCAATCACGAAGGCTTTCAGCTCGGCCAGCATCTGCTCTGGCTTATCAACGTTCTTCTCGATGATTTTCACAATTGCGGAGCCTGAAATAGCCCCGGCAGCCTGGGTGTCAATCGCCGCAGTCACCTGCTCTGGTGAGGAGATACCAAAGCCTTGCAGCGGAGGCGCTGCATTGTATTGCGCCAGTTTTTCCACCAGATGATGCAGCGGCAGCGCCGCCTTGTTCTCGGCTCCGGTTACGCCTGCACGGGAAAGCAGATAAGTGTAACCACGGCCATAAGAGGCAATCTGGCGCAGCAGTTCGTCATCGGCGTTTGGCGGGCAGATGAAAATCGGCGCAACGTTATGACGCATCGCTGCCTGGCGGAACGGGGCAGACTCTTCAATCGGTACATCTGCAACCAGTACGGAATCAACACCCACGCGCGCGCATTCGGCATAGAACTCATCAATACCGCGGTTAAACACCAGGTTGGCATACATCAGCAGGCCAATCGGGATTGTCGGGTGTTTCTGACGAATGGCGGCCAGCATCTCAAAGCACTGGGTTGGCGTTACGCCCGCAGCAAAGGCGCGCAGGGTGGCATTCTGAATGGTTGGGCCATCCGCCAGTGGGTCTGAGAACGGGATACCCAGTTCCAGCGCATCGGCACCGGCTTCCACCAGGGTGTCGATGATTTTCAGTGACTGTTCCGGGCCAGGATCGCCAAGGGTGACGAAGGGAACGAACGCGCCTTCCTTGCGGGCTTTCAGTTGTGCAAATGCGTTATCATAGCGTTCCATCAGATTTCCCCTCGTGCTTTCAGAATATCGTGAACGGTGAAGATATCTTTGTCACCGCGACCGGAAAGGTTAACCACCAACAGCTGCTCTTTTTCCGGGTTTTCTTTCATCATTTTCAGCGCGTGTGCCAGCGCATGAGAGGACTCCAGCGCCGGGATGATCCCTTCGTGGCGACACAGCGTTTTAAATGCTTCCAGCGCTTCGTCATCGGTGATAGAAACATAATCCGCACGACCGATGCTGTTCAGATACGCGTGCTGCGGCCCAACGGACGGGAAATCAAGGCCCGCAGAGATAGAGTAAGACTCTTCAATCTGGCCCTCATCCGTTTGCATCATCGGGGACTTCATACCGAAGTAGATCCCAACGCGGCCATGCTTGAGCGGTGCACCGTGTTCACCGGTTTCGATACCGTGACCAGCAGGTTCAACGCCAATCAACCCTACGCTGGTGTCGTCGATGAAATCTGCAAACATTCCAATGGCGTTAGAACCGCCGCCCACGCAGGCGATCACCGCATCAGGCAGGCGCCCCTCTTTGTCGAGGATCTGAGCTTTGGTCTCTTCGCCAATCATGCGCTGGAATTCACGTACGATAGTCGGGAACGGATGCGGACCCGCCGCGGTACCCAGCATATAGTGCGCGGTGTCATAGCTGCCAGACCAGTCGCGCAGCGCTTCGTTACAGGCATCTTTCAGCGTGGCCGAGCCGCTGTGTACAGGGATCACTTCAGCACCCATCAGACGCATACGGAACACGTTCGGCGACTGACGTTCAACGTCTTTCGCACCCATGTAAATACGGCATTTCAGGCCGAGCAGGGCGCTGGCAAGTGCCGACGCCACACCGTGTTGACCCGCACCGGTTTCAGCGATGATTTCGGTTTTGCCCATGCGCTTGGCGAGTAACGCCTGACCCAACACCTGGTTGGTTTTATGCGCGCCACCGTGCAGTAAATCTTCACGCTTAAGGTACAGCGTGGTTTTTGTGCCTTCGGTCAGGTTACGGCACTTGGTCAGTGCCGTCGGGCGGCCTGCGTAGTTTTTCAGCAGGTCGGTAAATTCAGCCTGAAATGCCGGATCCTTTTGCGCACTGACGAACGCGTCTTCCAGCTGGCGCAGCGCAGGCATCAGAATTTGCGGTACATACATACCACCGAACTCACCAAAATAAGGGTTTAGTAATGTCGTCATCTTCTCTTCCTTAATATGCACGCAGAGTTTTAAACACCGAGGCCAGCTTGCTGGCATCTTTGATACCCGGTTGGGACTCTACGCCTGAATTGAAATCGAGGCCGGCACAGCCGGTTTTCGCCGCTTCTACACAGTTATCCGGGCTCAGCCCGCCTGCCAGCAGCACGTTGTCCAGTACTTCACCATTCAGCAATGACCAGTCAAAACGCTGGCCTGTACCGCCCTGGCCGTTGTCGAGTACGTATTTATCAACATGATTAAGATTACGCGCTGGCAGAGTGTCGCCTACGCTCTGGGCTTTCCAGATTTGCACCTGTGGCGCAAGAACTTCCCGCAGGGTATCGATATACGCCTGGTCTTCGCTACCGTGCAGCTGGACTGCGCTCAGCGATAAGGTTTCGGCTTTAGCGGCTACATCAGCAATATTCGCGTTGCGGAAAACGCCCACGTAGCTGAGTGGCGCCGCCGCGATAATCGCACGAGCCTGCTCGACGGTGACGGCCCGAGGGGAGGTTTCGACGAAGATTAGCCCGCCGTAAATCGCTCCGGCTTCGCAGGCTGCCTGCGCATCCTGTTCACGGGTCAATCCACAAACTTTGTTTTCCCCAAGCAGTACCCGGCGCACGGCGGCGTTGAGATCGTCATACGCCATCATGGCGGAGCCAATCAGGAAGCCGTTGGCAAAATGGCTCAGTTCGCGCACCTGCGCATAACTATTGATACCGGATTCGCTGATAACTGTCACACCAGAACCGAGGCGCGGCGCAAGCTGGCGCGTGCGGTTGAGGTCAATGGACAGGTCACGCAGGTCGCGGTTGTTAATGCCAACCACTTTGGCTTCCAGCGCAATGGCGCGTTCCAGCTCTTCTTCGTTGCTCACTTCGGTCAGCACGCCCATGTTCAGGCTGTGTGCCACGGCAGAGAGCTGGCGATACTGTTCGTCATCAAGCACGGAGAGCATCAGCAGGCAGGCATCGGCCTGATAAAACCGCGCCAGCCAGATTTGGTACGGGTCGATAATAAAGTCTTTGCACAGGATCGGCTGCGGCGCGATGCCGCTGACAATCGGCAGAAAATCAAAACTGCCCTGGAAATATTTCTCATCCGTCAGCACGGAGATGGCTGACGCATGATGTTTATAGACGCCTGCAATGCGTGCAGGATCAAAATCATCACGGATAACGCCTTTTGACGGAGAAGCTTTTTTGCACTCCAGGATAAACGCGGTGCGCGCACCCTGAAGGGCATCGTAAAAACGGCGGCTGCTTGGTACGACATCATTCTGAAAACTGGCAAGCGGCTGCTGCTGTTTGCGTGCTTCTACCCAAATGGCCTTATCGGCAACAATTTTCGCTAAAACGGTCTGCATTCTTTACCCTCTCGCCGCAAGTGCGGTAACGCGATCGTATGCTGCACCAGAGCGCAGTACGTCCAGAACTTTTTGTGCGTTGACCTTCAGGTCTTCCTCACCGTGTAAACGCATCAGCATGGCAACGTTGGCGGCAACGGCAGCCTCATGAGCGGACTCACCTTTACCTTGTAGTAAGCGCGTCAGAATGTCACGGTTTTCTTCCGGTGTGCCGCCTGCCAGCGCTTCCTGACGATAGGGCACTAATCCAAAGTCTTCAGCTTCAAGCTGGTAGCTCTGGATTTCTCCCTCGCGCAGCTCTGCAACCAGCGTTGGTGCATGAAGAGACACTTCGTCCATGCCGCCGCTGTGTACGACTGCGGCACGCTGATAACCCAACATACGCAAGGTTTCGGCAATCGGCAGTACCAGTTCCGGGCTGTAAACGCCAATCAGCGCCAGGGGCGGATGCGCCGGGTTAATCAGTGGACCCAGCACGTTAAACAGGGTGCGGGTTTTCAACTGCTGGCGAACTGGCATCGCATGGCGGAAACCAGTGTGGTATTTCGGGGCAAACAGGAAACAGACACCCAAATCATCCAGCGCTTCACGGGAGCGTTCGGCTTTCATGTCCAGGTTGATGCCAAAGGCCGCCAGTAAATCAGACGACCCCGAGCGGCTGGATACGCTGCGGTTACCGTGTTTCGCCACTTTCATTCCACAGGCTGCCGCTACAAATGCACTGGCAGTGGAGATATTGATGCTGTTGCTGCCGTCACCGCCGGTGCCGACGATATCGGCAAACGGATAATCCGGGCGCGGGAACGGTGCGGCGTTTTCCAGCAGTGCGGTTGCTGCACCGGCGATCTCCTGTGGGCTTTCGCCGCGGACTTTCATGCTGACAAGCGCGGCCGCCAGCTGTTCAGGCTTCAGCTCACCGCGAACCACGGCGGAGAAGAGCTGGTGGCTTTCCTGCTGGCTCAGCGTCTGCGCCTGGTACAGTTTTTCCAGAATCGGCTGGAGCGTATTGGTTTGCTCCAGTTTCTGTAACGCCCAGTCGAGGGTTTGCTCCAGCAAACGCGCACCGTTGGAGGTCAGGATTGATTCAGGGTGGAACTGCAAACCGCAGACGCGATCGGCATCGTGGCGCACCGCCATCACCATGCCTTCAAAAGAGGCGTTAATCGTCAGTCCTGCCGGGAT
Organism: Enterobacter sp. Li2LvB3; assembly: GCF_056156645.1. NCBI lineage: Bacteria > Pseudomonadati > Pseudomonadota > Gammaproteobacteria > Enterobacterales > Enterobacteriaceae > Enterobacter > Enterobacter sp. Li2LvB3. Next base: position 87,966 of record NZ_JBSICG010000002.1, on the reverse strand, counting down.
ATTGCTGCCAACCAGCGAGTGATAACGCGCAACCGGCAGCGGGTTTGGCAACCCGGCAAACATCGCCTGGCCGTCATGTTCAATGCTGGAAGCTTTACCGTGCAGAATTTCACCGGCCTGGCCGACGTAGCCGCCGTAAGCCTCAACAATCGCCTGATGACCAAGACAGATGCCGATGATAGGCAGCTTGCCGCGCATCCGGGTCAGCAGCTCTGGCATACAGCCCGCTTCGCTTGGTGCGCCAGGCCCAGGGGAGAGCATCAGCACCGGGTTTTGCATGGTGCCCAGACGCTCAATCAGGGTCTGCGCCGGAACATGGTTACGGTAAATAACGACGTTGTGGCCATTCGCACGCAGCTGATCTGCCAGGTTGTAAGTAAAGGAGTCGATATTATCGAGCAGCAGAATGTCAGCCATCAGAAAATCTCCTGTGCATGGTGTGCGGTAGCGATGGCGCGCAATACCGCGCGAGCTTTACTGCGAGTTTCGTCAGCTTCAGACTGCGGAACAGAATCCAGAACGATACCTGCGCCTGCCTGGACGGTGGCAATGCCATCTTCCACATACGCAGAGCGGATAACAATGCAGGTATCGAGATCACCGTGAGCGGTGAAGTAACCCACCGCACCGCCGTAGCTACCGCGACGACGGCCTTCGGCTTCGGCGATAAGCTGCATAGCACGAACTTTTGGCGCACCGCTCAGGGTGCCCATGTTCATGCAGGCGCGGTAGGCGTGAAGCACGTCCAGGTCGCTGCGCAGTTCACCGACCACGCGGGACACCAGGTGCATCACAAATGAATAACGGTCAACTTTGGTCAGGTCTGCGACGTAGCGGCTGCCTGGGGTACAAATTCGCGCCAGGTCGTTACGCGCCAGGTCAACCAGCATCAGGTGTTCGGACAGCTCTTTATGGTCGGTACGCATTTCCAGCTCAATACGGCTGTCGAGATCGCGGTCAAGCGAGCCATCGGCACGGCGGCCACGCGGGCGCGTCCCGGCAATCGGGTAGATCTCAATCTGGCGGCTGGTGGCATCGTACTTCAGGGAGCTTTCCGGGGAGGCACCAAACAGGGTGAAATCATTGTCCTGCATAAAGAACATGTACGGGCTCGGGTTGCTCTTTTTCAGTACATCGTAGGCTGCCAGCGGCGACGGGCAAGGCAGCGAGAAACGACGGGACGGAACAACCTGGAAAATTTCACCGACACGAATCGCTTTTTGCATCTGGCGAACGACGGCACCGTACTGATCGTCAGTCTGATTAACATCGCATTGCATTTTTTCCACGCGCTGAACTGGCAGCACGGGTGGCTCTTCGGTCAATTGCTGCTGGAGTTGCGCGATGCGGTGATCAAGACGTTTCTTTTCAGATGCTGACGGCGTGAACAGGCTTGCCTGGATGCGGGTGTATTTTTTCTGATGGTCGATCACCAACAATGTTTCGGCCAGATAGAAGCAGTAGTCCGGACAGCGATTGCCTTGTTCGGTTTCCGGTAAATCTTCAAAACCCGCGACCAGGTCATACGCAAACAGCCCGCCAAAGAACATGGCTTCACGTTCATCTTCAGGTACTGAAACCAGATTTTGCAGCAGACGGAAGGCATCGAAAACGGACAGAGAGCACAGGCGGGCGTCTTCATCCAGCAACTGACTGACCGGCGGGAAATGCAGCACACGCATCTCCGGGTGATGTTCATTTTCGATGCCGGCAGGCAGCGCGGCATCCAGCAGCGGCAGCAGGGATGCGCCGTTGTCAGATAAGGCTTTAATCGTGACGGTGTCACCTAATGCGGTAATACGCAGCGCGCTGTCGACCAGCAACAGGCTCTTGAGGTCGTCTTTGCTGTCGATATCCGCTGATTCCAGCAGCAGGGTGGCCGGACGCGCACCGCATACCTGATGAAACAGCGCGGTAGGGTTATGGCGATAGGCCGCCTCGCAGGTCAGCAATTCGAGGTGTGGTTTGGCTGTTTGCATGATGTTCTTCTCATTTATGCTGTTCAAAAAAAAGCCCGCTTTAGCGCGGGTCTGGTATCTGTTTGCATTTCGCAGACGAGTGACACTGCCCGATAATCAGGAAGTGCGCCACCAACCATGCAGAGTGAAATGTGCTGTCATTTTCAGATACCTTTCTCGTGTGAACTTGCGTACTAGTTAACTAGTTCGGTGGCGTATTGTCAACCCTTGATTTCAGAATTTCGCGGCAAGCCGTTATCATAGGCTTCTAAGATGTTATTAACCTGTGATGGGATGTGCTTTGAGCGACAACACCTACGCCGTAATTTACGATTTACACAGCCACACTCAGGCTTCTGATGGCCTGCTGACGCCCGAAGATCTCGTCCACCGTGCCGTTGAAATGCGCGTTGGCACGCTGGCGATAACCGATCACGACACAACAGACGCCATTCCTGCGGCGCGGGCCGAAATTGCCCGCAGCGGTTTACCGCTAAACCTGGTCGCAGGTGTGGAGATCTCAACTCTCTGGGAAAACCATGAGATTCATATCGTTGGCCTGAACATCGATACAGAACATCCTGCAATGTGCGCATTTTTGCAAGAACAAAAAACGCGCCGTAACCTGCGCGCAGAGATGATTGGCGAGCGCCTGGAAAAGGCGCATATCCCGGGGGCGCTGGAAGGGGCTCAGAAGCTGGCGAACGGCGGTGCCGTTACGCGCGGTCATTTTGCCCGTTTTCTGGTTGAGGCCGGTAAAGCCACCACCATGGCCGACGTGTTTAAAAGATACCTGGCGCGCGGGAAAACCGGTTACGTTCCGCCACAGTGGTGTACAATAGAACAAGCTATTGATGTGATTCATCATTCTGGTGGCAAGGCAGTGCTGGCCCATCCTGGGCGGTATAATCTTTCTGCTAAATGGCTGAAAAGACTGTTGGCTCACTTCGCCGAGCGCGGAGGAGACGCGATGGAAGTCGCACAATGCCAGCAGGCACCCAACGAGCGTTCGCAGCTCGCGACCTATGCCCGCCAGTTTGGGCTGCTTGCGTCACAGGGCTCTGATTTCCATCAGCCTTGTGCGTGGATAGAGCTGGGTCGCAAGCTCTGGCTACCCGCAGGCGTAGAGCCTGTCTGGCAGCTCTGGGAACAGCCAAAGCAACTTGAAGAGAGGGAAGTATGAGTCAGTTTTTCTATATTCATCCAGATAACCCGCAACCTCGTCTGATTAATCAGGCTGTGGAGATTGTCCGCAAGGGGGGCGTTATCGTTTACCCGACCGATTCTGGTTACGCGCTTGGCTGCAAAATTGAAGACAAAGGGGCGATGGAGCGTATCTGCCGCATTCGCCAGTTACCAGACGGCCATAATTTTACGCTGATGTGCCGCGATCTCTCTGAGCTGTCCACCTATGCTTATGTTGATAACGTGGCGTTTCGTCTGATCAAAAACAACACGCCGGGTAACTACACTTTTATCCTTAAAGGGACAAAAGAGGTTCCGCGCCGTCTGTTGCAGGAAAAACGAAAAACCATCGGGATGCGCGTTCCTTCTAATCCGATTGCGCAGTCGTTGCTGGAGACGCTCGGCGAGCCGATGCTGTCAACGTCACTCATGCTGCCTGGCAGCGAATTTACCGAGTCCGACCCGGATGAAATCAAGGATCGGCTGGAGAAGGTGGTTGACCTGGTGATTCACGGCGGATACCTCGGACAGCAGCCGACAACTGTTGTTGATCTGACTGACGATGCGCCGGAAGTGATTCGCGAAGGCGTGGGTGATGTTAAACCTTTCTTGTAAAGGTGTAAGCAGCTATACTACGCGGCCATCAAAACGGGGCGCAGCCGTGTTTTGACCTGATTCGACGCCTGTGAAGGCGACACCTGAGGAAGCTCAATGAGCGAGAAGTTACAGAAAGTGCTGGCGCGCGCCGGCCACGGTTCACGCCGTGAAATCGAAGCCATTATTGAAGCCGGTCGCGTGAGTGTGGACGGTAAAGTCTCCACGCTGGGCGACCGCGTAGAAATCGTACCGGGACTGAAGATCCGTATTGACGGTCATCTTATCTCGGTAAAAGAGTCCGCTGAACAGATCTGCCGCGTGCTGGCCTATTACAAGCCAGAAGGTGAGCTGTGTACCCGTAATGACCCGGAAGGTCGCCCGACAGTGTTTGACCGTCTGCCTAAGCTGCGCGGCGCTCGCTGGATTGCCGTGGGTCGTCTGGACGTGAACACCTGCGGTCTGCTGCTGTTTACCACTGATGGTGAACTGGCAAACCGCCTGATGCACCCAAGCCGTGAAGTTGAACGTGAATATGCGGTGCGTGTTTTTGGCCAGGTTGATGAGAACAAACTGCGCGACCTGTCGCGTGGCGTGCAACTGGAAGACGGCCCGGCGGCGTTCAAGACCATCAAATTTACCGGTGGTGAAGGGATTAACCAGTGGTACAACGTCACCCTGACTGAAGGCCGTAACCGCGAGGTTCGTCGTCTGTGGGAAGCGGTAGGTGTGCAGGTGAGCCGCCTGATCCGCGTACGTTATGGCGACATCCTGCTGCCAAAAGGTCTGCCGCGTGGTGGTTATACTGAGCTGGATTTAACCCAGACTAACTACCTGCGTGAACTGGTCGGCCTGACGCCGGAAACCACCTCTAAAGTGGCGGTTGAAAAAGATCGTCGTCGCATGAAGGCGAACCAGATCCGCCGTGCGGTAAAACGTCACAGCCAGGTGAGCAATAATCGCCGTTCTGGCAGCCGTAATAACAACGGTTAACATCTAAAGCCCGGTCTTATCAACCGGGCTTTTTTCTTAGTAATCAATCCCGATCTGGGCTTTGATACCTGCATCGAAAGCGTGTTTTACCGGGCGTAATTCGCTGACGGTATCGGCTATTTCCAGAATGTCCCGATGGCAACCGCGCCCCGTTATAATCACCGTCTGGTGCGCAGGGCGAGCCTGTAATGCAGCCAGTACGGCATCCAGTGGCAGGTAGTCGTAGGCCACCATATAGGTGATTTCATCCAGCAACACCATGTTCAGCGTGGGGTCCGCCAGCATTCTTTTCGCGTGTTCCCAGACGGCCAGACACGCGGCTGTATCTGTTTCACGGTTTTGCGTGTCCCAGGTAAACCCGGTCGCCATAACCTGAAATTCGACGCCGTGCGGCTCCAGCAGGTTACGCTCTCCGTTAGGCCATTCACCTTTAATAAACTGAATAACACCCACTTTCTGACCATGGCCCACTGCACGGGTTGCCGTACCAAACGCGGCGGTGGTTTTACCTTTCCCGTTGCCCGTGAAGACAATAATAATCCCGCGCTCGTCCTGGGCTGCGGCGACACGTGCATCGACCTGTTCTTTCAGACGTTGCTGGCGTTGCTGATGGCGTTCTTCACTCATTGCGAAATCCCCGGTTTACGGCCTGGCTGTGCGTCAAACGTCATACCTGTTTTACGGCGGCTGTCATCGCCCATGAGCCAAAGATAGAGCGGCATAATTTCTGCCGGTGTTTTCAGTTTTTGCGGATCTTCACCCGGGAATGCGCTTGCGCGCATTTTGGTGCGTGTTCCGCCCGGGTTAATGCAATTTACGCGCAGATGGCGACTTTGGTACTCCTCGGCCAGCACCTGCATCATGCCTTCTGTGGCGAATTTCGATACCGCGTAAGCTCCCCAGTTCGCGCGTCCCTGACGGCCAACGCTTGAGGATGTGAAGACCAGCGATCCTGAATCAGACTTGAGTAATAAAGGAAGCAATGCTTGTGTCAGGAAAAATGTCCCGTTGACGTTAACCTGCATCACCTGCTGCCAGATCTCCGGCTTTTGTTCATCCATAGGACGAACGTCCCCGAGAAGCCCGGCGTTGTGTAACACACCGTCGAGGCGTGAGTGGTGTGTTGCTATCCGCTGTGCAAGCTCCTGGCACGTATCAGGCGTGCAGGTCAGTAAATCGAGGGTATACCAGGGGGCTGGCGCGCCGCCTTCGTCTTCTATTTCTTGCGCCACGCCGCGCAGTTTGTCTTCGTTTCGACCCACCAGGATGACGTGTGCCCCGTAGCGGGAGTAGGTCAGCGCAGCTTCACGACCAATCCCGTCGCTGGCACCGGTGACAAGAATGATGCGGTTTTGTAGTAAATCTTTTTGTGGTTGATAGTGCACGGTGACTCCTCTGGACGCTGCACGTCGGTAGCGCCTGCTTTTTATCACTTTTCGGCTTTATGCCCGAAATAGCATGAGAATTCAATCAGTCTACAGGACGCTTCTCTGTGAAATTAACAATTTGCAAATATTTCATCCAGTAACGGAGATTCCTGAAGGCGGCTCGCACAGGTATTGTCACGAGCAAGACGCCTGACAATGGCTGTTGTACACTGGCGGGGAAGAATCGTGGTTAAATCAAGGTGGAACACGTGGAATTACTTTCTGAATATGGGTTGTTTTTAGCCAAAATCGCGACGGTGGTGATTGCCATTGCGGTAATCGCGGTATTGCTCGTTAACCTGACCCAGCGTAAACGTCAGCGCGGTGAATTGCGGATCACCCGCTTAAGCGAACAGTATAAGGAGATGCAAGAAGAGATGTCTCTGGCGTTGCTGGATAGCCATCAGCAAAAACAGTGGGCAAAAGTGCAAAAGAAAAAGCACAAGCAGGAAGCTAAAGCGGCAAAAGCGAAAGCAAAATCACATCTCCCGCAGGATGACGTTAAACCACGTGTCTATGTTCTCGATTTTAAAGGCAGTATGGATGCACATGAAGTGTCTTCCTTACGCGAAGAGGTAACGGCAGTACTTGCTGTTGCGAAGCCAAAAGACCAGGTGGTATTGCGTCTTGAAAGCCCGGGTGGCGTTGTGCATGGCTACGGCCTGGCGGCGTCTCAGCTCCAGCGTCTGCGGGATAAACAGATTCCGTTAACTGTTGCCGTGGATAAAGTGGCTGCGAGCGGTGGCTACATGATGGCATGTGTGGCCGACAAAATTGTTGCTGCGCCGTTTTCAATCATTGGCTCCATTGGCGTTGTGGCGCAAATTCCGAATTTTAACCGCTTCCTGAAAAACAAAGAGATCGACATTGAGCTGCATACCGCCGGACAGTACAAACGCACGCTAACGCTGCTGGGTGAAAACACCGAAGAGGGGCGTCAGAAGTTTCGTGAAGACCTTAATGAAACCCATCATCTTTTTAAAGACTTTGTGCAGCGTATGCGCCCAACCCTGGATATTGATCAGGTTGCAACCGGGGAGCACTGGTACGGTACGCAGGCTCAGGAAAAAGGGCTGGTGGATGATGTCGGCACCAGCGACGATCTGTTGTTAGGGCTGATGAATGGCCGCGAGCTGGTCGGCGTGCGCTTCGCACAGCGTAAACGACTGCTCGACCGGTTTACCAACAGCGCCGCAGAGAGCGCAGACCGCCTGTTGTTACGCTGGTTACAACGCGGACAAAAACCGCTGCTGTAAACGAAAACGCGAGGCATCTGCCTCGCGTTTTGCGTTAATCGACCAGGTGATACTTCTCGGAAAGCGTATGCGCCAGGTATTTAAACATGTTAAACACCGCGGTGCTTTTCGGGGTGGGTAACCCTTGCTCATCAAGGAAATATTCGCCGCTGAACACCAGTACGCCATTTCGTTGCTCTACACCGGTCGCTTCGATGCCAGCGAGGGTGTCTTCATGGTTGCGAATCAGCTTGTTCGCTTCAATAAGCAGAGATGCTCGGTCAATTGGTTGGGTTGTATTCTGCATAATCCACTCCTTAAACAGTGACAATAGTCTACGCCGGAGGGGCTTTGGGGGCAAATTTTCCCTGTTATCTGAGGGGGTAAGCACGGTTGCGGTGGCTGGCGGGAATCGCTATTACATGCTAATAAAGTTGCGTAACGAATTTTATCAGGTACAGTGTGCGCTTTCGTCATTCTGGCAACAGAATTGCTTGACATTCGAGCGGGAATTCGTCACGAATTAACGTCTATCTGAGAAAAATACCCGATAACTCAATCACCTGGACGTCATCTTTCTGACGCAGGGTAAGACAAAGGGGTTGATATCCCCTGACGCAGTCTCAATATCAAGAGCTCGTCGTCAGCGGAAGGGAAATCAACGTGCGGCGTATTCCTGGAAGAATTAAATTAGGTAAAGGTGAATATGGGTAAAGCTCTCGTCATCGTTGAGTCCCCGGCAAAAGCCAAAACGATCAATAAGTATCTGGGTAATGACTACGTGGTTAAATCCAGCGTTGGTCACATCCGCGATTTGCCGACCAGTGGCTCAGCCAGCAAAAAGAGCGCAGACTCTACCTCCACCAAAGGGGCTAAAAAGCCTAAAAAGGATGAACGTAGCGCGCTTGTCAACCGCATGGGTGTTAACCCGTGGCACAACTGGGATGCACAATATGAAGTGCTGCCAGGGAAAGAAAAGGTCGTCAATGAGCTGAAGCAGCTTGCTGAAAAAGCCGACCACATCTATCTCGCAACCGACCTTGACCGCGAAGGGGAAGCCATTGCATGGCACCTGCGGGAAGTCATCGGTGGCGACGAAAAACGCTACAGCCGTGTAGTGTTTAACGAAATTACGAAAAATGCGATTCGCCAGGCGTTTGAAAAGCCAGGTGAGCTGAATATCGACCGCGTAAATGCTCAGCAAGCACGCCGCTTTATGGACCGTGTTGTGGGCTATATGGTTTCTCCGCTTCTGTGGAAAAAGATTGCCCGTGGTCTGTCAGCAGGGCGCGTTCAGTCCGTTGCAGTGCGTCTGGTTGTTGAACGCGAGCGCGAAATCAAAGCGTTTGTACCAGAAGAGTTCTGGGAAGTTGACGCCAACGTCACCACACCAGGCGGTGACGCGCTGCCGTTGCAGGTAAGCCATCACAACGACAAACCGTTCCGCCCTGAAAATCGCGAGCAGACAATGGCTGCCGTCGCGTTGCTGGAAAAAGCACGCTATCAGGTTCTGGAGCGCGAAGATAAACCGACCAGCAGTAAGCCTGGTGCTCCTTTTATTACGTCTACATTGCAACAGGCGGCGAGCACGCGTCTGGGCTATGGCGTGAAGAAAACCATGATGATGGCGCAGCGCTTGTATGAAGCGGGCTACATCACCTATATGCGTACTGACTCTACCAACCTGAGCCAGGATGCAGTCAACATGGTGCGTGGTTATATCAGCGACAACTTCGGCAAAAAATATCTGCCGGAAGGTCAAAATCATTACGCCAGCAAGGAAAACTCCCAGGAAGCGCACGAAGCGATTCGTCCTTCTGACGTGTCCGTACTGGCTGAATCGCTGAAAGATATGGAAGCCGATGCGCAGAAGCTGTATCAGCTGATCTGGCGTCAGTTTGTGGCGTGCCAGATGACGCCAGCCCAGTACGACTCCACCACTCTGACTGTGGGTGCAGGTGATTTCCGCCTGAAAGCGCGTGGGCGTATCCTGCGCTTTGACGGCTGGACGAAAGTGATGCCTGCGCTGCGTAAAGGCGATGAAGACAGAACCTTGCCTGCGGTGAACAAGGGCGATGAACTGTCTCTGGTCGAACTGGTACCGGCGCAACACTTCACCAAACCGCCTGCGCGTTTCAGTGAAGCGTCACTGGTTAAAGAGCTGGAAAAACGTGGAATTGGCCGTCCATCAACGTATGCGTCAATTATCTCGACAATCCAGGATCGTGGTTACGTCCGCGTTGAAAGCCGTCGTTTCTATGCAGAAAAGATGGGTGAGATTGTTACTGACCGCCTGGAAGCTAACTTCCGCGAGCTGATGAACTACGATTTCACCGCGCAGATGGAAGACAGCCTTGACCAGGTCGCCAGCCATCAGGCTGAGTGGAAAAAGGTACTCGACAGCTTCTTTAGCGACTTTACCCATCAACTGGATAAAGCCGAGAAAGATCCAGAAGAAGGCGGAATGCTGCCTAACCAGATGGTGCTGACCAGTATTGATTGCCCAACCTGTGGTCGTAAAATGGGTATCCGTACTGCCACGACCGGCGTCTTCCTTGGCTGTTCAGGCTACGCGCTTTCACCGAAAGAGCGTTGCAAAACGACCATTAACCTGGTGCCAGAGAACGAAGTGCTCAACATTCTTGAGGGCGACGATGCTGAAACAAACGCCTTGCGTGCGAAGCGTCGTTGTAAGAAATGTGGCACCGCGATGGACAGCTATCTGATCGATCCGAAACGTAAACTGCACGTCTGCGGTAATAACCCAACGTGTGATGGGTATGAGATCGAAGAGGGCGAGTTCCGCATTAAGGGTTATGACGGCCCAATCGTTGAGTGTGAAAAATGTGGCTCCGAAATGCACCTGAGAATGGGGCGTTTTGGTAAGTACATGGCCTGTACCAACGACGAGTGTAAGAACACCCGTAAGATCCTGCGTAACGGCGAAGTTGCACCGCCGAAGGAAGATCCGGTTCCGCTGCCGGAGCTGCCGTGTGAGAAATCAGATGCCTACTTCGTACTGCGTGACGGTGCCGCTGGGGTCTTCCTTGCAGCGAATACCTTCCCGAAATCGCGTGAAACGCGTGCGCCGCTGGTAGAAGAGTTGTATCGCTTCCGCGATCGCCTGCCGGAGAAACTGCGTTATCTGGCCGACGCGCCTCAGCAGGATCCCGAAGGTAATAAGACAGTTGTGCGTTTTAGCCGTAAAACCAAACAGCAGTATGTTGCCGCTGAGAAAGAAGGTAAAGCGACTGGCTGGTCAGCCTTCTTTGTTGACGGTAAATGGGCTGAAGGCAAAAAATAATCTGCACTTACCGTAACTTACCTGTAAAAGGGCCGGTCTTCCGGCCCTTTTTTATTACGTCGTTATTATTTTTTGTTCCGTACTATACAGTCAGGCTATAAATGATATAGTGGTTATAGTTAACCCGTTTCTTATTATCAAATCGTCTTAAACGATTGACCGCGTGCGCTAAATCGGATGGTCCGGCATGAAACTACAGCAGCTTCGCTATATCGTTGAGGTGGTAAATCACAACCTTAACGTCTCTTCTACCGCTGAAGGTCTATATACCTCTCAACCCGGCATCAGTAAGCAAGTTCGAATGCTGGAGGATGAACTCGGTATTCAGATTTTTGCCCGTAGCGGTAAACACCTCACTCAGGTTACGCCCGCGGGGCAGGAGATAATCCGTATTGCCCGTGAAGTGCTTTCTAAAGTCGATGCAATTAAATCGGTTGCAGGAGAGCACACCTGGCCTGACAAAGGTTCGTTGTACATTGCCACCACCCATACGCAGGCGCGTTATGCCCTGCCAGGGGTGATTAAGGGCTTTATCGAGCGTTACCCGCGCGTATCATTGCATATGCATCAGGGCTCACCCACGCAAATCGCTGAAGCGGTGTCAAAGGGCAACGCAGATTTCGCCATTGCCACAGAAGCGCTGCATCTTTACGACGACCTGGTGATGCTGCCGTGCTACCACTGGAATCGCTCGATTGTGGTTACGCCCGACCACCCGCTGGCCGGTAAGGGCTCGGTGACTATTGAAGAGCTGGCGCAATATCCGCTGGTGACCTATACCTTCGGGTTTACCGGTCGTTCTGAGCTGGACACTGCATTTAACCGTGCAGGTTTAACGCCGCGGATCGTCTTCACGGCCACTGACGCAGACGTGATTAAAACCTATGTCCGGCTGGGGCTTGGGGTAGGGGTCATTGCCAGCATGGCGGTTGATCCGGTATCCGACCCTGATTTAGTCCGTCTTGATGCGCATGATATTTTCAGCCATAGCACAACCAAAATTGGTTTCCGCCGCAGCACCTTCCTGCGCAGCTATATGTATGATTTTATTCAGCGCTTTGCGCCGCATTTAACGCGCGATGTCGTAGATACCGCCGTAGCTCTGCGTTCCAATGAAGACATCGAAGAGATGTTTAAAGACATTAAGCTCCCTGCCAAATAATCACTCCCGGTATCTTTCCATTACGGAAAGATACCGATATATCCGCTTAAACCTAAATCAGAATTATCATCATCTGCACTTCGCTGACATATAATGTCATAACCCATTTTATTTATAAGGCTTTACTGTCGCGAATTTGCGACAAAAGTAGAAAGTAAATTCCGACTGCGCAAATAATTCGTTTCAATTATTTATTTCTGGTCAAAAGATTGAATATTTAACCTGCGCCGCTGCGTAAATTCACTGGCTTTTCAGCTAAAGTTTCTTTAGGATTTATCTCAACTGATAATTACTTGTACCAATTGTTTGGTATCAAAATGATAAGCGATGTCGATTGTATGAGGTTAGCAATGCCGTCAGGAAGTGAAGAACCGCAAAGGGACCCTGCGCTTAAACGCAAAGCCTGGCTGACGGTCTTTGTTGTCTCTGCCCTGTTTTGGGTGGTGGTTGCTCTCCTGGCCTGGAAATATTGGGGTTAACTATGACAGTGACGGTACGTACAGAATCGGTCAAACAGATGTGTCAGCATCGTAACAGTCGCCGCAAAGCGCGTAAAGAGCCGGCTACCAGTGTTCCAGCCTCATGGGAACTCACTCCCCAGCAGAAGGCCTTTATTGATATCTTCGCTGAAGACGAACCTAAAAAACAATAATTTGGTTTTGAGCGTTATTACGCGAATAGTCCGAAGAATGTCTCTGCGCTTTTGTACTCTTTTATAAATACACATCAGCAATATAGTACTGAGGAATTCACTCAGGATCACTAATTAATAAAGTCTGGTGTTGCTATGATGAATAACGTGAGAACTCTCAAATACTGGTCGTGGATAGGCGTTTTTTCGTTGTCGATTCTCTTCTGGTGTCAGCTTGTCTGGCTAACCTTTTACTGATTGATAAAACCTCGCTACGGCGGGGTTTTTTGTTTTTTACCCGCCTTCTTCACTCGCGACAATTTATCAATTTGGGTTGTTATCAAAACGTTACATCCACCATGTGTTATCTTTAATTACGGCCCTGGAATTTATCAGGGTATCTCTGCAATTAAGGAGGAGCTTATGTCGTTAACCCTACGCGAAGCCAGTAAGGACACGTTGCAGGCAGAAAACAAAACCTGGTATTACTACAGTTTGCCGCTGGCTGCCAAAAGCCTTGGGGACATTTCGCGGTTACCCAAGTCGCTGAAAGTTTTACTGGAAAACCTCTTACGCTGGCAGGATGACGATTCTGTCACTGCGGATGACATTCATGCACTGGCAGGCTGGCTAAAACATGCCCACGCTGACCGGGAAATTGCCTATCGCCCTGCGAGGGTGCTGATGCAGGACTTCACGGGTGTACCTGCCGTTGTTGATTTAGCCGCCATGCGGGAAGCCGTAAAACGTCTTGGTGGAAATACGGCGAAAGTAAACCCGCTATCCCCGGTGGATCTGGTTATTGACCACTCCGTCACTGTCGACCGCTTTGGTGACGAGGGTGCGTTCGATGAGAACGTGCGTCTGGAGATGGAGCGAAATCACGAGCGCTATGTCTTTCTGAAGTGGGGACAACAAGCTTTCAGTCGGTTCAGTGTCGTGCCACCCGGCACCGGCATTTGCCACCAGGTTAACCTGGAGTATCTGGGGAAAGCCGTCTGGAGCGAGTTACAGGGTAAAGAGTGGATCGCATACCCCGATACGCTGGTGGGCACCGATTCGCATACCACCATGATTAATGGCCTGGGTGTGCTGGGCTGGGGTGTTGGGGGGATTGAAGCTGAAGCCGCGATGCTCGGGCAGCCGGTTTCAATGCTAATACCCGACGTAGTGGGTTTTAAACTCAACGGCAAGCTTCCTGAGGGTATTACTGCCACGGATCTGGTGCTGACAGTCACTCAGATGCTGCGCCAGCATGGTGTGGTCGGCAAATTTGTTGAGTTCTACGGTGACGGCCTTGATTCACTGCCGCTTGCCGACCGTGCCACTATTGCCAATATGTCGCCAGAGTATGGTGCAACCTGCGGCTTTTTCCCGGTTGATAATGTCACGCTGGAATATTTACGCCTGAGTGGGCGCACAGAAGAGCAGGTGGCGCTCGTAGAGGCTTACACCAAAGCGCAGGGGATGTGGCGCAACCCGGGCGATGAGCCGGTCTTTACCAGCACGCTGGAGCTTGATATGGGCTCCGTAGAGGCAAGCCTGGCAGGGCCAAAACGTCCGCAGGATAGGGTGGCGCTACAAAACGTACCAAAAGCGTTTGCGGCCAGTAACGAGCTGGAGCTTAACGCAGCGCAAAAAGATCATCGCCCGGTAGATTATGTTCTGAACGGGCAAACCTGGCAGTTGCCGGAAGGCGCAGTTGTCATTGCGGCAATTACCTCCTGTACCAATACCTCTAACCCGAGCGTGCTGATGGCCGCGGGTCTGCTGGCGAAAAAAGCCGTAGAGCTAGGGTTAAAACCGCAACCGTGGGTGAAAGCGTCGCTGGCTCCGGGGTCGAAAGTGGTATCCGATTATCTGGCCAAGGCAAAGCTCACACCGTATCTGGACGAACTTGGGTTTAATCTTGTGGGATACGGATGTACCACCTGTATCGGGAACTCAGGGCCTCTGCCTGAGCCTATTGAGCTGGCGATAAAACAGGGTGATCTGACGGTTGGGGCTGTTTTGTCCGGTAACCGCAATTTCGAAGGCCGTATTCACCCGTTGGTGAAAACTAACTGGCTGGCATCACCTCCGTTGGTTGTGGCTTATGCGCTGGCCGGCAACATGAACATCAATCTGGTTTCCGACCCGCTTGGCCAGGACAGGAACAACCAGCCAGTTTACCTCAAAGATATATGGCCGACATCGCAGGAAATTGCGCGCGCGGTTGAGCAGGTTTCTACCGAAATGTTCCATAAAGAGTACTCGGAAGTGTTTGAAGGCACGCCTGAGTGGAAAGCCATTGCGGTAGAGGGGTCTGACACCTACGCCTGGCAGGATGATTCGACTTATATCCGCCTGTCGCCTTTCTTTGATGAGATGCAGGCTCAGCCTGCGCCGCTGAAAGATATCCAGGGGGCGCGCGTGCTGGCAATGCTGGGCGACTCCGTTACCACAGACCATATCTCTCCGGCAGGCAGTATAAAAGCCGACAGCCCTGCAGGGCGCTATCTGCAAGGACGTGGTGTGGAGCGCAGGGACTTTAACTCGTACGGTTCGCGTCGTGGTAACCATGAGGTCATGATGCGCGGTACGTTTGCCAATATTCGTATCCGCAATGAAATGGTACCGGGCGTGGAAGGGGGCATGACTCGCTATCTGCCAGGAACGGAAGTGGTATCGATGTATGATGCGGCGGTCAGTTATCAGCAGGCGGGTGTTCCACTCGCGGTTATCGCCGGTAAAGAGTACGGTTCCGGCTCAAGCCGTGACTGGGCGGCAAAAGGACCGCGTCTGCTGGGTGTACGGGTGGTTATTGCCGAGTCATTTGAACGTATTCACCGTTCGAATCTGATTGGTATGGGGATTTTGCCACTTGAGTTCCCGCAGGGCATGACGCGCAAAACGCTGGGGTTGACCGGGGAGGAGCAGATAGACATCAGTGGATTGCAAAATCTGCAACCGGGTAAAACTGTGCCGGTGAAGCTCACGCGTGCTGACGGGAAAACAGAAATGCTTGATTGCCGGTGTCGCATCGATACCGCAACAGAGCTGACGTATTACCAGAATGACGGCATCCTGCATTATGTGATTCGGAAGATGCTGGATTGATTGAACGTGCCCGGCGCGAATTATCGCGCCGGGCTTACAGCAATTATTCGCTTAACAGATGGCCCATTTTCGCGGCTTTGGTGTCGAGATAGTGGGCATTTTTCGGGTTACGCCCCACAATCAGCGGTACACGTTCAACAATATTGATGCCGGCTTCCGTCAGGATCTCAACTTTACGCGGGTTGTTCGTCAGCAGACGTACTGCATCCACACCCAGCAGCTTGAACATATCTGCACACAGGGTGAAATCACGCTCATCGGCGGCAAAACCGAGTTGATGGTTAGCTTCGACCGTATCGTAACCCTGATCCTGAAGGGCGTAAGCACGGATTTTATTCAACAGACCGATATTACGGCCTTCCTGGCGGTGATAGAGCAGAACCCCGCGACCTTCCTCCGCGATGTGCGTCAGGGCCGCTTCCAGCTGGAAACCGCAGTCGCAGCGCAGGCTGAACAAGGCATCGCCAGTCAGACACTCCGAATGGACGCGAGACAACACCGGTGTCTGCCCTGAAATGTCGCCAAACACTAAGGCGACGTGATCCTGTCCGGTTGCCAGTTCTTCAAATCCCACCATCAGGAAATCGCCCCATGGGGTTGGCAGTTTGGCTTCTGCCACACGTTTAAGCTGCATGTGATTCTCCAGAGTATGCTGACACGTTTCGTGTCTTTCGCCTGTTTGGCTTTCTGTATCTGTTCATTTTGCCACAAGCTCAGCAACTTCACCTAATCGCCGCCATGCTATACGAACGTTAAACGCACGATCCGACATATCCACCTGCCGGGCTAAATTCAGTTATGATTGTGACGCTTAGCGAACAAGGAGAAGACATGCTTTCAATTGCCCGACGAACGGCAGCAGGTGCGGCCATCTTACTTATCATGCCCCTGGCCGTGTGGATTTCCGGCTGGACATGGCAGCCCGGACAACATACTGCCTGGCTTAAAGTTCTGTACTGGATAACAGAAACGGTTTCTCAACCCTGGGGGATCATTACCCATGTACTGCTGTGTGCATGGTTCCTGTGGTGCCTGCGTTTTCGTCTTCGCCCTGCAGTAATGCTATTTGCCATTCTTGCGGCGGCAATTGTCGTTGGGCAAGGGGTGAAGTCCTGGGTGAAAGACCAAGTGCAGGAGCCACGCCCGTTCGTTGTCTGGCTGGAAAAAACGCACCATGTCCCTGTGGATGAGTTCTACAATTTAAAGCGTAAGGACCGTGGCGCGCTGGTCAAAGAACAACTTTCGGAACAACAGGATATTCCCAAGTTTTTGCGTAAGCACTGGCAAAAAGGAGCTGGATTCGCGTTCCCTTCCGGTCATACGATGTTTGCTGCCAGCTGGGCGTTACTTGGTGTGGGGTTACTCTGGCCACGTCGCCGGACGGTGACGATAGCTGTGTTGCTGGTGTGGGCAACGGCTGTGATGGGAAGCCGTCTGCTGCTGGGTATGCACTGGCCACGTGATTTGATTGTTGCCACGCTTATCTCCTGGGTGCTGGTGACCTTCGCCACCTGGCTTGCCCAGAGAGTGTGTGGGCCGCTGACGCCGCCACCGGAAGAGAAGAAAGAAATCGCGGAAAGAGAGCAAAGCGGGGTCTGACGGTTGATATTCTGCATTTAGCCCATAAATCCCATGCTGGCGCGTTACTTTTTCCGTATCGCGCCCGTCACTAAAATGATAGTTTATAAGGCTGATTGCGGTAAGTTGAACACACTTTATTCGCTTGAACCACATAACGGGAAGTAATGTGAAATATTTACTCATTTTCTTACTGGTATTGGCGATTTTTGTCATTTCAGTCACATTGGGTGCGCAGAACGACCAACAGGTGACGTTTAACTATCTGCTGGCACAAGGTGAGTACCGGGTATCAAGCCTGCTCGCGGTGTTGTTCGCTGCGGGATTTATCATCGGCTGGCTGGTTTGCGGTCTGTTCTGGCTTAAAGTTCGTGTTTCTCTTGCGCGCGCTGAACGTAAAATCAAACGCCTTGAACTTCAAATTGCGCCCGCGGCTGACATTCCAGAGCGTTCTGGTGTGCCGGTAGCCAAGGAATAATCGAATATGCTGGAGTTGTTGTTTCTGCTTTTGCCTGTAGCCGCAGCCTATGGCTGGTATATGGGCCGCAGAAGTGCGCAACAAACAAAGCAGGATGAAGCAAACCGACTCTCCCGTGACTATGTTGCGGGGGTGAACTTCCTGCTGAGCAACCAACAGGATAAAGCGGTAGACCTGTTCCTCGATATGCTTAAAGAGGACACCGGTACCGTTGAAGCCCATCTTACCCTCGGAAACCTGTTCCGCTCGCGAGGCGAAGTTGACCGCGCGATCCGCATTCACCAGACCCTCATGGAAAGCGCTTCGCTGACCTACGATCAGCGCTTACTCGCGGTTCAGCAACTGGGCCGTGACTACATGGCCGCCGGTCTGTACGACCGTGCCGAAGACATGTTTACGCAACTGGTCGATGAAACCGATTTTCGAATCAGCGCGTTGCAGCAGTTGTTGCAGATCTACCAGGCGACAAGCGACTGGCAGAAGGCCATTGATACTGCTGAACGTCTGGTGAAGCTGGGTAAAGACAAACAGCGCGTTGAGATAGCCCATTTCTACTGTGAACTCGCATTGCAACAGATGGGTAGCGATGACATGGATAAAGCCATGACATTGCTGAAAAAAGGTGCCGCGGCTGACCGTAACAGTGCGCGTATTTCCATCATGATGGGTCGCGTCTTTATGGCAAACGGTGAGTTTGCCAAAGCGGTTGAATGCCTGCTGCGGGTGATTGATCAGGATAAAGAGCTGGTTAGCGAAACGCTGGAAATGCTGCAAACCTGCTACCAGCAGTTGAATAAACAAGATGAGTGGGTCACCTTCCTGCGTCGTTGTGTCGAGGAAAACACCGGAGCTACCGCCGAGCTGATGCTGTCTGACGTTGTTGAACAGCACGAAGGCAGTGACACGGCGCAGGTGTATATCACCCGTCAGCTTCAGCGCCATCCAACAATGCGGGTCTTCCATAAGCTGATGGACTATCACCTGAATGATGCGGAAGAAGGGCGCGCTAAAGAGAGCCTGATGGTGCTGCGCGACATGGTGGGTGAACAGGTGCGCAGTAAGCCGCGCTATCGCTGCCAGAAATGCGGTTTCACCGCTTATACGCTTTACTGGCACTGTCCTTCGTGCCGTGCGTGGTCCACGATTAAGCCTATTCGCGGCCTTGACGGGCAGTAATTTTTTAAAACGCATTATTTTAGTTACAACATACTAATGTGTGTTTTATATATTGTCAGCACCGTGCAGTCATTAGCCTGGCAGGAAAAGAAATCGATTCTGTTCATTTGTGGCGCCGGCAGGTAGAATGCTGGCCGTTTATCTGTTCCGCGCCGCTGTGCGCCCATAGACGAAAAAGGGCTGGTCATGACGTCTGTTACTTCCTCCGCTTCCCGCGTAGTTACTGATTCTCCTGTTGTTGTTGCTCTCGATTACAATAACCGCGATGCTGCACTTGCCTTCGTCGATGGCATTGATCCGCGTGACTGCCGCCTGAAAGTCGGCAAAGAAATGTTCACGCTGTTTGGGCCACAAATCGTGCGTGACCTCCAACAGCGGGGCTTTGAAATCTTCCTCGACCTGAAATTTCACGATATCCCCAACACCACGGCACATGCGGTTGCCGCGGCTGCCGAACTGGGTGTATGGATGGTAAACGTCCATGCATCGGGCGGGGCGCGTATGATGACTGCCGCGCGTGAAGCGCTTGTACCTTTTGGCAAAGACGCGCCATTACTGATTGCCGTAACGGTTCTGACCAGCATGGACGAAAGTGACCTGCGCGATCTTGGCGTGACGTTGTCACCTGCTGAGCATGCTGAACGCCTTGCGCGCCTGACACAAAACTGTGGTCTGGACGGGGTGGTCTGTTCCGCGCAGGAAGCTGTACGCTTCAAATCTGAACTGGGTCAGGCGTTCAAGCTTGTCACACCGGGTATTCGTCCGGCAGGAAGTGACGTGGGCGATCAGCGCCGCATCATGACGCCTGAGCAGGCGCTGGCGGCGGGTGTTGACTATATGGTTATCGGTCGCCCGATAACGCAATCGGCTAACCCGGCTCAAACGCTGAAGGCCATCAATGCCTCACTGAAGAAGGGCGCGTAATGAGCGATTCTAACAGCCGCCTGGTGTACTCCACTGAAACCGGCCGCATCGATGAACCCAAAGCTGCGGCAGAGCGCCCGAAAGGCGACGGCGTAGTGCGCATCCAGCGTCAGACCAGTGGCAGAAAGGGTAAAGGTGTTTGCCTGATTACCGGTATTGATGCAGACGATGCTGAACTGGCGAAACTTGCAGCTGAGCTTAAAAAGAAATGCGGATGTGGCGGCGCTGTGAAAGACGGTATTATTGAAATTCAGGGCGACAAACGAGATTTAATTAAGTCACTGCTCGAAGCCAAAGGTATGAACGTAAAACTGGCGGGCGGTTAAAATAAGTGAGCCACGGTAAATACCGTGGCTCTATTTTTACGTGCGTAAGTCAGACCTGAAATATATTCAAAATTATCTTTATATCGGTGGCTGCCGTTATGGAGATTATTTGCCCACCTGGTGACCGATAATACCGCCAACAGCAGCACCACCTAACGTACCCAGCGTACTACCGTCAGTTAAGACCGCACCACCGATTGCACCGGCACCGGCGCCAATGGCAGTGTTACGGTCGCGTTTTGACCAGTTGGAACATGCGCTCAGGGACATTGCCAGAGCAACAGCCAGAACAGCTGCGGTTAATTTTTTGCTGGTTAAAGACATAATACTTTCTCCTGAATTATCGATTCACGGAAAGAAATACACTTTAAGTATAGACCATTGGCATACTTAAATTCCGTTTCCCGTGAAAGCTGGTCGCGCAGGCGTTACGTAATCACGCAGGTGATAGTCACTTCCTGTTATATCGCTAATATTAATTTTACGATTTTAACGCTGGTTAAACAGGTAAAAAGTCTTAAAGGGAGTCCAGGAATTCTCTCAGAGATGAAATTGACGGCGCCCGGGAGCCGGGCGCAGAAAAGATATTATGCGGGGTTTTTGACAATATCGACCGTCAGGCCAGTATGTTCGAGTTGCTGGCGATGTTCGTTACTTAACCTATCATCGGTAATTACGCGACTGAAACGGGAAATCGGCCCCATCATATAAGGGTGAACCGCGCCAAATTTTGAACTGTCGGTGAGAACAATGGCTTCACACTCTTTTTCAAGTACCGCGTTAACCACATCTGAACGCATCATGTCCCGGCCGGTAAAACCTGTCTCTGCCTGCCAGCCGTCGATCCCGATAAAGGCTTTACTGAAGTGCACTTGCTGAACATATTGCCGGGTTAGAGGCCCAACCATACTCTCGCTTTTTTTCTGATAAATACCCCCGAGCAGAATCACTTCGCAGCGGGTTTCTTTAAGCAGATGAGCGATATAACTGCTGACGGTGATGATTGTGATGTCTTTCTGGTCGGCAAGCGTACGCGCCAGTAGCGCATTGCTGCTGCCGTTCTCGATAAATACCGTCTCACCATTATTCACCAGAGAAGCCGCAAACTCTGCGAGTTCACGCTTCAGCGCATAGTTGTTCATCATGCGCGTTTCGACGTCTTCGCTATCAAGAGGAACGGCATACCCGTGCGCACGACGCAGGTAACTCTGTTTTTCCAGCAGATTAAGATCCTGACGGATTGTGACTTCAGATACGCCGGTGGTTTTAGCGAGGTCGACCACGCTCACGCGTCCCTGATCGATGACCATCTGTAAAATGAGTTGTTGTCGGGAATTCATAGCATCCATTTAAAAAAAGCTGAACGAGGTCGGAAACGTGGTGGTTACACTTCCCACGGGGCTTTAGGTTGCGCGCTTTCTGGTGCGGTGTCGGCGCCATTCTGAGCCAGCAATTCGGATTTTAAGATCTCAAGATTACGGATAGCAGAGTGATAATCGCCCGCAACCAGGATATCCAGCACGGTATCAATACGTTGTGCCACGGTCAGTGCATCAATGTTGGACATAATTTCACCCCTGGAGCGAAAAGTTAATATTTTCAATGATGCAGAAAATAGGATCAAAAGAGAAGGGAAAAAATGCAATAAGGAAATTACATAAATGAAAGTGATAAATTTATCCCTCCTCATGCAGTGAGTTGAATGTGTGGATTAGGCTAATTCTGCGCGCAAGGCGCTTTTTTATATGAGGAATTAGACTATGACAGTTATCAATCAAGCTACTTGCACACTGTTCACTGATGCTGAACGTTTTACCCAACTCGCTGCGTATTATGAGGAGGAACGCCACACCGTCTGGATGATGTTGAAGTCCCAGCCACGACCTTGCTTCAACCACGCGTTGATTGAGGAGATCATGAACTTGTCCTGGCTGGTGCGGCAGTCTGGTTTTGTTGTCGACTTCTGGGTCACCGGCTCGCTTGTTCCTGATATGTACAACACGGGGGGCGATTTGAAGTTCTTTGTCGATTGCATACAGAACGGGCGTCGCGAGGCATTACGTGCCTATGCCCGAGCTTGTGTCGATTGCGTACACGCCGCATCACGCGGTTTTGATACTGGCGCTATTACACTGGCGATGGTTGAAGGCAGCGCCTTAGGTGGTGGATTTGAGGCGGCCCTGGCGCACCATTTTGTTCTTGGCCAGCGCGATGCACGTTTAGGATTTCCTGAAATTGCCTTCAACTTGTTCCCGGGTATGGGGGGGTATTCGCTGGTTGCCCGTCGTTCAGGTATGAAACTGGCGGAGGAACTTATCTACAAAGGGGAGTCTCATACTGCGGAGTGGTACGAACAGCACGGGTTAGTGGATGTCCTTTTCGAGCCAGGACAAAGCTATATGGCGGTACGTACGTTTATCGACACATTACAGCCGAAGATGAACGGGGTAAGGGCAATGCTGCGCGCCCGTACACGCGTTCTGCAACTTCCGCGTAGCGAGTTGATGGACATTACTGAAGATTGGGTCGACGCTGCGTTTTGCCTCGAACCCAAAGATATTGCCTATATGGAGCGTCTGGTTATGCTGCAGGACCGCCACCACGCTGCGGGTTTACGCAAAGCCAGTTAACGCATTTTTCGCGCCTGATAACGCTTTAGCCATCGCTCGAATGCGGCAGCGGGCATAGGCTTAGCAAACAGGTATCCCTGCCGTTCATTGACGCCGTTCTTAGTCAGAAAGGCGTCTTCTTTTGCGCTCTCTACACCTTCGGCAATAACTTGTAAATTCAGCGCCTGCGCCACCGCAACGATCGCACGCACCAGCGATTGTGAAATCGACTGCTTATGAATATCCCGAACGAATGACTGATCGAGCTTAATCGCATCGATTGGGAAACGCGCTAATTGCGAAAGTGACGAGTACCCCGTACCAAAGTCATCCAGGTGGATTTGCGCCCCGAGTTGGCTGAACTGCTGGATAACCGAAAGCGCCAGTTCTTCGTTTTCAATCAGGCAGCTTTCGGTTAATTCCACATCGATAGGGCAGTATTCAAAGTTCAAATCTTTCAGCGCCTGTTTTAAATCGCTGAAAATGGTCTGGTCGGCGAGCTGACGCGCCGAGACGTTAACTGCGACGCGCAGATTAATGCCCTTATCGCGCCATTTGGCAACCTGGCGTACCACATCGAGCATAACCCAGCGGCCAAGCGGCACAATCAGCCCCGACTCTTCGGCATAGGAGATAAATTCCAGCGGCGGGATAAGGCCGCGCTCCGGTGACTGCCAGCGTACCAGCGCTTCCAGGCTTCTGATTTCGCCACGCCAGGTCATTTTCGGCTGATAGTGAATTAGCAACTGATCGTTATCCAGCGCTTTACGCAGGTTGGTATCAAGCCAAAGGTACTCGAAAACGCGCTGGTTCATCTCTGGCGAGAAGACGCAGAACTTACCGCGGCCGCTCTCTTTGGCGGTATACATTGCTGTATCTGCGTTACGAATGACGCTTTCGCGATCGATGCCGTGCTGAGGCGCAAGGGCGATACCGAGCGAGCAGCCGGTATAAATCTCAATCAGTCCGATGCGGAATGGCTGGCGTAAGCGGGTGAGGATCCGCGAGGCCATCGCCTCCAGCGTACCTTGCGAAGTGTCCGTTGCCAGCACGATAAACTCATCGCCACCGAGACGGGCGAGGATTTGCCCATCATCCAGACAACTCAGGATCGCCAGGGCAACCGCCTGTAATAACTGATCGCCGAACATATGCCCGTAGGCATCATTTACCTTTTTGAAGTTATCCAGGTCGAGATACACCACGCCGACCTGGGTTTCTCCGCGCGCCTCTATGGCGTCGGATATCAGTTCGTGGATAGCATTCCGGTTAGGCAACCCAGTGATGGTATCGGTATTCGCCAGCACGCGCAGGCGCTCCTGGGCGCGGCGTTCCTCGGTGATATCGGTTCCTGAACAGATAAGGTAAATTTCATTCTTACCGCTGCCGCTGTGAACAAATTTGTTTCGGAACAGAAACAATCTTTGTCCCTTGCGCGTTTTGATCCAGCGCTCGACTTCATAGGAACTGCCGTTACGAAAAAAACCGGTAATGTTGCGTTTGGACGCGGCCGCTTCACTGCGGCTCATGAACAGCTTAAAAACGTTCTGGCCGATTACTTCCTGTTCTTTCAGACCGGTATACTCTTCGCTAAGACGGTTGAAACGCTGAATGTTCCCGTTTTGATCGAGGATGACAATCACGGAGTTGGCTTCGGAGACAACCTGCTCTGCAAATGAGAGTCCCTGGAGCAGGTCGCGGGCAACAGAAGGGGTATCGTTCCAGGCCGATGCTGTGCCAGCCCACTCTTTTTTATTGATTTTACGGCCGACCAAATGAACAGGGACATCAACACCATACAGTGGCAACGTCATCGTAATGCTGGAGGTAATAACGGTAAGTTGACGAATGAGATCGGCCTGCTCATCACTCAGCGCAACGACCTGAATAACATCGGCACTTTCGCTGGTGGCCAGATGCAGAGCATTGCTATCGGCTGTCAGTCGCCACCAGGGGCTGTGCGTACCCATGTAACGAAACAGCAAATTCTGCTCCAGATCATCCATCATGTTTTCTCCTGCGGCTGCTCATTAGCGCAAACATTATTCAATTGCAGTCGACTTTTCCGTAGTGAGACAGCGGCAAAACCGAAGTGAACTTATTGTTTTTTCCCAGTTTTATTATATTAAAACGAGTCGCGTCAAAAAGGATACGTGCGGTATAAAAATTCACGTAACCGGATATGACGGCTCTCTTTTAATGTAGATAATTCTGGCAAGTTTTGGCGGGCAGAAGAGGAAAATAATAAGAAAAAATGGTGATTTGGCGAAATAAGACGGGTTGAAGATATGTCGGCCTTTCCAAAAAGGAAATGACCGACATTTTAATAAGTTATCAGGCAGCAGGGCGCGCGATAATGCTACGGGTTTCCATGCGAACTTCAGCGATGGTTACGTCAATCACGTCTGTGACTTTATAAACCGTTTCGCCTTTGATTTGCACGGTACCGTTTTCCTGGCTACAAACCAGTTCATCACGAACAGCGTGCAGGAATGGAGCAGGGATAAAGGCAACCGCGCCATTATCAACCAGACGTACACGCATCCCACCACGGCTGATATCGATGATCTCTGCCGGGAAACGGGTGTCAGTACCCGCTTTGTCGTTCAGGAAGCGAGCATACAGCCAGTCACCGACATCGCGCTCAGCCATGCGGTTCAGGCGGCGACGTTCCGCCATCTGTACCGTGGTATCGTCCTGCGGACGTGCAATGGATTCGCCTTTGATAATCGCTTTCAGCAAGCGATGGTTAACCATATCGCCATACTTACGGATTGGAGAAGTCCAGGTTGCGTAGGCTTCAAGGCCCAGACCAAAGTGCGGCCCTGGCTCAGTGCTGATTTCAGCGAAGGACTGGAAGCGACGAATACGGCTGTCCAGGAAACCGGATGGTTGTGCATCCAGCTCGCGGCGCAGTTTGCAGAAGCCGTTCAGTGTCAGCACTTCTTCAGGATCGACGTGAACATCATGGTTTTTCAGCAGGGCAGCCAGCGCTTCGGTGTTTGCCGGATCAAAACCGGTATGCACGTTGTAAATGCCAAAACCTAATTTGTCGCGCAGCACGCGCGCGGCACAAATATTGGCGGAAATCATGGCTTCTTCAACAATGCGATTCGCGATGCGACGCGGCTCTGCGACGATATTCAGCACTTCGCCTTTTTCACCGAGAACAAAGCGGTAATCAGGACGGTCTTTAAATACCAGCGCGTGAGTGGTACGCCATTCGCTACGGCTCAGGCAGATGCGATGCAGCAGACGGATCTGCGCGGCAATAGCCTCGCTTTCTGGTTTCCAGCTGCCGGAATTTTCCAGCCAGTCAGAAACGTCGTCATAGGCCAGTTTGGCTTTAGACTCGATGGTGGCGGCAAAGAATTCGATATCGTCTTCAATGGTCCCGTCAGCAGCAATGATCATGCGGCAGGCGAGAACAGGACGGATTTCGTTTGCACGCAGCGAGCAGAGATCGTCGGACAGTTCGCGTGGCAGCATCGGGATGTTGAAGCCCGGCAGGTAGTTGGTGAATGCGCGAATTTTCGCAGCATCGTCCAGCTTACTGCCTTCAACGATCCATGCCGTTGGATCGGCAATCGCTACGGTCAGATGCATTTTGCCGTCAGCTGACTCTTCAGCAAACAGGGCATCATCCATATCTTCAGTGCTGGCACTGTCGATAGTGACAAAATCCAGAGCAGTCAGGTCACGACGTGCCAGACCTTCGTCCTGCATTTCGGTTGCTACGCCATCTGGCGCTTCTTTTTCAAGATTATGGCGTGCCAGCGTCACCCACCATGGGACGAAATGATCGTCGCCAAAGGTAATGAACTGGGTCAGTTCCGCATAGAAACCGCGATCGCCTTTCAGAGGATGACGGCGCATTTCAGCAACGGCCCAGTCACCTTCTTTAAAATCATGCTCAACACCACGCGCAGCGCGGCACGGAATGGCATCTTTCAGCAGGGGATGATCCGGAACGATAGACAGACGGTCGTCTTTTTTATGTACCTTACCCACGAAACGGGTCAGGAAAGGTTCGATCAGTTCTTCCGGCTCGGCGGACTCACGTTCTTTCTCGGTGTGAATGACGGCAGTGACGCGATCGCCGTGCATCACTTTTTTCATCTGCGGAGGCGGAATGAAGTAGCTTTTCTGCGCATCGACTTCAAGGAAGCCAAAGCCCTTTTCCGTGGCTTTTACGACCCCTTCTGCACGCGGCGTCTGGGAATGCAGTTGCTGTTTTAGCTGCGCTAGCAGCGGGTTGTCCTGAAACATAATGTTCTATTTTCGTAGCCATTGAGCGGCTGACAGTTTTACGCGATTCTCACTGCTACAGCAAGCGCTCTTTAGGTAATTAGTATGGTTATTCCCCTTTACCGAAGGCGATGCCAAGACGGTCAAGCCAGCCGTTAAATGCACTCCAGGTAAGAAGATTAATTGCCTGAACTTCGCTCAGGCCACTTTGGGTCAGAGGGGTAAACTGTGCGGCGCTGAACCGGTCTGGGGAGCAGTTTAGCAGCACAGTTGCACTAGCCAGTGCCGCAGAGGATGCATCATCGACAGACGAATGAATACCGCCGGTCAGGATCTCCCCGGTCAGGGCTAGCAGGGCCGGCTCATGACACAGAACGGGCGTCAGCGCCTGAAGTTCAGGTTGCGCCTGCCAGCGGGCGAGCAGTTCAAGCTGCTGGGCACTGGCATAGCGCAATTCGACAACGGGCAGGTTGCACTCCCATTCACCCGGAAGCCTGTTCGTGCCACTGATTAGCGCATGAGGCTGGATATGATGCCCCGGTAGCCAGCGCACAGGATGCCCCAGTAAGGCCTGAAACGCCGCCACCACGCGTGCCTGGAATCCAGTGAAGCCGATTATCTGGTTGATCAGCACAATGTCGTAGGTTGTCAGACCGACTTCATCGAGTTGTTGCTGCGCTTTATCGTCGATAACGTCAGGAGAGCTGGCAAGCTGGCGGGCATACTGGGTAATTTGGGCAAGGCGGCGATTGCTTTCTCGTGAGGAATCCGGGCCGGGAAGCGGGGCGAGCAGGGCAGCGTAGTGGTTACAGAGCCGTTGAACGCCGCACGCCTGAGCAACGGTCAATGCAGTGCTCAGCCTGTCGTACGCGCTGAGTGTCCGCAGACGGCTTACGGCGACGTTGAGCGGAAACAATTGGTGACAGAGCGCTCTGGCAGGGGCAAGCCAGCTTTCGCATCCGGTGACAATCTCTTCGGGAAGGGCTAAATCGAGCAAAAAACGATCGTCAACGTAAGCGGCTTCGGGCACCAGAGGCAGAACATCCGTCTGCGAATGATTTGACTGGGTTTCATGATACCAGTGGCCTTTGCCAGAAAAACGGCGTTGTTCCATGGGCGTTCCTTGATCTCAAAATGGCGATCAATATCCTGGCGTAAGGCGGATGAGGGGAAAAATATTGTTAGGTGATAATAAATAGCAGAACGGAATAACGAAAGGTCTTGCAGGAGAGGAAAAACTCTCTTCCCGGGCGGGAAGAGAGTGACAACTTATTTGATTTCCAGCTCGTTCATTGCAGCGATGTTGAAGCCGCCATCAACGTGAACCACTTCGCCGGAGATACCCGCGGAAAGGTCAGAGCACAGGAATGCTGCGGAGTTACCCACATCTTCAATGGTAACGGTACGGCGAATCGGGGTTACCGCTTCGCAGTGTGCCAGCATTTTACGGAAGTCTTTGATGCCAGACGCCGCCAGGGTGCGGATTGGGCCAGCAGAGATACCGTTAACACGCACACCTTCTGGACCCATCGCGTTCGCCATGTAGCGCACGTTTGCTTCCAGGGATGCTTTAGCCAGACCCATAACGTTGTAGTTAGGGATTGCACGCTCTGCGCCCAGATAGGACAGAGTCAGCAGTGCAGCGCCCGGGTTCAGCATGGTGCGGCAAGATTTAGCCATCGCCACGAAGCTGTAAGAGCTGATGTCGTGAGCGATTTTGAAGCCTTCACGGGTTACCGCGTTCACGTAGTCACCGTCCAGCTGGTCGCCAGGCGCGAAGCCGATGGAGTGAACGAAACCGTCGAATTTTTCCCACGTTTTTGCCAGTTCAGCGAACATGCCATCGATGCTTTCATCTTGTGCAACGTCACATTCCAGAACAATGCTGGAACCCAGCTGCGCGGCAAACTCTTCAACACGGCCTTTCAGCTTGTCGTTCTGGTAGGTGAACGCCAGCTCAGCGCCTTCGCGATGCATAGCCTGTGCGATGCCGTATGCGATGGACAGTTTGCTGGCAACGCCGGTCACCAGAATGCGCTTACCGGAAAGAAAACCCATAGCTTTAATCCTTATATTCATTGTTGTGGCGATCGTCATCTTCTTGGGACAATCGTCGTTAAAACGCGGCGATAATATCACGTGTCGCGTGCTTAGTTAATCCGACCACTCTTTTGACGCGCGGTTAACGGTCTTTTCGCCATGCATCGGCGGTTAAGGCTTCACCAAAATGCCCGGCAATCAGTCTTTTCGTCAGCTCATGAAGCGGGGAGGCCATCACATCTGCAGTACTTCCGCGTTCAACCACTTCGCCCTGATGCATCACCAGCACCTGATCGCTAATGTGCTTCATCATGCCAAGATGCTGGGTTACATAGATATAAGAGATACCCTGTTTTTCCTGCAATTCCAGCATCAGGTTAATTAACTGCGAACGCATCGACATATCCAGCGAAGCCAGCGCTTCGTCGGCGATAATCACTTTCGGGCGTAAAATTAACGCGCGCGCCAGACCCAGACGCTGCTTCTGCCCCGGAGCAAGCATATGCGGATAATAACTCTCGTGGTCAGGCAGCAAGCCGACCATGCGCAGGGTTTCGATAATCCGCTTGCGGCGCTCTTCCGGCTCCAGTTCCGTGTTTAATCTCAGCGGGAAGTCCAGAATTTGCGAAATGCGCTGGCGCGGGTTGAGGGATGTCGACGGATCCTGAAAAATCATACGGATGCGCTGGCTGCGAAACGAGTAATCACCAAATTCCAGCGGATGATCGTCAATCAGCACTTCCCCTGCAGTGGGCTCAACCATTCCGGCGAGCATTTTCGCGAGCGTAGATTTTCCGGAGCCGTTCTCGCCGATAATGGCCAGCGTCTGTTTTTCGCGCAGCGTAAAGCTCAGGGGTTTAACCGCTTCGACGGTCTGGCGATGAAATAACCCTGTCCGGTAGCGAAAGGTCTTACTCAGGTTGCGAACTTCCAGCAAAGTTTCGACCATTTCACTCTCTCTCCATGTTCAACGGGAAATGACAGGCATAAAGATGGTTTTTGGCCCCTGATAACCGTGGCGTCTCAATACATTTACGCTGGGCATAAGGGCAGCGCGGGCCAAGACGACAGCCGATGGGCAGTGATTCCAGCAACGGAATTGCCCCAGGCAGGGTATTCAGTCGGCTTTTGTGCGGCATGGCGCTGCCAAAATCAGGAATAGCGCGGATCAGTGCCTGGGTATAAGGATGATGCGGGGTGTTCACCAGCTCTTCGCTGATGGCCGTTTCTACCGTCTGACCACAGTACATCACATCAATCTTATCGGCCCATTTGCTCAGCATTTGCAGGTCATGGCTGATCAGCAAAATGGTGGTGTTGTTGTTCTGATTAAGACGCGTCAGCAGGCGGAAAATCTGTGCCTGGGTGGTGGGTTCCATCGCGTTTGTGGGTTCATCGGCAATCAGCAGACGCGGCTGGTTCGCCAGGGCGATGGCAATCATCACTTTCTGGCATTCGCCGTCGGTCAGTTCGTAAGGGAAACTGCGCATCGCATCTTTGTGATCTTTGATGCCGACCCTGTGCAGCAGTTCGATGGCACGGCGCTTGCGCCAGCCAACGCGTTGCCACCAGCGGCCCTTGTACGTCCAGCCGGGGATATTTTGCATCAGCTGTTTACCCACACGCTCGGAGGGATCAAGACAGGATTGTGGCTCCTGAAAAATCATCGACACGTTATGTCCCACCAGCTTGCGGCGTTCACGCGGAGAAAGACGTAGCAGGTCAATATCATCAAAACGCATACGGTCAGCGGTAACGCGCCAGTTGTCTTTCGCAACACCACAGATGGCCTTCGCAATCAGGCTTTTACCGGAACCGGATTCACCCACCAGCCCCCGGATTTCACCTTCCGCAAGCGTGATGCTGATGCGGTCAACGGCTTTTACCCAACCTTCACCGGTCTTGAATTCAATCGTCAGGTTGCGGATATCGAGTAACGGCATTATTGCACTCCCGCATTAATTGCCCGGCGAATACCATCCCCAAGCAGGTTGACCAGTAACACACTGACCATAATCGCGGCTCCGGGTAACATCACGGTCCAGGGGGCGACGTAGATAAGTTCCAGCGCGTCGCCCAGCATTGCTCCCCATTCGGGTGACGGAAGCTGAGCGCCAAGATCGAGGAAGCCCAGCGCGGCGATATCGAGAATCGCCATCGACAGGGCGCGGGTGATCTCCGTGACCAGCCCGGACGCAATATTTGGCAGCACGGCAAACCACAAGATATTGAATGTGGTTGCACCATCCAGACGCGCGGCTACCACATACTCTTTTTCCAGCTCGTCATGCACCATGCTATAGACCGAACGTACCAGACGCGGAAGGATAGCCAGCCAGACGGCGAACATGGCATGAGTCAGATGCGGGCCAGCAAAGGCCACGACGATAATGGCCAGCAGCAGGGAAGGAATAGAGAGCAGCGTATCCAGAATGTGATTCATCACGGCGGAGCGCAAGCCGTGGGTTGAACCGGCAAAAATCCCCAGCGCCAGGCCGCAAATGGTTGCAGCCAGCGTAACCACAAACGCACCACCCACCGTTGGTGCTGCGCCGCTCAGCAGGCGGCTTAATACATCGCGGCCCAGATCGTCAGTGCCTAAAAAGAAGGACACTTCACCATAACGCGACCAGGAAGGCGGTAAAAGCTGATAACCGAGAAACTGCTGGTCGATTCCATAAGGCGCAAACCACGAACCAAAAATGCACAACAACACCAGAGCGCCACAGCCATACAGGCCAATCATAGCTGTGGTGTCACCATAGAATTTACGCCACACGGTACGCAGCACACCGGGTGTGCGCTTTTCGCTGTATACGTTATCGTAAGGCATACCATTCCTTATGCTTCAGTGGGTTAGCCATTGCACCCAAAATATCGGAAATAACGTTAACGATGATGACCAGCGAGCCAATCACCATGACGCCTGCGGAAATAGCCGCATAGTCTTGCTGACGAATGGCGTTAATCAGCCAGCGGCCAAGTCCTGGCCAGCTAAAGACCATCTCTGTGATCATCGCCAGGGTCAGCATGGTCGAAAATTGCAGCCCAAGACGCGGGATGACCGGCGGCAGGGCGTTATGCAGTACGTGACGGCGCAGGATCGTCAGACGAGACAGCCCGCGAGTGGCCGCCGCTTTAACGTAGTTTTGATCAAACACGTCGATAGTGCTGATACGCATAAGGCGGATCACTTCGGTTGTGGGCGCAACGGCCAGCGTCAACACCGGCAGCACCATATGGCGCAGAGCACTGATGATCATTTCATGGCGCCAGACCGAATCTGAAAGCCAGGCGTCAATAATCGCGAACCCGGTCACCGTTTTTACCGTATAGAGCAGGTCGAAACGACCCGACACCGGCAGCCAGCCCAGAGTCAGCGAAAAGAACAGGGTCAGCAGCAGCGCCAGCCAGAAGATAGGGATCGAGAAGCCAAGCAGGGCGAGGGCGCTGATAAATTTGTCCTGCCATTTATTGCGATAAATCCCCGCCAGCATCCCCACCGGAATGCCGACCAGCAGGGCAAATCCGAAGGCCAGAATACACAGCTCCATGGTGGCCGGGAAAACCTCTTTCAGCTGTTCGGAGATCAACTGCCCGTTGATGCTGGATACACCAAAGTCCCAGTGCAGCACGCCGTTAAACCAGAACGACCAGGCATCCCACAGTGAGGAACCCTGAAGCGGCGCGTGCGGCGTGAAATAACTCAGGCTGAAGCCCACAAAGGTCAGGAAGAAGAGGGTTACCAGCAACAGTAACAGGCGACGCAAGGTAAAAATAATCACGGTTTTTTCACCTCTTGTTCTTTTTCACGCGAGACGCCCGCGAAGGAGGCGTTACCAAACGGACTCAGCACCAGCCCTTTGATGTCATAGCGATAAGCCTGAAGGCGCAGGGACGAGGCGAGCGGCAACACGGGAAGTTCATTCGCCAGAATGTTTTGCGCTTCATCGTAGGCGTCGATACGGGAGGCCAGTTGTTGTGACGCGAGGGCCTTTTGCAGCACGGCATCAAATTCGCGGTTACACCAGTGGGCATAGTTGGTTTGCGAGTTGATCGCCGCACAGCTCAGGAGCGGGCGGAAGAAGCTGTCCGGGTCATTACTGTCGGTCGCCCAGCCTGCCAGCGTTAAATCATGGTTCATGTCCATCAGTCGCGCCTCCTGGAAACGCCCCTCGACCGGCACGATCACCACTTTGACGCCCACCTGAGCCATATCGGCCTGGAGCAGTTCAGCGGTTTTCAGCGGGCTTGGGTTCCATGCCTGTGAACTGGTTGGCACCCAGAGCTGGAGCGTCAGGTTTTCTACCCCCAGAGCTTTTAGCTGCTCACGCGATTTTGCCGGATTGTATTCCGTAATTTTAGCTTCACCGTCATAGGCCCAGGAAGCTCGCGGTAAAATAGAAGCCGCAGTCTCTGCTGTACCGTAGTAAATCGACTGCATCAGGCGCTGGTTGTTAATCGCTAAGGCCAGCGCATGACGCACGGCCGGGTTATTGAGCGGTGGTTTATCCGTATTAAAGGCCAGATAGGCGATATTCATGCCCGGACGCAGTGTTAAACGCAAACGCGGGTCGTCACGCAGAATGGTTAACTGGCTGGCGGCAGGCCATGCGAGCACGTCGCATTCGCCGGTAAGCAGTTTAGAGAGTCGGCCCGTACCGCCGGAGCCGAGGTCCACCACCACCTGAGGCATCAGCGGTGTGCCGCGCCAGAAGTGTTCGTGGCGTTGCAGGCGAATGTACTGACCCGAACGATACTCCGCCATCTGGAATGGCCCTGTTCCGACGGGCTGCCTGTCGAGCAGCTCCTGACGATCCTGACTGGTGAGTTTCGCCGCGTATTCTGCCGACATCACTGAGGCATAGTGAGTTGCCAGGTGCCATAAGAAAGAGGCATCCGGGCGCGCCAGGCTAAATTCAACCGTTCTGTTGTCGAGCTTACGTACGCTTTTGACGGTATCGGCAAACTGCAAACTGTCGAAATAGGGGAAGCTCCCGCCATTAACGTTATGCCACGGATGATTGCGGTTAAAGATGCGCTGGAAGGTAAAGACCACATCATCCGCGTTCAGTTTGCGTGTTGGCGTAAACCAGGGCGTGCGCTGGAAAGAGACATCGTCGCGCAGATGGAAGCGGTAGGTCGCGCCGTTATCAAGCACTTCCCAGCTTTCGGCCAGTTCCGGCACCAGGCGGTAAGTATAAGGGTCGACATCCAGCAGGCGGTCGTAAAGCTGTGCGGCAAGGGTGTCGACAATCAGGCCGCTGCCCGCTTTTTGAGGGTTAAAGGTGTCAACTTGCCCGCTGACACAATAGACAAAGCCGCTATCGCGAATATCAGGGAGCGTAGCACGCTCAGGCGCAGCAAAGACCGTATTGCTGAACAGGCCGAGCGCAAACAGGGACGATAAAACCAGACGCATAATTTTTAAGGTTTTTAGGTTCGATCTGCAAAGTGTATCGCACTTACGCCTGCTTCGTAAAAATGTCTGCGGGTAAGTGCTGATATTGTCAGCGCATTTGATGCTTTTTGAGCAATGCCCTTAATTGATGGTAGGTCAGACCCAGCAGTTCAGCCGCTCGTTTCTGGTTATATTTTGCCTGTTTCAGGCTCTGTTCCAGCAACTGTTGTTCCTGATGATGCTGGAACTGACGCAGATCCAGCGGCAGCGTCGGTGAATTGTTGCTGATGGCAGGCGTTATGTGTGCCGGTTCCGCGTGCTGGAAAGGATCGAGAATAATGTTATCCAGCTCCATTTCACTGCTTCCATGGCGATAAACAGACCGTTCCACCACGTTTTTCAGCTCACGGATATTCCCCGGCCAGTGGTATCCCAGCAGCGTTTCCCGGGCGTAATCGCTAAAACCGGGGAACAGTGGCAACCCAAGTTCACGACACATCTGTATGGCGAATTGTTCAGCCAACAACATGATGTCGCTTTGGCGCTCACGCAGTGGCGGCAATTGCACAACATCAAACGCCAGCCTGTCCAGCAGGTCGGCGCGGAATTTGTCCTGCGCAACCATCTGCGGCAGGTCAGCATTGGTGGCACAGACCAGACGCACGTTGACCTGTAATGGCTGGCTCCCGCCAACACGCTCCAGCTCACCATATTCAATAACGCGCAGCAGTTTTTCCTGTACCAGCATTGGCGCAGTTGCCAGCTCATCCAGAAACAGTGTGCCACCATCCGCACGCTCAAAACGGCCGGGGTGGCGCTTTTGTGCGCCGGTAAATGCCCCGGCTTCGTGGCCGAACAGCTCTGAATCCAGCAGGTTTTCATTCAGCGCTGCGCAGTTCAGGGAGATAAAAGGGCCATCCCAGCGTCCGGATAAAAAATGTAATCGGTTGGCGATAAGCTCTTTACCCGTTCCGCGCTCCCCAATGATGAGCACCGGTTTATTGAGTGGTGCCAGGCGCGATACCTGCTCCAGGACCTCAAGAAAGCTGTTTGCTTCACCAAGGAGGTTATCTTTAAATTCGGCCATAGTTAAATTCACCACTCGTTAGCGATATTCACCAGGTGAGAGTAGAGTGTTGTTGGTTTCAAATCAAACAGAATCAGTTAAATCAACAAGATAAAAAGTTGGCATGGGATTTGTATTATCTGTTCAGCAGGGCATTGCCCGATAACAGAACTATGAGGATCGAATTATGGGTATTTTTTCTCGTTTTGCCGACATCGTGAACGCCAACATCAACACTCTGCTGGAGAAAGCAGAAGATCCGCAGAAGCTGGTGCGCCTGATGATTCAGGAAATGGAAGACACGCTGGTGGAAGTCCGCTCAACGTCTGCACGCGCGCTGGCTGAGAAAAAACAGCTGACACGTCGTATTGAACAGGCTACCGCGCAGCTCAATGAATGGCAGGAAAAAGCCGAGCTGGCACTGCGTAAAGATAAAGAAGACCTGGCTCGCGCCGCGTTGATTGAAAAGCAGAAACTTGCGGATCTCATCACCGCGCTTGAGCATGAAGCTACGCTTGTCGACGACACGCTTACGCGTATGAAGAAAGAGATTGGCGAGCTTGAAAACAAGCTCAGCGAAACCCGAGCCCGCCAGCAGGCGCTGACGTTACGCCATCAGGCGGCCAGTTCATCACGCGATGTGCGCCGTCAGCTGGACAGCGGCAAGCTGGATGAAGCAATGGCTCGTTTTGAATCCTTCGAACGTCGTATCGATCAGATGGAAGCGGAAGCCGAGAGCCACGGCATTGGCAAACAAAAGACGCTGGACCAGCAGTTTGCAGATTTGAAAGCGGATGACGAAATCAGCGAGCAACTGGCGGCGCTTAAAGCCAAAATGAAGCAAGACAACCAATAATAAATTATGCGGCACATGAGTGTGCCGCCACGCATCATAAAAAAAGGAGTACCTATGAGCGCGCTTTTTCTGGCCATTCCCCTGACTATTTTCGTGCTGTTTGTTCTGCCGATTTGGTTATGGCTGCACTACAGCAACCGTTCTTCTCGTGGTGAGCTTTCCCAGAGTGAACAACAGCGTCTGGTGCAGCTTTCGGCAGACGCAAACAAAATGGGCGAACGCATTCAGGCGCTGGAAGCGATCCTTGATGCGGAACATCCAAACTGGAGGGATCGTTAATGTCCGGGCTGAACCTGAATAAAAAATTGTGGCGAATCCCCCAGCAGGGCATGGTTCGCGGTGTATGTGCCGGGCTGGCTCATTATCTCGATGTGCCAGTGAAACTGGTGCGTGTGGTAACGGTACTGTCGATTTTCTTTGGCCTGGCGTTTATTACGCTGGTGGCGTACATCATTTTATCGTTTGTGCTCGACCCGATGCCGGAAGGTGAGCTGGCAAGCGAAAATGCGCCAACCACCAACGATTTGCTCAATGCGGTGGATGCCCAGTTGGCCGCCGGTGAGACGCGCTTGCGCGAGATGGAGCGCTATGTCACGTCTGATACCTTTACGTTGCGAAGCCGTTTTCGTCAGCTTTAAGAGAGAATACGAATGAATCACTCCTGGCAACAGGCGGGGCAAAAGGTGAAACCCGGCCTGAAGTTAGCAGGGAAGCTGGTTTTGTTTACTGCCTTACGTTACGGCCCGGCAGGTGTGGCTGGCTGGGCGGTGAAATCCGTGGCCCGCAGGCCGGTCAAAATGTTACTGGCCGTGGCGCTGGAGCCGTTGCTGAGAAAATTAGCCGGGCGGCTCTCAGGAAAACTGAAATAATCTCCAGACGGCACGCTGACTGGCGTGTCGTTTTGCTCTAAGGTTTTATTCCTTTCATTTTGTCCCCATGTCATATTTTTAAGAATATAAACGCCTTCAGGCAAAAAGGACGGCGATGAAGCGACTTAAAAACGAACTCAACTCACTGGTGAACCGTGGCGTCGATCGCCATTTGCGACTTGCTGTGACAGGACTCAGCCGCAGCGGCAAGACGGCTTTTATCACGGCGATGGTAAACCAACTGCTTAACCTGCACGCGGGTGCACGGCTACCGCTGCTCAGTGCGGTACGGGAAGAGCGGTTGCTTGGCGTAAAGCGTGTTCCGCAGCGAGATTTTGGCATCCCGCGTTTTACCTACGACGAAGGGCTGGCGCAGCTGTATGGCGACCCTCCCGCCTGGCCGACGCCCACGCGCGGGGTCAGTGAAATTCGTCTCGCGCTGCGTTTTCGTTCGAATGATTCCCTGATGCGCCACTTTAAGGATACCTCCACGCTGTATCTCGAAATTGTGGATTATCCGGGCGAGTGGCTGCTGGATTTACCCATGCTGGCCCAGGATTATCTGAGCTGGTCACGGCAAATGACCGGTTTGTTACAGGGTCACCGCGCGGAATGGTCGGCAAAATGGCGGCAGCTTTGCGAAGGGCTCGATCCACTGGCGCCTGCGGATGAAAACCGCCTGGCGGTAATTGCTGAAGCCTGGACCGACTATCTGCACCAATGTAAGCAGGAAGGGCTGCATTTTATTCAGCCAGGGCGTTTTGTCCTGCCGGGCGATCTGGCGGGTGCGCCGGCGTTGCAGTTTTTCCCATGGCCGGATGTCGACGCAAGCGGGGAGTCGAAACTGGCGCAGGCCGATAAACACACCAATGCCGGGATGCTGCGCGAACGTTACAGCTACTACTGCGAAAAAGTGGTGAAAGGTTTTTATAAAAATCACTTTTTACGTTTCGACCGCCAGATTGTGCTGGTGGATTGTCTTCAGCCGCTCAACAGCGGGCCGCAAGCATTTAATGATATGCGCCTGGCGCTGACGCAGCTGATGCAAAGTTTCCATTACGGACAACGCACGCTGTTTCGTCGGCTGTTTTCACCGGTTATCGACAAGCTGCTGTTTGCCGCCACCAAGGCCGATCATGTCACTGTCGACCAGCACGCCAATATGGTCTCGTTGTTGCAGCAACTGGTACAGGATGCGTGGCAAAACGCAGCGTTTGAAGGAATTAGCATGGACTGCCTGGGGCTTGCGTCGGTTCAGGCGACCCAGAGTGGATTAATTGACGTGAATGGCGAGAAGATCCCGGCGCTGCGCGGCAACCGCTTAAGCGATGGCGAGCCGCTGACGGTCTATCCCGGCGAAGTGCCTGCGCGTCTGCCCGGGCAGGCGTTCTGGCAAAACCAGGGATTCCAGTTTGAAGCGTTTCGCCCGCAGGCAATGAACGTTGACCAGCCATTACCGCATATTCGTCTTGATGCGGCGCTGGAATTTTTGATTGGAGATAAATTGCGATGACGGAACCGTTAAAACCGCGCATTGATTTTACGGGCCAGCTAGAGAAAGAGCCGCTCGACGCATTCAGGACCGCGCAAACATTCAGCGGGACTCAGGCCGATAATTTTGCGCCTGTGCTGTCGGAAGAGCCGCTTGCTGATGAAGGGCAGGCAGAAGCAGTCGTTGAATCCGCGCTGCGCCCTAAACGTAGCCTGTGGCGCAAAATGGTGACCGCCGGGCTGGCACTGTTTGGTGTCAGCGTGGTTGGGCAGGGTGTCCAGTGGGCTGTAAATGCCTGGCAAACCCAGGACTGGGTGGCGATGGGCGGCTGCGCTGCGGGAGCGCTGATCATCGGTGCGGGCGTCGGCTCGCTGGTCACAGAGTGGCGTCGTCTGTGGCGCTTACGCCAGCGCGCACATGAGCGCGATGAGGCACGGGATCTGCTGCACAGCCACGCCACCGGTAAAGGGCGTGCATTTTGTGAAAAACTGGCAAGCCAGGCGGGTATCGATCAGTCACATCCGGCGCTCCAGCGCTGGTACGCCGCTATCCATGAAACCCAAAACGATCGGGAAGTGGTCACACTCTATTCCCATATGGTGCAACCGGTACTGGATGCGCAGGCCCGTCGGGAAATCAGCCGGTCGGCCGCGGAATCCACACTGATGATTGCCGTCAGCCCGCTGGCGCTGGTGGACATGGCGTTTATTGCGTGGCGCAATTTGCGCCTGATTAACCGTATCGCCACGCTTTATGGCATTGAGCTAGGGTATTACAGCCGCCTGCGTTTATTCCGCCTGGTCTTGCTGAATATTGCCTTTGCCGGTGCCAGCGAACTGGTGCGGGAAGTCGGTATGGACTGGATGTCTCAGGATCTGGCCGCGCGCTTGTCGGCACGAGCCGCGCAGGGGCTGGGGGCCGGTTTACTGACGGCACGTCTGGGGATCAAAGCGATGGAAATTTGTCGTCCGCTGCCGTGGATAGACGGCGACAAACCCCGGTTGGGTGATTTCCGCCGCGAGTTAATTGGCCAGCTTAAAGATACGCTGAGCAAAAAAGCGTAATTGGCTCACATCATCGGCTAATTAACCAACAGGCTGTCAATATTTGTTGACAGCCATCTTCCCGATCACCGCTTTCTGACATATTATTTTAATGTTATTGGCTTAAACGGTGAATTTCCCATGCGTCTGGAAGTCTTTTGTGAAGACCGACTCGGTCTGACCCGCGAATTACTCGATCTGCTTGTTTTACGTAGTATTGATCTGCGTGGCATTGAGATCGATCCTATCGGGCGAATTTACCTCAACTTTGCCGAAATTGAATTCAATACATTCAGTAGTCTTATGGCTGAGATCCGCCGTATCGCTGGCGTTACGGATGTCCGAACCATTCCGTGGATGCCATCAGAGCGTGAACACCTGGCGCTGAGCGCCTTGCTTGAAGCGATGCCAGAGCCATTCTTATCCCTGGATCTGAAAAGTAAGGTCGAACGTGTAAACCAGGCCAGCTGTCAGTTGTTTGCACAGGGCCAGGAGAAGCTGAGCACTCATCATGCAACGCAGCTTATCCCCGGCTTTAACTTCCAGCGCTGGCTGGAAAGCAACCCGCAAAACACCCACAGCGAACACGTGGTGATCAACGGGCAGAATTTCCTGATGGAAATCACCCCCGTGTACCTGAAAGGGGAAAACGATGCCCGCGTGCTGACCGGGGCGGTGATCATGCTGCGTTCTACCGTACGGATGGGCCGTCAGCTGCAAAATCTCTCAAGTCAGGATGTTGGCGCGTTTAGCCAGATAATCGCTGTCAGCCCGAAAATGCGCCATGTGGTCGATCAGGCGCGCAAGCTTGCGAATCTGACGGCTCCGCTGCTGATTACCGGGGATACCGGAACCGGGAAAGACCTGCTGGCTCATGCCGTGCATCTGTCCAGCCCGCGGGCAGCAAAACCATATCTGGCACTGAACTGCGCCTCAATTCCTGAAGATGCGGTTGAGAGCGAGCTTTTCGGTCATGCGCCTGAAGGTAAAAAAGGTTTCTTCGAGCAGGCAAATGGCGGCTCGGTTCTGCTGGATGAGATCGGCGAAATGTCGCCACGGATGCAGGCTAAACTGCTGCGTTTCCTCAATGACGGAACCTTCCGTCGCGTAGGGGAAGATCATGAAGTCCATGTGGATGTGCGCGTGATTTGCGCCACGCAGAAAAACCTGGTGGAGCTGGTGCAGAAAGGGGTATTCCGCGAGGATCTCTACTATCGCCTGAACGTGCTGACTCTCAATATTCCGCCGCTGCGGGATTGTCCTCAGGATATTATGCCGCTGACCGAGCTGTTTGTGGCACGCTTCGCCGACGAACAAGGTGTTCCGCGCCCGAAACTGTCCGCCGACCTGGGGACAGTGCTCACGCGTTACGGCTGGCCGGGTAACATTCGCCAGCTTAAGAACGCCGTTTATCGCGCGCTGACTCAGCTGGAAGGGTACGAGCTGCGTCCACAGGATATCTTATTACCGGATTATGATGCCGGGACGGTGTCGGTAGGTGAAGAGGCGATGGAAGGCTCTCTGGATGATATTACCAGCCGTTTCGAGCGTTCGGTGCTGACGCAGCTTTATCGCAGTTACCCGAGTACACGTAAACTGGCGAAACGTCTTGGCGTCTCGCACACCGCGATTGCGAATAAGCTCCGTGAGTACGGTTTGAATCATAAGAAGGGTGACGAATAACAAAAAGCCTCTGTAATGGACTGTCCAACTTTGTGGGGGTCAGTCCATAAAGAGGCTTTTTTACTTTATGCTTATTCCTTCGCCAGAGGCGTGGTCACGATTTCTGTTTTTGTCTCTCCCTGAATCGACGCAATCCTGCTTTCGACGTCTTTTACCTGCTGCGGGCTGTGAAGCAGGGTATACGTCAGGTCAAACTGCGCGCTGGCACCAGGCTGTAGCTGCTTAACGCGCTTCTGCTCGCGTTCAATCGTGACGGGGTAGGCGTAACTTGTACCTGGCTCAATACCCGTGACATACCCCTGCTTCAGCGTGTCGGTATTTTTCCATAATGTCAGCACGGGCAGCTGGCGGGTATCAAACTGGATTGACGCGCCTTTATCTCCGGCTTTATTGACTACTGCCGCGAGCGTTTCATGGTTATTGTCCGCAAGCGGTTTGATGTTAAAGACCATCTCATCAAAGCCTTTTGTCGGCCCGGCATAGGTTTGCCAGTCGTTAACGCCTGCTTTGGCGTAGTCATTGAACGGGCTAACGCTCACCGCCGGCGCAAGGAAACGAGCGCCTTCTT
The DNA here is from genome assembly GCF_056156645.1 of Enterobacter sp. Li2LvB3. Taxonomy (NCBI): domain Bacteria; kingdom Pseudomonadati; phylum Pseudomonadota; class Gammaproteobacteria; order Enterobacterales; family Enterobacteriaceae; genus Enterobacter; species Enterobacter sp. Li2LvB3. The sequence continues at coordinate 46,021 of NZ_JBSICG010000002.1, read as the reverse complement.
CGAGGATCGGCGTTCCGAAGTTGCTGTGATAGATTATCTGGTAATCATGAGGGTAATCTGCATGGTTTGTCAGCACATCGTGCAGGCTGAACTGGTTGGTTCCAGGAACGTAGCGCAGTTCGGTCATGGTTTGCAGATCCGCTTTTTTAAACGTGCTCTCTTTGATTAAACCCCTAACGCGGATTTCATAAGGGGCGGTGTCTGCGACCTCGACTTCTACCTGCGATACAGGGGTATTACCGGCCTTGCCGTGAAGGGTGTAAATTTGCCCGTCCGCAGTGACCGGGTGTCCTGTCCACTCGTAGCCGCAGCGCACCATCATCTCGTTGAAACCATCCAGCCAGCCAAGACCGTTTCGACTTTCCAGATTAATATAAGCCGGGTTCACAACTTCTTTGACGGGAGAATTCCACCCCAGTCGGGTGCCAAAACCTTCAACGTGCAGAAGGTTCATTCCGCGCGTCGGGCTCAGGGTTATGGTCAGGCCATCTTTGCTGCTAATCACGATGATTTTACTGCCTTCCTGTTTACCGCCGTGCAAGACCTTTTGCTCAATGCTGAACGGGTGAGTCTTAACGTTCAGCTCATCACTGGAAATCTTCCAGTTTCCTTTTTCTACGCTGCTTTCAGCGTTTGTCAGCACCCAGGTTTTAGCCACTGCATTGCCAGAAATCAGTACCGCAAGGAGCGTGAAAGCGAATTTAATCTTCATATTTTATCCTTTTTGCTGAAACGATTATTGTCTTTCACAAGAAAATTTAATGTTTAGGGAAAAAGGGAAATGTGATGTGCTTCACTTGGGACAAAAATAGGGATTTTTAACGATTATAATGTGCTAAATATCACGTTAATGTTGCGCATTACATTTTTTATTGCATCATTAATGTGATTTATGACTATTGTTGCTTTAACGATTCAGCTTTTGATTAATAAAAAACCCCGCTGTGGCGAGGTTGATAAATAATTGTATAGAATGCTCAGTACTTATTATGCTTTCAGCACATCAAGCGCAGCGGTGTAATCTGGTTCGGTGGTGATTTCGTTAACCAGTTCGCTGAAGACGATGTTGTCATTCTCATCGATAACCAGCACCGCGCGTGCTGCCAGGCCTTTCAGAGCGCCTTCAGAAATACCCACGCCGTATTTCTCGAGAAAGTCCGGGCTACGCAGGGTTGAAAGGGTGATCACGTTGCTCAGGCCTTCTGCACCGCAGAAGCGAGACTGGGCAAACGGCAGGTCCGCAGAAATGCACAGCACAACGGTGTTGTCCATTTCGGTTGCCAGTTGGTTGAATTTGCGCACAGACGCGGCACAAACACCGGTATCAATGCTTGGGAAAATGTTCAGGACTTTACGTTTGCCAGCAAACTGGGCCAGCGTGACGTCAGACAGATCTTTAGCCACCAGAGTGAATGCCTGTGCTTTGCTACCAGCCTGCGGAATGGAACCTGCAACAGCAACCGGGTTGCCCTGGAAATGAACGAGTTGTGACATAGATATCTTCCTGTTTACATATAGTTAACGTCAGGGCTAGTGTATGCCAACTGCGGACAGCACGGCAAACCAAATTTAGCGCCTCACCGGGCCGAAAGGAGACAGTCAATGAGAAGCGTGAAAGTCTATGAAGAAGCCTGGCCATTGCATTCCCCATTTGTCATTTCACGTGGCAGTCGCAGCGAAGCCTGCGTTGTGGTGGTTGAAATAGAAGAAGACGGGGTGAAAGGCGTGGGGGAATGTACCCCGTATCCGCGTTATGGAGAGAGCCTTGCATCTGTGATGGCTCAGGTGATGGCGCTGGTTCCTGAGCTGCAAAAAGGACTAACCCGAGCGGCATTGCAACAGCATCTGGCGGCGGGGGCTGCGCGTAACGCGATTGATTGTGCACTCTGGAATCTGGAGGCTGCGCAACAGCACCGCTCTTTGCCATCGCTTCTGGATATCACGTTACCGGCATCAGTTGTTACGGCGCAAACGGTAGTGATTGGTGAGCCAGAACAGATGGCTGCCAGCGCAAAAGCACTGTTCGCCTCCGGGGCAACCTTATTAAAGGTGAAGCTTGATGACCGGCTAATCAGCGAGCGAATGGTTGCCATTCGCGCTGCCGTGCCGGACGCCACGCTGATTGTCGATGCGAACGAATCCTGGCATAGCGAAGGGCTGGCAGCCCGCTGTCAGCTGCTGGCAGATCTGGGTGTGGCCATGCTGGAACAACCGCTTCCGGCAAAGGACGACGCCGTGCTGGAAAACTTTATCCATCCGCTGCCCGTATGTGCCGATGAAAGCTGCCATACGCGCGAAAGCCTCGCAGGCTTAAAAGGCCGCTATGAGATGGTGAATGTTAAACTCGATAAGACGGGTGGGCTGACCGAAGCGCTGGCTCTGGCGAAAGAGGCGCGTGCGCAAGGGTTCTCGTTGATGCTGGGCTGTATGCTGTGCACATCACGGGCAATTAGTGCCGCGTTACCTTTGGTTCAACAGGTGAGTTTTGCCGATCTGGATGGCCCGACATGGCTGGCGGTGGACGTCTCGCCAGCCCTGCATTTCACCACCGGCACGCTTCATCTCTGAGGCTGCCAGCGGAGAAGACCGACCATCGCTTTGAGGTACTTTTCGCTCGCTTCGTCGGATGAGATTGGGGGGAATTCTGCAGTGATGCAGTGTAACCCCAGATCGGCACACCAGCTCCCAAACGAGCCGGGCGTCTCATAACCCACGCTCGTGACCAGCGGAAGAGCAAAGGCATCGGCCAGCCACTGCCCAAGCGCGGTGTGGCGGGGATCTTCGATGCAGGCAAGCGGATCGTGAAACGAAACGACCCAGGCCGGATGTAATCGATGGATCAACTGACACAGGGCGTGTGTTTCCGGCTCTGAACCCGGCTTTTCTCCCGTCAGTAACACCACGTCGCGCTCTTCTGCGGAGCTGTTCCAGCGATACACCGTTTCTCCCGCGCGCCAGTTAGCCGCCGGGAAATTACGATTTAAGTCGATGCCTCGCGCATTTGCCCGAAGCCCAAGCTGACAACCATCCGGGTTAACGGTCAAAATGACGTGATGGCGGCGTAATTCAGGTGCCAGGGTACGTAGCGCACAGGACAACGTCACAATCGAGGAGTTCTCGTCACCATGCGTGCCTGCGATGATTAACCCGCTATTGCGGTCGGCCTCCGGGGCGGGAAACCAGATTAACGGCGCGCCTAAAAATGAATGGCCATAGTGTTCGGTTCCTGGCGGGAAAGCGCCACGTTCCGTTCTTGGTCGGGTGAGTGACATAGGAAATCCTGATGAAGAAGTCTCTACTGGCAGTGTTGTGCAAAACTCGCGGTTAATCAAATAGTTTCCGTCGCTGTGGAAAATTGCCAGATATCAACTTTCCGATTTAAGGTATTTGCATTTCTCCGTTTCGAAACAAATAATTACGCATCTGTGTTACCTGACATCTTAAGGGGATCTCATGAAGCATCCTGTTTCGCTGCTTTGTTCTGCACTTTGGCTGTGCGGACTTTCTTCACTTTCTTATGCTGCTGACATCCCAAAGGGAACCGTTCTGGCACAAAAGCAGGAACTTGTACGTCATATAAAAGATGAACCTGCCTCGCTTGATCCCGCAAAAGCCGTGGGTTTGCCCGAAATCCAGGTAATTCGCGATCTCTTTGAGGGGCTGGTCAATCAAAATGAAAAAGGGGAGTTAGCGCCGGGTGTCGCGACGCGCTGGCAGAGTAACGACAACCGCGTCTGGACGTTCAGCTTGCGTGATAATGCAAAATGGTCGGATGGCTCCCCCGTTACCGCACAGGATTTTGTTTATAGCTGGCAGCGTCTGGTTGATCCGAAAACCACATCGCCTTTCGCCTGGTTTGCGGCCCTGGCGGGCATTAACAATGCCCAGGCCATTATTGATGGTAAAGCGGCACCCGATACGCTTGGCGTAACGGCCGTCGATGATAAAACCCTGCGCGTACAGTTGGATAAACCGCTGCCGTGGTTTGCCAGCCTGACGGCGAGCTTTGCGTTTTATCCGGTGCAAAAAGCAAATGTTGAAAGCGGGAAAGAGTGGACTCGCCCGGGTGCCCTGGTGGGTAACGGTGCCTACGTCCTGAAAGACCGCGTGGTGAATGAAAAGCTGGTTGTCGAACCTAATACGCACTACTGGGATAACGCCAAAACGGTACTGAAAAAAGTCACCTTTGTGCCCATTAATCAGGAGTCTTCCGCGACCAAGCGCTACCTGGCAGGTGATATCGATATCACTGAATCTTTCCCGAAAAACATGTACCAGAAACTGCTGAAAGATATTCCGGGACAGGTTTACACCCCACCTCAGCTCGGGACCTACTATTACGCCTTTAATACCCAAAAAGGGCCAACCGCAGATGCACGCGTGCGTCTGGCGCTGAGTATGACCATCGATCGCCGAATCATGGCAGAAAAAGTGTTAGGCACGGGTGAGAAACCGGCCTGGCACTTTACACCTGACGTGACCGCCGGGTTTACCCCGGAAGCGTCCGTGTTTGAACAGATGTCGCAGCAGGAGCTGAATGCGCAGGCGAAGATGTTGTTGCAGGCGGCAGGTTATGGACCTCAGCGCCCTCTGACCCTGAATCTGCTGTACAACACCTCAGAGAACCATCAGAAGATAGCGATCGCCGTGGCGTCGATGTGGAAGAAAAATCTGGGTGTTGACGTCAAACTGCAAAACCAGGAGTGGAAGACCTACATTGATAGCCGTAATACCGGGAATTTCGACGTGATCCGTGCGTCCTGGGTTGGGGACTACAATGAGCCGTCCACTTTCCTGTCGCTACTGACCTCTAAACACAGCGGCAATATCTCCCGGTTTAACGATCCGGCGTACGATAAGATAATCAATCAGGCGACGCTTGAGACAACCGAGAAAGCGCGTAATGCGGATTACAATAAAGCCGAGAAGATCCTCGCCGAAAAAGCCCCTATTGCGCCGATTTACCAGTACACCAATGGCCGTCTGATTAAACCGTGGGTCAAGGGCTATCCTGTTAATAACCCGGAAGATGTTGCTTACAGCCGTACGATGTATATCGAGAAACATTAATTAATGTCGGGCGGGACATAACCTAAATTACTGTTCCGCTCATCAAAAAAATAAAAAAAGCCCGTCAGAGAACGGGCGAAATAAGCAAATGATTTATTGATTCGTTATCCGCCATCACGGTGGCTAACAGCGCGTATATTACGCGTCAGTTATGTTTGCGTGTAGCTGACAAATTCGGTAGGTGAAACAAAGCATTAAACATGCGTTACGGGGCTTCAATGGACGGGTACACACTGTTTTCAAGATATTCTACAAGCTGCCAAATCTCACCGCTGAAGATAAACCAATAGCCAAAAATAATAAGGCTTAAAATAATTAAGATGAGTATTAATTCTGTCTTTCCCATTGCTGGATACTACCCACCTGAAGTCTGTTTCTTCGAGGCGGGCATTGTAGCGAGGCTTGAATAAATACTCCAGTTTCACGCAGCCAGCACCTTATTGCGCCCATTGTTCTTGGCGCGGTACAGCGCATCATCGACACGTTTAAACAGGTCGTCGATACTCTCTCCCGGATTATGGCGCGCGACGCCGATACTGACCGTGAAGCGCGGAAGCCCCGGGATGGTAATGTGCGCAACGGCGGCGCGGATCGTTTCGGCGACCTGCATGGCGGCATCAAGCGAGGTTCTGGGTAGCAAAATCACAAACTCCTCACCCCCCCAGCGAAAAACAAAGTCGTCTTTACGGCTACAGGCCTCCAGCGTACGGGAGAGCGAGATCAGGACTTCATCACCTTTGAGGTGGCCAAAAACATCGTTGATATTTTTAAAATGGTCGGTATCCACCAGCAACAGGCTGAACTGCTCCTGAGCGGGCAGGTGAGAAGGGTTTGTTTGTTCGGTGATAATGTAAAACTGACGACGATTAAGCAGACCTGTCATGGAATCTCGCAGTGCCGCATGTTCCAGTTCCTGTTCTAACCGCTTTTGCTCCGTAATATCGTGAATGATGCACAGCATCAGCTTATCGCCGTAAATTTCAATTGGCCCGGCATATGTCTGCACATGCCGGGTTGAGCCATCGGCGAGTCGGTGGACAAAGTTAAGCGGTTTATGCCCACCAGGCAGGCTCGCTATCTCTGTCATTACCGGCATGATGTCACGACCGAGGGTATTAATTTCCCAGGTATGTTTGCTGCACAATTCATCGTGCTGATAACCGTAAAAATTCAATGCGGCCAGGTTCGCATCCACAATTTGACCATCCCGCGCCGGATCGATAAGCAGCATTGGCGCGCTGTTCGTCAGGAAAAATCGTGCGTAAAAACCCTGTTTTTTTCGTTGATAGGTTGCCGAGCGACTGGCTTTAAGGCCCGCTGTGGTTTGCTGGGCGAGCCCCTCAAAAATGATGACATCACCGTAAGGCTCACACTGGATGAGTGACAGGCGGCAGATTAATGTTGATTCTTGCTCATTACGCCAGACCGTCCAGATTTCGATTATTTCCTGGTCGGTTTTGAGATCCGGAACATACATTGAAAGTGCGGATTGCGCATTAGCGGAGTAGACCCCCGTACGCATTTCATTGACTGTTTTAGTCCGCATGACATCGGTAGCTGCGGCGTTTGCAAATATAATTTGTTCTGAGACGGGGGAAATCAGCCACACTGGCGTTTTTATGTAATTCAGTGCATCGAAGCAATTTAGCGACATAGGGAATTCCTATCCATCGACACTGTGTGCCTGACGATCACGACGGAATTGACTCGCGTGGGCTCCTTTGAAACATACTCTACTTCACCACATCAGGCATGATTTTTTTGTGAAACAAATGGGGATTCCGTATGAATTTTACCGATTGGTATAATCTGTTTGGCGGATTTTTTTTGTAACAACAACCAGGGGACTTGTTCCGCAGGTAACGGGCGAGAGAAAAGAAAACCCTGAAGGAAATCACAGCCTAAATCGGTAAGCGCTGCCTGTTGTTCTTCTGTTTCAATTCCTTCCGCCACGACATTCATCTCCATCGTGCGCGCGATATTTATGATGGTTTCCACCAGTTTCCGGCTTTTCTCATTTTCCAGCATTGAGCTCACAAAACTTTTATCGATTTTAAGTTCTTTCGCAGGAAGCACGCTGAGCATCAGCAGGTTTGAATAGCCTGTGCCAAAGTCATCGATAGAAACCGTTATTCCGGCATGGTTAAAGGCGGTGAGTAACTCAATACTGCGATCGAGATTTTTGAGCGCGGTGCTTTCGGTCACCTCAAGAATCAATCTGGACGGTGCCAGATTGTATTTTTCCAGCATGGACGAAATAACATGGAATATATCCTGTTGCTCAAACTGGATTGGCGACAAGTTAAAGGATAACGTCCACTGACTGAAGCCTTGTTCTGTCCAGAAATTGAGCTGACGGCACGCTGCTTCAATTGCCCAGTTTCCCACCGGGATAATTAAGCCGGTTTGCTCAAGAGAAGGTAAAAACACATTCGGCAGTAAAACACCTTGTTCCGGGTGGCGCCAGCGAATAAGCGCCTCAAAACCGTGGATGGTATTCTCTTCGGCGATATAGGTCGGCTGATACCAAAGTTCAAACTGATCGCGTTCGAGGGCCTGGGTCAGCTCCTGCAAGAAACCCGGCTCTGCTGGCGCGGTGGTGGACATCTCACGGCGGTAGACGGCCCAGTCATTGCGTCCTTCTTGCTTGACGTACTGCATGGCGGCATCAGCCTTGAGCTTGAGCTCATGCAATGTTTCACCGTGTTGAGGATAGAGACTGACACCTACGCTGAGTGTGGTACTCAGCGCGTGTCCGCAGATCGGCTGGCGACGGCGCATATCTTCAACCAGCGTCGATAGCAGGGTGTTTAATTTATCGTCATCGCATTCCGGGACCAGCAACATAAACGAATCGCCACCCAGCCTCGCCAGCGTCATTTCGCGGGTCAGCCTGGCCGTAATACGCTGGGCAACGTTAATCAGCAGTTCATCACCAACCTGATGTCCCCAGGTGTCATTCACCCGCCTGAAGTGGTCGACATCGAAGAAAATCAGCGCAAATTGCTTCTTGTTCAGTAATGAACTGCGCAAACAATCCTGTAACCGAATATCCATCTGATGCCGGTTAGCAAGCCCGGTGAGGGTATCAAAACGCGCCTGCAACTCTAGCTGGCGGTTAAGCTGGCGCAGATTGTCCGTCAGCCGCGTTGTACGCCAGTGGGAATCCACCAGGGAGATAATAAGCATCAGACCAAGCAGGCACAGGGTCGTGACCGACACCCAAATCGACAGCCCCAGCTCGCTGACCCCGCCTGACCGGGTCTGTTCCATTTCATGAATATGGGCGGCACTCATCCCGGTGTAGTGCATGGCACAAATAGCGACAGCCATCACCAGCGCGGCCATTACGCGATTAATAAAGATACCTTTGCGATTTTCCCGCAGGTGGAATGCTAACCACAGGGCAACACCTGAGGCGATAACGGCAATCACCACCGACAACAGCACAATACGATGATCCCAGATAATTCCGTCTTCAAGCATCAATGCAGCCATGCCGATATAGTGCATGGAAGCCACGCCTGCGCTCAGGATGAGCGTGGCAAGGATCAACCGGAAAGGGGAAAGGGTTTTAGCGGTGACGGCAATATAAATGGCTACGGTAGAAGCCAGGACGGCAGCGCCCATTGAGGCGAGTGTGAGCCACAGGTCATAGCTCATGGTCATCGGCATTTCCATCGACAACATGCCAATGAAATGCATTGACCAGACCCCGATACCCAGCGTTACGCCTCCGGCAATCCGCCAGAATAACGCGGCTTTTCGGCTGGAAAGGGGGATTTTACCCGCGCTGTCCAGTGCAACAAATGAGGCGATAAACGCCACCAGAAAAGAGATGGCAATTAACACTGGGTCCCAAGATACATTGAGCATTATGCAATCCCAAGCCAAAAAGGTTACTGAGGTCGCCTGCGGACGCCCTGCATCAGCTAGCTGCGAACTCGTTCAAACAATATTAGTTATTAATCGCGAAAAAAGACCAGGGGCATTGCTTTTTTCACTCATATCAAAGAACAGAATATATTCTTTTATTATTTAGTTAAGTTTCGCTAAACACTGATGCAGTAGAGCAATACTGTTCCTTAAAATACGAGTGCGATCATATTAGTTCACAAAAAAAGATGCTATCGCTTTAGTGTCATAAAAACCAGTGTTTCGGGATGAAGTTCATAACATTTATCATAATATGGGTTTTTATATCAACTTAAGTGAAATTACTGACCGCAAGATGCAAAACAAAAGGAGTTGGGGGATAGTGATGAAAAAGTGCTGAGGCAATGCTATATATTTTAATGCCGACAAAAATATCAAGTAGTGGGAAAAAAACATGCTAAAAAATATTAGTGTCAGAACTTTTATTATCTATTTTCTGGCGAGCACTTTTTTGTTAATTGATGGTTTGATTGTGTTGTTATCTCATAACACTACTCTTTTTGTTTCTGTAATTATTGTTAATTTACTTGCATTGTTTTTACTTTGGACCTACATGACAAAATATCTTGTGACGCCCATCAACACGGTGAAAAAAAGTATTGAAGAAGTGATGTCAGGCAATCTTGCCATCTCTATCCCCGAGTTTGGCAATAACTGTGCCGGGCGTCTGATCCCGGGTATTAATACATTGTCGAGCAACATCGCAACGCTGGTGCGGGAAATTAGGGCATCGTCCGAATCGGCTATGACGTTGTCCGGGCAGCTTTCAGAGCGCAGCGCACAACTTTCTGTGAAAACAGAACAGCAGTCAGCCTCGCTGGTGCAAACTGCAGCCAGTATGGAACAGATGGCCGCAAGCACGAAAAACAACGCCGATAACACCCGTTTAGCCAGTGAGCAGGCTAATGCCGCAACGTTGCAGGCGCGTAAGGGCGGAGAGCTGATGGGGCAGGTTGCCCACAACATGCAATCCATCACCGAATGCGCGCAACAAATGAAAGAGATTATCACGCTGATTGACGGTATTGCGTTCCAGACCAATATCCTGGCTCTGAATGCAGCCGTTGAAGCGGCACGCGCAGGTGAACACGGTAAAGGTTTTGCCGTGGTGGCCGGTGAGGTCAGAAATCTGGCGCATCGCAGTGCAGAAGCGGCGAAAAACATAAAATCCCTGATCGACGAGACAAGCTCTAACGTCACGCAGGGCGTTACCGTGGTTGCACAAGCTGAAAAAAACATGCACGAAATTGTGGCGGGTTCGGGCCAGGTGAGCAGACTGATGGACGATATCTCTTCATCAACATCAGAGCAGGAGAAAGGGATCTCGCAAATTACGCTGGCACTTTCTGAGCTTGAACAAGTTACCCAGAGTAACGTTGCGATGGTGGAGGAGCTGAGTGGTTCATCAGATGTGCTGAAAAATCAGGTCATTGAATTACAGGCCCGGACACGAAATTTCAGGCTCGAAGAGGGATTCCAGAAACCCCTGTACTCGCCGCAACCTCACCATTCCCCGATGTTTGCACCGCATGCTAAGCACTCCCTCTAACCGTAAAAAAGAGCCTGGATCCCAGGCTCTTTTTTTATTGCGCCAACACCCAGCGATTTCGTCCCTGCTGCTTAGCGCTGTAAAGCGCCTTGTCAGCCCTTGCAATTACCGACTGGGCCGTTTGCCCAACTTTCCATGTCGCTAACCCCTGGCTTACTGTAACAAGTGAGCTGACCGGGGAAAGGGCATGGGCTTGTGCCTGAGATTGCAGCGTATTGGCTATCGCCGCCGCTGTGCTCTGCAACTGGCCGGGATCGGGCAATAGCACTATAAACTCCTCGCCGCCAAAACGCCCGACAACGCCGTGGCTATCCTGCGTGGCGCTTTCAAGTACGCGGGCAATCATCATCAGGCAGCGGTCACCGCCCTGGTGACCGTAATAGTCGTTGTAAAGCTTGAAATGATCGACATCGAGCATAATCAGCCCGAATTCGGTGCCGTCACGCTGGTGGCCGATAATTTCCTGATCCATGCGTGTTTCAAATGTGCGGCGGTTTGCGATACCGGTTAAGGGGTCTTTGCTGGCAAGCTGCCCCAGTTGTTGAATGAGATCCGCATTTTCCTGCTCGCGGCGTAGTGCGAGGATAAACCAGCTGTTGAGGATCCGGCGGCCGGATTCAATCATCCCTGCCAGCAGTATCCACAACAGCGCGTTCAGCACGGTAAGGTTGGAGGGATGAAAAAGGCTGGTGACCAGGATGGTAAGCCACACTGGCGCGATAAAGCTCAATAACACTTTCGGGTCGAAATAGAGCGAAATAAGCGCAGTAAAAAGCAGCAGGGCAGCAAACGGAAATATTAAACGCATATCTCCGCTGGCAATCAGAACGTAAAAACAGACCGACCAACAGAGGCTTATCCCGACGACGACGCCTTTTGCCAGATTTCGAAGCCAGGACGCGTTCTGCAGTGGCGCCATTCTCAGGATAAAAAGGACCCCTGCTGAAAGCGTAAGATCAATAACCATCATGGTTTCCAGCAATCCGGCTGGATTCAGGGGCGTAGTTAAGGTATCGAAAGTAGAAAAATAGCGCCGTCCCAGCAGGAACAACGAGAATAAAATGTTCACCCACAGGAACCAGGTCATGCTGGTTTTGATCGCAATTGCACGCATTTCAGCCAGGCGTACATCGAATGCAGCACAGGTCTTTTTTGTTGTCACCAGCTCACTCCGGGATACATTTAGATCAAAACGGCAGCATTTCATTAACTCTAACGATTTACATGTACCTGTCTACTGAAACCTGAAGGATAATGAGCAATTCCTGAGCTAATTCAGCGCGATGCTGGACATAGTTATTGCTTAACGTTAGGCGAAAGCTAGACTGACAACCAAAGAGTCAAAAAGGTGGAGGTGCTGTGGATAGCATTAAAGGGTCTGAGGTTAACGTTCCTGACGCGGTTTTTGCGTGGCTGCTCGATGGTCGCGGCGGCGCGAGGCCGCTGGAAAACGGTGATGACATCGACAATGAGCATCCTTGCTGGCTGCACCTGAACTACACCCACCCGGATAGCGCTCAGTGGCTGGCGACGACCCCGTTGTTGCCGAACAACGTGCGGGATGCTCTGTCGGGAGAGAGTCTGCGTCCACGAGTCAGCAGGATGGGCGAAGGTACGCTGATTACGCTGCGCTGCATTAACGGCAGTACCGATGAACGCCCCGACCAGCTGGTGGCGATGCGCGTGTATATGGATGAACGAATGATTGTCTCTACGCGCCAGCGCAAAGTGCTGGCGCTGGATGATGTGGTTAACGATCTGAAAGAGGGCACTGGTCCGGCGGATTGTGGTGGATGGCTGGTAGATGTCTGTGATGCCCTGACCGATCACGCCAGTGAGTTTATCGAGGAACTGCACGATAAAATTATCGACCTGGAAGATAATTTGCTCGATCAGCAGATACCCCCGCGCGGTTTTCTCGCGCTGCTGCGAAAGCAGCTGATTGTGATGCGCCGCTACATGACGCCCCAGCGAGATGTCTACGCGCGTCTGGCCAGCGAGCGCCTTAACTGGATGAACGATGATCAGCGCCGCAGGATGCAGGATATCGCTGACAGGCTAGGGCGAGGTCTGGACGAAATTGACTCCTGTATCGCCAGAACGGCGGTGATGGCCGATGAAATCGCACAGGTGATGCAAGAATCCCTGGCAAGAAGAACCTATACGATGTCGTTAATGGCGATGGTCTTTTTGCCGAGTACCTTCCTGACCGGGCTGTTTGGTGTGAACCTGGGCGGGATCCCCGGCGGCGCCTACCCGTACGGATTTATTACGTTTTGCATCATGTTAGTCGTTTTGATAGGCGGTGTTGCGTGGTGGTTGCATCGTAGTAAATGGTTGTAAAATTACGTTTTTTCGCTTCGTTGAGCGCCTCAAAACGCTATTTTATTTGAGCGAAGTCAATAAACACATACCCCGTAAGGTGCAATATTACTCCCGCAGGTGAATGCAACGTCAAGCGATGGGCGTTGCGCTCCATATTGTCTTACTTCCTTTTTTGAATTACTGCATAGCACAATTGATTCGTACGACGCCGACTTAATAGTCGGCTTTTTTTTGCCTCCTGTTCTTCAGCGTCTACCCTAAAAAGGGAGAACGCCCAAACCTGGAGGGAAAGATGAGCATCCTACCCACACTTCAACGATTAAATTCCATTCCGATTGGCCCTGAACCTAACGATCCTATACCGATGCCGGACCCCATCCCACGTCCGCAGCCGATGCCAGACCCGCCACCCGATGAAGAACCGATTAAAATGTCGCATCAAACCCCGAGATCTGCGAGGATACGCGCCATCTGACTGCAAAGATGACCGCGAGAGTATATTGTGACCGCATTTTCTACCCTGAATGTTCTGCCCGCTGCCCAACTCGATAACCTTAACGAGTTGGGTTACCTCACTATGACCCCTGTTCAGGCGGCTGCGCTGCCCGCCATTCTTGAAGGCCGTGATGTACGCGTACAGGCAAAAACGGGCAGTGGAAAAACGGCTGCATTTGGTCTTGGGCTGTTGCAGCATATTGATGTCGCACTGTTTAAGACCCAGTCTTTAGTGCTGTGCCCGACCCGTGAACTGGCGGATCAAGTCGCCGGTGAACTGCGTCGACTGGCGCGTTTTCTGCCGAACACTAAAATTCTGACGCTGTGCGGTGGACAACCTTTCGGTGCCCAGCGCGATTCGCTCCAGCACGCTCCGCACATTATCGTGGCAACCCCGGGGCGTTTACTGGATCACCTGCAAAAAGGCACCGTATCCCTTGATGCGCTGCAAACGCTGGTTATGGATGAAGCCGATCGTATGCTGGATATGGGCTTTAGCGACGCCATCGATGAGGTTATTCGCTTTGCGCCTGCCGATCGTCAGACGCTGCTGTTTTCTGCGACCTGGCCTGAAGCTATTGCGGCTATCAGCGGCCGGGTACAGAAAAATCCATTAACCATTGAAATTGATAGCGTCGATGCGTTGCCCGCTATTGAGCAACAGTTTTTCGAAACCTCGCAGCAGGGCAAAATTTCGCTACTGCAAAAGCTGCTGAGCCAGCATAAGCCTGCGTCCTGCGTGGTGTTCTGTAATACCAAAAAAGATTGTCAGTCCGTATGCGATGCACTGAATGCTGCCGGGCAGAGTGCGTTATCGCTGCATGGCGATCTTGAGCAACGCGACCGCGATCAAACGCTGGTGCGTTTTGCCAATGGCAGTGCGCGCGTGCTGGTGGCGACCGATGTTGCGGCTCGTGGCCTGGACATCAAATCACTGGAGCTGGTTGTTAACTTTGAGCTGGCCTGGGACCCTGAAGTGCATGTACATCGTATCGGACGTACTGCCCGCGCCGGGAACAGTGGCCTGGCAATCAGCTTCTGCGCGCCGGAAGAGGCGCAGCGCGCAAACATTCTGTCTGAAATGCTGCAGCTGAAGCTGAACTGGGTCAGTGCGCCGGGCAATGTCAGCATTGTGCCGCTGGATGCTGAAATGGCTACGCTGTGCATTGATGGCGGTAAAAAAGCCAAAATGCGTCCGGGTGATGTGTTGGGTGCGCTGACCGGGGATATTGGTCTGGACGGGGCTGATATCGGGAAGATTGCCGTGCATCCGGCACATGTCTATGTCGCTGTTCGCCAGTCAGTGGCGCACAAAGCCTGGAAGCAGTTGCAGAACGGCAAAATTAAAGGCAAAGCCTGTCGGGTTCGCCTGCTTAAGTAAGCGGCAGAAAGATAGCGTCCCGAAACCTGTTCGGGACGCTAACGGATTACTTCACTTCGACGACGTTCAGACGCAGTTCATCAAGCTGGGCGTCATCTTCTTCCGGTTGCCAGCCAGCAGGCTGCATTGGGATCTCTTCACGATCAAAGGCCAGATCGCCGCCATTCACCACTTCTGACTCGTGGTTAATCCCTTTAAAGTCAAACAGCTCTATGTCCGCCAGATGCGAAGGCACAACGTTCTGCATGGCGCTGAACATGGTTTCGATACGGCCAGGATAGCGTTTGTCCCAGTCACGCAGCATGTCGCCAATCACCTGACGTTGCAGGTTTGGCTGTGAACCACACAGATTACAAGGGATTATCGGGAACGCTTTCGCCTGTGAGAAACGCTCGATGTCCTTCTCGCGGCAGTATGCCAGAGGGCGGATAACGATGTGTTTCCCGTCATCGCTCATCAGTTTTGGTGGCATCCCTTTCATTTTGCCACCGTAGAACATGTTCAGGAACAGCGTTTGCAGGATGTCATCGCGGTGATGGCCCAGCGCAATTTTGGTTGCGCCCAGTTCGGTTGCCGTACGGTAGAGGATCCCGCGGCGCAGACGAGAGCACAGAGAGCAGGTGGTTTTGCCCTCAGGGATCTTCTCTTTCACGATGCTGTAGGTATTCTCTTCGACGATTTTATACTCGACGCCCAGCTTCTCCAGATACTCAGGAAGAATATGCTCCGGGAAACCCGGCTGTTTCTGGTCGAGGTTTACCGCCACCAGTGAGAAATTCACCGGCGCGCTCTGCTGAAGATTGCGCAGGATCTCCAGCATGGTGTAACTGTCTTTCCCCCCGGAGAGGCAGACCATGATGCGATCGCCTTCTTCAATCATATTGAAGTCAGCAATAGCTTCGCCTACGTTACGGCGCAGACGCTTTTGTAATTTGTTCAGGTTGTATTGTTCTTTCTTGTTAATATCTTGATTTTGTTGCATTTATTACTACCTATGGAACCAGAATGGGCATTTATTCAATTCTTTAAACCACGCATCGCAGACGTCATAAACCATTTGCGCGTTTTCATGCCCTGTCTGGCTCACGATGAAAGAGGGGTTAGCGCCAGCGGATAAAAGCCAGCAGGCAAAAGTATGTCGCGTATGGTACGGATTCCGGCGACGAATTCCAGCACGTTTTACAGCGGCGTTTGATCTGGCATCAGTACTTGATAAAGCGTAGTCGGCTTTTTAGGTGCCTTACGCAGCGCAGGCACGGAAACAGAAGGCATTATTTGATACTCCAACGCAGTGCTGACTACGCCGTTTTACCCTTCACGCTTTGGTGGCTCTGCGGGGGCTGCATACCAGTTTTCTTGCGCGACCATGATGTTCCCTTCAGGCTGCATAACGAAATTCGGCGACATGATCTGAACGTTGAATTCATTGAATACATCCTGAATGTTGCTGTACAACTCGTTGCGCGCGATGGCCAGGGACTGCCCGGGAAACAGTCTCACCTGTAGCTCATAGGCTATGTACCAGTCCATCAGTTCCAGCTGGCGTACAAGCGGTGGATGCGTCAGATCGACACACCGTGCTCGCTTGGCTGCCAGCTCAAGCATTGCGTGAACCTGCCGCCACGGGGTGTCATACCCTATGGTCACGCCGACGGTTAAGTTGATGCTGCCATCTTTATTTTGCGCACTGAGGTTAACAATCTTGCCGCTCACCACAACCGCATTGGGTACCGTCACCACGTAGTTTTCGCGTGTGATAATTTTGGTGGCGAGCATCCCGATTTCGCTGACCTGGCCTTCGTTATCCGCTACCCGAATAACATCCCCTTTTCGCAGCGCTCGCGAATAAATAAGCACCAGGCCACTCATGGCATGATTCATCACCCCAGCCGAACCCAGCGTTAACATCAGGCCAAAGAAGACGCTAATGCCTTTAAAGGCCAGGGAATTTGCGCCAGGAAGGAAAGGGTATGCGGCGGAAAGAGCAAATAACCACACCATCACGGAGATAAGCTTGCGGGTCGCCCCGACAGTCTCAGGGTGAAGCCCCGGAAACTGTAAACGACCAGCTTCAACCTGGCGGAGCACCATTTTGAGCAACTTCAGAATAAAGGCGGTGATGATGAAAATAATCAAAACAATCATCAGGCCCGGTAACGCAGAGACGATAGACAGGGCTATCTGACGTACGACACGCAGTGACCAGTCACCCAGCGACGTAGCCCAGACCCGCGTCCAGGGGAACAAACTTAATGCCCAGCTTAACCAGACGTAAAAAGCTAAAATCCCCAGTAATATCATTAGTAAGCCATACAGGCGTGCTTCAATTGCCCCCGTATAACGGCGCCAGCTTTTGGGGAGCCAACCCCGGTTTTCAGCAATCTGGCGGCGATAATATTGCCGCACCCGGCGCCATGAGCGCCACGCAACATAGCCAAAGAGCAAAAAGACTGCCAGACCTGCAACCGTCTTCACCGAAGAGAGGACAAGCCAGCCGGTATTGAATTGATCGCGAAGTGCGGTGCGCTGTGCTTCAAGGCGTACCAGCACACGTTGCGCAGCCTGATCCAGGGTAAGATCATCCCCCTCATCCAGATCCGCCTGCGCCAGAAGCATGACAGGTTTGCCATTCATAACGAACAGTCTTCCCGGCTGGTTATAGCGGGTGACAGGGACGATTTTCAGGGGTTCGAGCAGATCCGCATGTTCGAAATGACGCAGCGTGTTGCGGATGCGTAGCACGCGCTCTTCTGGCGTAGTGAGCCCGAATTTCGCCTGAAGCATAACAATGGGATGATGGAAGATATAAACCGTGCGGGCTTGCTCCTGGCCAGTTGGCTCCTGACGCGGTTCCGCCGCAAAAGAACTAAAGGTGAAAAGCGATATCACACACGCCAGAAAAACGAGCACTCTCTTATTCATACTCTTCACCCGATAACGCGAAATTATCATTATTTTTCAGGCAACCAGCTAACCGGCAGACATGAACTTTCTGAGCATAGACCAGTTGCCCGGTTGTGCAACATTCACCTCAAGCGATGCTATGACCGCCCGGATGTACATCGACAATGATGCAGGAGGGTAAGAGTGCGTCAGGCAGGTAAAGGCAGAGGGTTAATAGCTGTCTAAATGGTTCAGAAGGTTGCCAAGATGGCTAACGATATCGCCAATATCAAAAATTAACGCCATCCACAGGAAGGCGAGGAGGGCGAGCACAACAACAGATATACGACTAAACAATGTGAATGTCCTTATTCATGCTGAAAGGTCCGGCTCAATATACTTTGACCTCTTTAAACTTACCTTTAACGACGCCGTCGTAAAAGCGACCTTTAGACACTACACTCAGAAAATCCTGAAAAATGCGAGCGGGGACACGCTGATACTGGAAAGCGGAACGATCATGGAACCGTATTTCGAGGGTGGCACTGCCTTCATCATAAGCAATCGACGAGATGCGTGATGATCTTACTGGGTGATGGGTCATGATGGGCTCTCCCTGACGGCGTAACGGGGAGAGACATCATCCTCCATTAGAGGTGCAGGGCGCAATAAGTAAATTCAAATCAGTGATGCAAAGAATCAGATATCAGGAAAAATAAGAAATGATAATGAGGAGGGCGTGATTTCAATTAAACACTTTGCGATGATAAATTAATAGCCCGCGCTTGCACGCGGGCCAGACAAATTAGAACTGGTAAACCAGGCCTAACGCTACGATATCATCCGTACCGATACCGTTGTTTTTGTAGAATGCATCATCTTCGTCCAGCAGGTTGATTTTATAATCAACATAGGTGGACATGTTTTTGTTGAAATAATAGGTTGCGCCTACGTCAGCATATTTAACCAGATCTTTATCGCCTTCGCCGTTACCCAGGTCTTTACCTTTGGATTGCAGGTAAGAAATGGCCGGGCGCAGGCCGAAATCAAACTGATATTGTGCAGTGATTTCGAAGTTCTGCGTTTTGTTAGCAACCGCGTTTTCGTTGTCACCGTATGGGGTCATATTACGGGTTTCGGAATACATGGTTGCCAGGTAGATATTGTTGGCATCATATTTCAGGCCAGCAGTCCAGGCATCGGCTTTATCGCCGCCCGCCGTTGTGTAACGCACCTGATCGTTGGAACGGTCAGAAGAGGCGTAAGCTGCACCGGCGCTAAAGCCCATGCCGAAGTCATAGGTAGTGGAGATACCGAAACCGTCGCCGTTCTCATGACGCGTGTCGCGACCGTTGTTCGTCCCTTCCTGATTGTTGCTGGCGCTCTCATTTTTGCCCTGGTACTGCAAGGCAAAGTTCAGACCCTGTACCAGACCGTAGAAGTCAGTATTACGGTAGGTTGCAACACCATTCGCACGGCCGGTCATGAAGTTGTCTGCTTTGGTATAAGAGTCGCCACCGAACTCTGGCAGCATATCGGTCCAGCCTTCCACGTCGTACAGCACGCCATAGTTACGGCCGTAGTCGAATGAACCGTAATCACCAACTTTGACCCCTGCGAACGCCAGACGCGTCCAGGACTGGTTGTCAGAGCTTTCAGTGTTGTTAGCCTGAACGTTGTATTCCCACTGCGCGTAGCCGGTCATCATGTTGTTGATCTGGGTTTCACCCTTGAAGCCCAGACGCATGTACGTCTGATCGCCATCCGCACCTTTATCGTCAGAGAAGTAATGCAGGCCATCTACTTTTCCGTACAGATCTAATTTGTTGCCATCTTTGTTGTAAATTTCAGCTGCATTCGCTGCGCCAGCCATTAAAAGGGCCGGAATCATAAGAGCCAGTACTTTTCTTTGCATTGTGATATTCCTTTGCAGTTGTTTTTATTTAATTACTGATTGAACTTTCCTGACTGGAAAGATGTCCCATGCTAAATCACTCTGAGTTGAGAGTAATAAAATATAATTGTTACTGATTAAGTAAAATATCAACAGAATAATGCTGCTGAAATGACGATAACCTTCATGAATATATGAGTGTAAAACATACAAAATCAAAATTATTAATGTGATGGGAAAAAGGGTAGGCTCTACGCCGTTATATGCCTTTAAGATGTTTTATTCATTATTTCGGTGAATCCTTTTTACTTAAATAAAGAGTTTTCGGAAATAAACTGGATACGCCCGATGCGAATGCATCGGGCATTTTTTTGCGCAGAATAAAAAAAGCCCGGACATATGGGGTCAGTCCACATACCGGGCTTGTGTGGTTAGTCGTTGGTAGATTTTTCCGCTTTACCTGCCATCTGGGCCAGGAAGTCATAGCGTTTTTGCAGGTCGACTGCCGCATCTTTCCAGAGCTGCTCTGCCACTTCAGGCTGCTGCGCATTCAGGCGACGGAAACGCTGCTCCTGCATTAGTGTCTCGGCCAGCGCATCTGACGGCGGA
Organism: Enterobacter sp. Li2LvB3; assembly: GCF_056156645.1. Lineage (NCBI taxonomy): Bacteria > Pseudomonadati > Pseudomonadota > Gammaproteobacteria > Enterobacterales > Enterobacteriaceae > Enterobacter > Enterobacter sp. Li2LvB3. The sequence goes on along the minus strand of NZ_JBSICG010000002.1, from coordinate 25,879 downwards.
CGCGAATCCAGCGCCAGAGGCAATTTGCCTTCATCAGCCCGACGCGGATCGAAGCGATACAGCGGCCAGAACCCGGTGGCTGTGAGCTGGCGCATCTGATCGTGGCTGAGCGCCAGATCGTAACCATGCTCTTCACAAGGGCTGTAGGCGATAATCAACGACGGGCCTGGATAGGCCTCCGCTTCCTGAATGGCTTTCACCGTCTGGTTAAGCTGTGCCCCCAGTGAAATCTGGGCGACATAGACATGGCCATACATCATCATGCTGACGCCCAAATCTTTACGCGCTTTGCGTTTCCCGTGTTCGCCAAACTTCGTGACCGCACCCAGTGGAGTGGCTTTAGAGGCCTGGCCACCGGTGTTGGAATAACACTGTGTATCCAGCACCAGAATATTGACGTTTTCGGTCAGGCTCAGCACATGATCCAGGCCGCCAAATCCAATATCGTAAGCCCAGCCGTCACCACCAATCAGCCAGATAGATTTCTCAACCAGCGCATCGGCATCAGTCAGTAACTGTTCTGCACCGTCAACGCCCTGGAGTGCACTGCGCAGCGCTGCAACCTGCTCGCGGCGCACGTCTGGTGTCGCGTCAGCATGCAGGGCATCGTTCAGCTCCGCCGGGATCTTATCGGCAAACTGTTCCAGAAGGCGCATCACGCGGGCACGATGCTGATCGACTGTCAGACGGAAGCCCAGGCCGAACTCTGCGTTGTCTTCAAACAGGGAGTTCGCCCATGCCGGGCCGCGCCCGTTGGCATCCGTGGTGTACGGCGTTGATGGCAGGTTGCCCCCGTAAATAGATGAACAGCCGGTGGCATTGGCAATCAACATGCGATCACCATACAACTGGGTCAGCAGTTTGATGTACGGGGTTTCACCGCAGCCAGAGCAGGCGCCGGAGTACTCGAACAGCGGGGTAATCAGCTGCGAAGTACGGATGTCGATACGTTCCAGTGTGCTGCGATCGATTTCTGGCAGGTCCAGGAAGAAATCATAATTCACTTTCTCTTCTTCCACGTGCTCCAGACGCGACATCATATTGATGGCTTTTATTTCCGGGTTCTGACGATCTTTCGCCGGGCAAACTTCCACGCACAGGTTACAGCCGGTGCAATCTTCCGGTGCCACCTGGAGAACATATTTCTGTCCGCGCATATCGCGGGATTTTACATCCAGAGAATGCAGGCTGGCTGGTGCATTTTCCATCGCTTCCGGAGGCACCACTTTGGCGCGAATGGCAGAATGCGGGCAGGCAGCAACGCAGTGGTTACACTGAGTACACAGCTCTTCTTTCCAGATGGGGATCTCTTCGGCGATGTTGCGTTTTTCCCAGCGCGTGGTGCCCATCGGCCAGGTTCCGTCTGGCGGCAGCGCCGAAACTGGAAGGGCATCACCCAGACCTGCCAGCATTGCAGCGGTAACGGTTTTAACAAAGTCAGGGGCAGCGTCAGACACTACTGGCGGCCGGTTCGGGCTGGCGGCGTTCACCTGCTGTAACGGTACTTCGAACAATGATTCGCGTGCCAGCGCCAGCGCCTGCCAGTTACGTTCCACCAGCTCCTGGCCTTTGCTGCTGTAGCTTTTGGCAATCGCACCCTGCAACTCCGCCAGCGCGCTGTCGCCCGGCAGGATGTTGGTCAGGTGGAAGAAGGCCATCTGCATGACGGTATTAATACGCGCTGCAAGCCCGCACTCACGCGCAATTTTTGCCGCGTTGACTACAAAGAAGCGGGCTTTTTTCTGATTAAGAACCGCCTGCACTTCCTGCGGCAGGCGCGACCAGACTTCATCTGCGCTGTACGGCGTATTGAGCAGGAAAATACCGCCAGGTTTGAGGCGTTCGGCCATCTGGTATTTATCGATAAACTGCAACTGATGGCAGCCGACAAAATCTGCCTGCGACACCAGGTACGCCGAACGAATCGGGTGTTCGCTGACGCGCAGGTGAGAAACGGTCAGCCCACCGGCTTTTTTCGAGTCATACACGAAATAACCCTGCGCGTACCACGGCGTCGAGTTACCGATGATCTTAATATTGTTCTTGGTTGCCGAGACGCTACCGTCACTGCCTAAGCCATAGAACAGCGCTTCAAGTTTCGCTTTTGATGGCAGCGTGTTTTCCGGTAACACCAGCGAAAGGTTAGTAACGTCATCATAAATGCCGACCGTAAAGCGCGGTTTTGGCTTCGCTTCAGCCAGTTCATTGAACACCGCAAACACGCAGTCAGGGCCAAATTCTTTAGAGGAAAGACCGTACCGGCCGCCAATGACACGCGGTAAGGTTTCACGTTCACCGCTGTTGAAGGCTTCCGCCAGGGCGGTCATCACGTCCAGATACAGCGGCTCGGCATGTGCGCCTGGCTCTTTGGTACGGTCGAGCACCGCAACGCTACGGGTGCTTTCCGGCAGGGCAGAGAGCAGGTGTTTTGCTGAGAACGGGCGATAAAGGCGCACTTTCAGCACACCAACTTTTTCGCCACGCGTCAGGAGCTCGTCCACAACTTCTTCACAGGTACCGATTGCAGACCCCATCAGCACGATGACGCGTTCTGCCTGCGGGTGACCATAGTATTCAAACGGTTTGTATTCACGCCCGGTAGCGGTAGCAAAGTCGTTCATCGCCTGTTCAACGTGGTCGTAAACGGCGTTGTACCATGGGTTCGTCGCTTCACGTGACTGGAAGTAGGTGTCCGGGTTGGCGGACGTGCCGCGAATAACCGGGTGTTCCGGGTTCAGGGCGCGGGCGCGATGGGCGTCAATCTCCGCCTGCGGCAGCAGGTTCAGGATAGTGTCATCCGCCAGAGGAACAATTTTGTTGATTTCATGCGACGTGCGGAAACCATCAAAGAAATGAATAAACGGTACGCGGCTCTTGAGGGTGGCGATATGGGAAATCAGCGCGAAGTCCTGTGCTTCCTGAACGCTGCTGGCACATAGCATGGCGCAGCCGGTCTGTCGTATGGCCATGACATCAGAGTGATCGCCAAAAATAGATAGCGCGTGCGTGGCAACGGTGCGCGCCGCCACGTGCAATACAAAGGGAGTCAGTTGTCCTGCCAGCTTGTACAGCGTCGGGATCATCAACAGCAAGCCCTGGGAGGAGGTGAACGACGTAGAAAGAGCACCGGTCTGCAGTGCGCCATGCACGGCAGCAATGGCCCCGGCTTCTGACTGCATTTCTACCACTCTGGGAACATCGCCCCAGACGTTTTTTAACCCGTTTCCCGCCCAGGCATCTGCCTGTTCAGCCATCGTAGAACTTGGCGTAATTGGGTAGATGGCGATAACTTCGCTGGTACGGAACGCGACTGACGCGACAGCACCATTACCGTCAATAGTTTGCATAAGACGACACCCTTACATTGCGCAAAAAAGGGGACCCGCGAAACCGCTACGGGTCTGATAATTATTCCCTTATTTTAGCAAAGGTCGGGTTTTTCGATTTTCGCTTTTGTGTCCTCGGTATTCTGCGCATCAATGAGTAGATCAACTTTTTGGCAAAAAAAGCGTGAGCATTTGTTTCCTGAGTGCATAAATACGCATTCTGGCTCTCGACGCAACGCGGTGGGATGCCTATTATGCTTAGGTTTCGTTACCGTTGATGGGGGAAAAAGTATGCGTTCAGCGTTATGGGTAGGATGTGCCGCATTATTGTTGTCGGCGTGTAGCAGTGAACCTGTGCAGCAAGCTACTGCCGCGCACGTGACGCCAGGGATGAAAGCGGCAATGTCCAGCTCAGGACAGGCTAATTGTGCGATGATTGGCGGATCGCTATCCGTTGCCCGTCAGCTAGACGGCTCCGCGATAGGGATGTGCGCACTGCCTAACGGCAAACGTTGCAGTGAACAGTCGCTTGCCGTTGGAACATGCGGAAACTACTGATTATTCTGCCCGCTTAAAGGTCAGCGTTTTATCAGCCGTTGCCAGCGTTAACTGGTCTTCAGTCAGGTCGACCTGCGCCCCTTTGCGCAGCATGTTGCCGATCGCCTGATCCAGCTCGTTAAGCTGCGGCTCTGTACATAATTTGCGGGTCATGGCCAGCGTCTTAACCTTAAGCTCGCCTTCGGCCAATTTCCCCTCGCCGTTAAAGCGATTACACATCACGCCGGAAACAGTCATGTTTTTGGTAAGACTAATATCTGACTGCGCACCACTGAAACTAATTTCAGGCCGCGTTGCTGTGGTTGTCACGGCTTTACCGTCCACATTTTCCAGAATAAAGCGATGGTTTTGGAGTTGATCTGCCTGAACGGAGGCTTTGCCGGGATTAACACAGCCGGCGAGGACCAGGCTGAACAGACTTAACGCAACGAGCTTTTTCATATTTATTCTCAAACTATCAATGCTGTGAATCAATTACAGTGTAACGATACTCCTGCGTGAGTTAATGGGGTTTATCTGAAAGTGCGAGAAGAAACCGGGCCGCAGGATGCAACCCGGTTTACCGGTTAGTGTGACTTAAACCCAGCGGCAGCCATCAGTAGGCGAAAGACCATACTCACACCCGCCAGTGCCAGGACGCTGCCACCCCAGATGAGTACCAGCCACATCAGGCGTTTCCAGACCAGTTGTTGCATCAATGATAACCCTCCCCATGCTGAACTTTTCCACGAAAGACGTAGTAGCTCCAGAATGTGTAGACCAAAATAACCGGGATAATCAGCAGCGCGCCCACCAGCATAAAGCCCTGACTTTGCGCTGGCGCTGCGGCCTGCCACAGGGTAATTGATGGCGGAATAATGTGCGGCCAGATGCTGATCCCAAGCCCGCTAAAGCCGAGGAAAATCAGCCCCAGCGTCAAAACAAACGGCAGATTATGGCTCGCCGGGTTATTCAGGCTGCGCCACTGGAACAGACTAAACACCACGACCAGCACCGGTACAGGCAGCAGGAAAAACAGGTTCGGCAGTGTAAACCAGCGCGCGGCAATGTCGGAGTGCGTCAGTGGAGTCCAGGCGCTAATCACAGCGATAATCACCAGCAGCGCCAGCAGCAGGCGTTTCGACACCTGTCGCATCCGCTGCTGAAGCGCGTTCTCACTTTTCATCACCAGCCACGTTGACCCTAGCAGGGCGTACGCCACCACCAGACCCACGCCACAGAACAGATTAAACACCGTGAACCAGTCGAATGGCCCGCCGGTGTAGGTGCGCCCGGTTACCGTAAACCCATTGATCACCGCACCCACCGTCACGCCCTGGGTGAAGGTTGCCAGAATCGACCCGCCAATAAAGGCTTTATCCCAGAAAGGACGGTGCGCGGGCGTCGCTTTAAAACGAAACTCAAAGGCAACGCCGCGGAATATAAGTCCGATCAGCATTAATGTCAGCGGGATGGTCAGGGCATCAATAATCACCGCATAGGCCAGCGGGAAAGCACCAAACAACGCCGCGCCGCCAAGCACCAGCCAGGTTTCGTTGCCATCCCAGACCGGCGCAACGCTGTTGACCATCACATCACGATCGTCGGCGTTTTGCGTTGCCGGGAACAGAATGCCAATCCCCAGATCAAAGCCGTCCATCACGATATACATCAGCGTGGCGAAAACGATGATGACAAACCAGATAACGGAAAGATCGATACCCATTATGGTTTCTCCTTCGGTTCAGTAACCGCAGAAAGCGGGCGCGCAGGGCGGCCATCGGATTCTGTGGCAAAGGTTTCGTGCGCCTGAGGGCCTTTCTTAATCAGCCGCACCATATAGCTGTATCCCACGCCAAAGACGGAGGTATAGACCACAAAGAACGCCAGCAAACTGATGCTCATATGCAAATCGCCGTGCGCGGAGACTGCATCTTTTGTGCGTTGAAGCCCGTACACGACCCACGGCTGGCGACCCACTTCAGTCGTCACCCAGCCCGCCAGAATGGCAATCAGCCCGGACGGCCCCATCAGCAGGGCAAACCACAGGAAGGGGCGTGAGGAATAAACGCGTTTCTTGTAACGCAGCCAGACGGCCACCACTCCGAGCAACAGCATCAACATGCCCAGCCCGGCCATAATGCGGAAAGACCAGAACACGATTGTGGCGTTAGGGCGATCTTCTTTCGGGAACTCTTTCAGCGCCGGAACTTGTTTATCCAGGCTGTGCGTGAGGATCAGGCTGCCCAGCGCCGGGATCTCAAGCCCAAAGCGCGTGCGTTCCTGCTCCATATCTGGCAGGCCAAACAGTAACAACGGTGTTGGCTCGCCGGGTAGATTTTCCCAGTGACCTTCAATGGCCGCGATTTTCGCTGGCTGATGCTTAAGGGTATTCAGACCGTGCATATCGCCAATCATCGCCTGAATGGGGGCAACAATCAGGGTCATCCACAGCGCCATCGAGAACATGGTGCGGATAGCCGGCGTATTGTTGCCGCGCAATAAATGCCACGCCGCAGACGCGCCGACAAAAAGCGCGCTACTCAGAAATGCCGCTATCGACATGTGCAGCAGGCGATACGGGAAGGAAGGGTTAAATACCACCGCAAACCAGTCGACGGGTACAACCTGCCCATTAACGATTTCATAGCCCTGCGGGGTTTGCATCCAGCTGTTCGAGGCCAGGATCCAGAAGGTTGAGATGATAGTGCCGAGCGCCACCATACAGGTTGAAAAGAAGTGCAGCCCCGGCCCGACTTTGTTCCAGCCGAACAGCATCACCCCGAGGAAACCCGCTTCAAGGAAGAAGGCAGTCAATACTTCGTAGGTGAGCAGGGGGCCGGTAATGCTCCCGGCAAACTGGGAAAATCCGCTCCAGTTGGTGCCAAACTGGTACGCCATCACCAGGCCTGAAACCACCCCCATGCCAAAGTTAACGGCGAAGATTTTTGACCAGAAATGGTAAAGCGAACGCCAGACCGGGTTTTTCGTTTTCAGCCATAACCCTTCCAGCACGGCGAGGTAGCTCGCCAGGCCAATGGTGATTGCCGGGAAAATAATGTGAAAGGATACGGTAAATGCGAATTGTATCCTCGCAAGATGAAAAGCATCTAAACCAAACATGCACAGCCTCAATGTCAAACGGTGTGCTGTTATGGTATGGGGTTGCGAGGAAGAGTATCAGACGCAGAAAAATGAAATTTATGTATAACAGTTTGCTAAAGGTATGTTTTTTCGGCATCTGATATAGCCGGTGTGTTCAGAGGGGCATCCCACGCAGAGAAGACATAATTCGATGGATTATAAAAAGATTATTCTTATGCATTTTATTTATTAATTAGCTTGCTTTATGGTCATCGTCGTGCGTTAATGTCCCTCTGGTTTTGATTTCAAATAAATATCTGACGTAGTTTTATAAAGCAGTTCTCATCACGTTGTGCCTCTCCGCAGCCTCTCTTGGGTCTTTTTCTACACTCCGATAAGTTTTGTTTCATACCACTATCGCCTGAATGGCCCATTAGCAATTTACGTTTTTTACGTTTACAGGAGAATCTTATGACTTCTTATATCCATTTCCGCTGCCCATGCTGTCATGGCTCGCAGTACCGTACCTCAGTCTTTGACGTGTCGGAAAAAAATCCACACGGTGCGAAATGCATTTTCTGCAAATCGTCCATGATTACGCTCGATCATTTAGCGGCTGCTCGCTTTACCCAAAGCGCAGTCACTGAGTACCGCAAGTAATTACACCGTTAAACCATAACAGTTAGCAAAATCTTCTCTTTTTCTTCTTCTGATATACACTGTTGTTCAGCAAGGAGAATCTGATGAAAAAATACCAGCGTCTGGCGCAACAAATTATCTCGCAAATAGAGCTTGGCGCATGGCTGCCGGGCGATAAATTGCCTTCCCTGCGTGAGCAGGTTGCGAGCAGCGGCATGAGTTTTATGACCGTTGGCCATGCCTATCAGATGCTGGAAAGCCAGGGAAGGATTGTCGCAAGACCGCAGTCGGGCTATTACGTTGCCTCGCGCCCGACGCCATCACAGCCTTCGCCGCCCGCTCAGGTGATGCGCGATGAAGTGGTGGACATCAACACCTATATCTTCGACGTGTTGCAGGCCAGCCGCGATCCTTCTGTGGTGCCATTTGCTTCAGCGTTCCCTGATCCCCGGCTCTTCCCGCTCCAGCAACTCAACCGTTCACTTGCTAACGTCAGTAAAACAGCCACCGCCATGAGTGTGATTGAAAACCTGCCGCCGGGAAACGTCGATTTACGTCATGCCATTGCCCGTCGTTACGCTCAGCAGGGGATGAACATCTCACCGGAAGAAATTGTCATCACCGCCGGGGCGCTTGAGGCGCTCAACCTCAGTTTGCAGGCGGTGACCGAGCCTGGCGACTGGGTGATTGTCGAAAACCCCTGTTTTTACGGCGCGCTTCAGGCGCTCGAACGCCTGAAATTAAAAGCCCTGTCCATTGCCACTGACGTCCGCGAAGGGATCGATCTGAACGCGCTTGAACATGCGCTGAATGAGTATCCGGTCAAAGCCTGCTGGCTGATGACCAACAGCCAGAACCCGCTTGGATTTACGCTAAGCGCGGAGAAAAAAGCGCATTTAGTGGCGCTGTTGACCCGACACAACGTCACCCTGATTGAAGATGACGTCTATAGCGAGCTCTATTTTGGCCGTGAAAAACCGCTTCCGGCCAAAGCGTGGGACACCCAGGACATGACGCTGCACTGTTCCTCATTTTCAAAATGCCTGGTGGCTGGCTTTCGTATCGGCTGGGTGGCCGCCGGAAAACATGCCCGGCGCATTCAACAGTTGCAGCTGATGAGTACGTTATCCACCAGTTCACCCGTGCAGCTGGCGCTGGTGGATTATCTGGCGACAAAACGCTATGACGCCCATCTTCGCCGCCTGCGGCGTACGCTGGCCGAACGTAAACAGCTGGCATGGCAATCGCTTTTGCGCCATATGCCGGCGGGGGTGAAAATCCACCACAACGACAGCGGCTACTTCTTATGGCTGGAACTACCTGCGCCGCTGGATGCCGGGGTACTGAGCGAGAGAGCGCTGGAGAACCATATCAGCATTGCGCCGGGCAAAATGTTTTCAACCTCTGACGCCTGGACACCTTTTTTCCGTTTTAATACCTCATGGGCGTGGGGCGAGCGAGAGGAGCAGGCGGTAAGTCAGTTGGGGAAATTAATAAGCACGATGATGAAATAATAATTATCGCCAGATTTCCGGGGGAATAATGTCCCCTCAAAAATAAACAATCCTTATCTCACGTAAAGCACTGCGAATATCCCGCGGTGCTTTTTCTTTTGCATCATAGGAAATCTGCATACAGCCTCTCACTGCTAACCCCTTGTCTATAATCCAGTTAACGGGGAATGCGCCCTCGGTCACAACCTGATGAAATTTCCTTAAGCCGCAGGGTGAGGCCCATTTGCGCGGTCTACGTTTAATTAGGGAGATATTTTTACGGCACGGCTGCCGCTAAATTTCATTGCGACAGGAGTAAATCTAATGAGCAAAAAATTTGCCCGCAGCAGCCTGTGCGCGCTCGGTATGACTATCATGACAGCGCAAGCCGCTGAGCCACCCAAGGCGATCGGCGAAGGTGAAGGTCGACTGGATATTATTGCCTGGCCGGGATACATCGAGCGCGGTCAGACCGATAAAAATTACGACTGGGTAACACAGTTCGAAAAAGACACCGGCTGCGTGGTGAACGTCAAAACTGCTGCCACTTCTGATGAAATGGTCAGCCTGATGGCGAAGGGCGGCTATGACCTGGTTACCGCATCCGGTGACGCCTCGTTACGTCTGATTATGGGGAAACGCGTACAGCCGATTAATCCTGATTTGATCCCGAACTGGAAAACCATCGACCCGCGAATTGTAAAGGGTGAATGGTTTAACGTGGGCGGCAAAGTGTATGGCACACCGTATCAGTGGGGGCCGAACCTGCTGATGTACAACACCAAAACCTTCCCGACGCCGCCGGATAGCTGGAATGTGGTCTTCGTGAAACAAGACCTGCCGGACGGTAAAACCAACCAGGGCCGCGTACAAGCCTATGACGGTCCGATTTACATCGCTGACGCCGCGCTGTTTGTGAAAGCCACCCAGCCGGCATTGGGGATCTCCGATCCGTACCAGTTGACGGAAAAACAGTATGCCGCGGTCCTGAAAGTGCTGCGCGATCAACATGCGCTTATCCACCGCTACTGGCATGACACCACGGTTCAGATGAGTGACTTCAAAAACGAAGGTGTGGTGGCATCGAGCGCCTGGCCGTATCAGGCGAATGCCCTGAAAGGTGAAAACCAGCCTATTGCCACCGTCTTCCCGAAAGAAGGCGTGACCGGGTGGGCGGACACCACCATGCTTCACGCGCAGGCGAAACACCCGATGTGCGCTTATAAATGGATGAACTGGTCTTTGACGCCGAAATTGCAGGGGGATTTGGCGGCATGGTTTGGCTCGTTACCGGTTGTTGCTGAAGGCTGTAAGGCCAGCACATTGTTGGGTGATAAAGGCTGCGAAACCAACGGCTATAACTATTTCGATAAAATTATGTTCTGGAAAACGCCGATTGCAGAAGGGGGCAAGTATGTTCCGTACAGCCGCTGGACGCAGGATTACATCGCCATCATGGGCGGCCGTTAATCGCCCGGGAGCAGAACATGACGTACGCAGTAGAGTTCAATGATGTTTCCCGTCTGTACGGTGACGTGCGGGCGGTGGATGGTGTCACCATTGGTATTCGTGACGGGGAATTTTTCTCCATGCTGGGGCCTTCGGGCTCCGGCAAAACTACCTGCCTGCGCCTGATTGCGGGGTTCGAGCAGTTAAGCGGTGGCGCGATAAAAATCTTCGGTAAAGAGGCCAGCGAACTACCCCCGTGGGAGCGTGATGTGAACACCGTGTTCCAGGATTACGCGCTGTTCCCGCATATGTCTATTCTCGATAACGTCGCCTACGGGTTGATGGTCAAAGGTATCGATAAGAAAAAACGTCATGCTCAGGCGCGCGAAGCGCTGGACAAGGTCGGGTTGAGTTTTGCCGTCGCCCGTAAACCTTCGCAACTGTCCGGTGGGCAGCGTCAACGCGTGGCGATTGCGCGTGCGCTGGTCAATGAACCGCGGGTGCTGCTACTGGATGAACCCTTAGGCGCGCTCGATCTCAAATTGCGCGAGCAGATGCAGTTTGAGCTTAAAAAGCTCCAGCAGGAGCTGGGTATTACCTTTATTTTTGTCACCCACGATCAGGGTGAAGCCCTGTCGATGTCTGACCGGGTGGCGGTCTTCAATAATGGCCGCATCGAGCAGGTCGACACACCGCGTGAGCTGTACATGCGCCCACGTACACCGTTCGTGGCGAGTTTTGTCGGCACCTCAAACGTATTTGATGCCGGTATCGCGCACCGCGTTTGCGGTATGGAAGGCATGTATTCGCTACGCCCGGAACATATTCGCCTTAATGAAAGCGGTGAAGTGCAGGTGAAGGGGGTGGTACAGGCGATACAGTATCAGGGGGCGGCAACGCGTTTTGAACTTAAACTGGCCGACGGTGAAAAACTGCTGGTGAGCCAGGCAAACCTTAGTGATGCAACGGTGCCTGCGGGCGTGGAGCCGGGACAGCAGGTACTGGCGTCGTGGTCACGCGAGGCTATGGTCCTGCTGCATGAGGAGAGGTGAAATGGATATGAGCGTTTCACACACTCCGTCACACCACGGCAGGTTAAGCCGCATTACCGCGCTGTTCTGGCGCAAACCGTCACTCGGGCTGTTCCTGCTCTTGCTTGCTCCGTTGATGTGGTTTGGTATCGTCTATTTAGGATCGCTGCTGACATTGCTGTGGCAGGGGTTTTATACCTTTGACGACTTCACCATGTCGGTTACGCCGGATCTCACTTTTGCGAACCTCCAGGCACTTTTCAACCCCGCCAACTACGACATCATTGTGCGGACGCTGGTCATGGCGATCGCGGTCACCCTTGCCAGTGCTGTGCTGGCGTTCCCGATGGCCTGGTATATGGCCCGTTACACCAGCGGTAAGTGGAAGGCGTTTTTCTATATCGCCGTGATGCTGCCGATGTGGGCGAGCTATATCGTTAAGGCCTACGCGTGGACGCTGCTGCTGGCAAAAGACGGGGTGGCGCAGTGGTTTCTCAGCCATATGGGGCTGGAGCCAATTTTAACCTCGATTCTCACGCTGCCTGCGATTGGCGGCAATACGCTCTCGACCTCCGGGCTTGGGCGTTTTCTGGTGTTTGTCTACATCTGGCTGCCGTTTATGATCCTGCCAGTGCAGGCGGCGCTGGAACGGTTACCTGCTTCTTTATTGCAGGCGTCTGCCGATCTCGGTGCCCGACCGCGCCAGACCTTCCGCTATGTGGTGCTGCCGCTGGCGATCCCTGGCATTGCCGCTGGGTCGATTTTCACCTTCTCGCTGACGCTGGGTGACTTTATCGTTCCGCAGCTGGTGGGGCCTCCGGGCTACTTTATTGGCAATATGGTCTATTCCCAGCAAGGGGCCATTGGCAATATGCCAATGGCGGCCGCGTTCACGCTGGTTCCTATTGTTCTTATTTCACTCTATCTGGCGTTCGTGAAACGTCTGGGAGCGTTCGATGCACTCTGAACGCGCACCATTGTTCCTGAAAGTGGCAGCCTGGGGTGGGGTTATTTTCCTGCACTTCCCGCTGCTTATCATCGCAACCTATGCGTTTAATACTGAAGATGCTGCGTTTAGCTTTCCCCCGCAGGGGCTAACGCTGAAGTGGTTTAGCATCGCGGCCGCGCGTGGGGATATTATTGAATCCGTGACATTGTCACTTCAAATCGCGGCGTTATCGACGGGTATCGCGTTGATACTTGGCACGCTTGCTGCTGCGGCGTTATGGCGCAGTGAGTTTTTTGGCAAAAATGCCATCTCGCTGTTACTGCTGCTGCCAATAGCGCTGCCGGGGATCATAACCGGCCTGGCGCTGCTGACCGCATTTAAAACCATCAATCTTGAACCGGGCTTTTTCACCATTGTTGTCGGGCACGCCACTTTCTGTGTGGTGGTGGTCTTTAACAACGTGATTGCCCGCTTCCGGCGCACCTCGTGGAGCCTGGTGGAAGCGTCGATGGACTTAGGTGCGGATGGCTGGCAAACCTTCCGTTATGTGGTGCTGCCCAATCTTGGGTCGGCGCTGCTGGCGGGGGGAATGCTGGCGTTTGCGCTGTCGTTTGACGAAATCATCGTCACGACATTTACGGCGGGACACGAGCGCACGTTACCGCTGTGGTTGTTGAACCAGCTTGGTCGCCCACGTGACGTACCGGTTACCAACGTGGTGGCCCTGCTGGTGATGCTGGTGACAACCATTCCTATTCTGGGAGCCTGGTGGCTTACCCGCGACGGCGAAACGATTGCCGGCAGCGGGAAATAACTCCGATTTCAACAGGACAACGCTATGCAAAATCAACTGCTCATTAATGGTGAACTGATTACGGGCGAAGGCGAGAAACAGCCCGTGTTTAATCCTGCCACCGGAGAGGTACTGCTGGAAATCGCCGAAGCCTCTGCCGCGCAGGTTGATGCTGCCGTGCAGGCAGCCGATCGTGCTTTTGCTGAATGGGGGCAAACCACGCCGAAAACCCGTTCAGAGTGTTTGCTGAAACTTGCAGACGTTATTGAAGAACATGGAGAAACCTTCGCCAGGCTGGAATCCCTTAACTGCGGGAAGCCGTTGCACTGTGTGGCGGGAGATGAAATCCCGGCGGTGGTTGACGTGTTCCGCTTCTTTGCCGGCGCGGCGCGCTGCCTGAACGGGCTGGCCGCCGGAGAGTATCTTGATGGCCACACCTCAATGATCCGTCGTGACCCGGTCGGCGTCGTTGCGTCCATTGCGCCGTGGAACTACCCGCTGATGATGGCCGCGTGGAAACTGGCACCTGCCCTGGCGGCAGGGAACTGCGTGGTGATTAAACCCTCTGAAATCACCCCGCTGACGGCCTTAAAACTGGCAGAGCTGGCAAAAGATATCTTCCCGGCAGGCGTTCTGAACGTACTGTTCGGGCGGGGCAAAACCGTGGGTGATCCACTGACCGGGCATGAAAAGGTACGCATGGTGTCGCTGACCGGTTCGATTGCCACCGGGGAACATATCATCGGCCATACGGCATCGTCGATTAAGCGCACTCACATGGAACTGGGCGGCAAAGCGCCGGTTATCGTTTTTGATGATGCCGACCTGGATGCGGTCGTGGAGGGCGTGCGTACCTTTGGTTTTTACAACGCCGGGCAGGACTGTACCGCTGCCTGCCGCATCTATGCTCAGAAGGGCATTTACGCCGCGCTGGTGGAAAAACTCGGTGCCGCAGTTGCCACTCTGAATATGGGCGCACCGGAGGATGAGTCTACAGAGCTTGGCCCGCTGAGCTCAGCGGCGCATCTGTCACGCGTCTGTAAGGCGGTGGACGAGGCAAAATCCCAAAGCCATATCCGCGTTGTCACTGGCGGCAGTAAAAAAGAGGGGGCAGGATATTACTTCCAGCCAACCCTGCTGGCGGGGGCAAAACAGGACGATGCCATCGTGCAGCGTGAAGTTTTTGGCCCGGTTGTCAGCGTGACCGAATTTGACGACGAAGCGCAGGTGCTGGGCTGGGCGAACGACTCTCAGTATGGCCTGGCGTCATCCGTGTGGACCAAAGACGTGGGGCGCGCCCACCGTCTTAGCGCGCGTTTGCAGTATGGCTGCACCTGGGTCAATACCCACTTTATGCTGGTCAGTGAAATGCCGCATGGGGGGATGAAGCTGTCAGGCTACGGGAAAGATATGTCGGTGTATGGGCTGGAGGATTATACGGTTGTGCGGCATGTGATGATTAAACACTAAAAATCTGATATTCGGGATTTTGCGTGGTGTGTGGTGGCCGTGCTGTAGATGGGTGCCAGCTTGAATGGTATGATTTTGGAAACTTTCAGGCTGGCGCTTTTTAATGAGAAACAACACCTTAGACTTCGCTAAGTTTTTTGCGAGCTTCTTTGTTATCGTCGTGCATTCCGGGTCTTACCCTGAAATGTCACCGGCAAATGCTGACTTATTCCGTGCTGCGTCGCGCTGGGCCGTCCCGTTTTTCTTTTTGGCATCCGGGTATTTAATGGGGGGCGCGGGAAACATCGATGTTGGCAAAAAATTGAATAAATTATTCGGCATTTTATTTTATTCATCACTTCTGTACGTTCCGATTATCTACCTCAGTGTTAATAGTGATATTACGACGCTAATTATCCGTGTATTTTCGTTTGACACCTTACGGTCAGGAACCTTTTTCCATCTGTGGTTTATCACCGCGCTTATGTCAGGTGTAATGCTCACCAATTACATGATTAAGAATGTAAAAACAGCAACGGGGCTGGTGATTGCGCTGTTACTTTTAGCCGGGTACTGGCTCAGTGATATAGGGCAGGCGTTTAACATCCCGGCTGAACGAAACTACATGTTCTATGTGTTCAGAAGCCTGTTGGGTATTCCGCTGGTGTACATGGGATACCTTCTCGCTAAAGAGGGTTTACTGAGTAAGATAAGCAACACAATGGCATGGACTCTTTTCATTGTGGGGATAATGCTGATGATGCTTGAGGTTCCCCTGTGCCGGTGGTTCATTGAAGGGTATGCACGTGAAAGGCAATTCCCTCTGTTCAGTGTACCTGTAGCAGTGGCTCTGCTGGCGATTTGCGCGAATACCGCAACCAAAGAAAACCTGATTTCCAGAGCAGGGCGAGATTTTTCATTGGGTATTTATCTCATCCATCCATTCCTGCTTTACTTCATCGTTCCCTGGCTTGAATCGAAGGGGGTGAAAGTATCAACGGTGAATTTGGTTTCAGCTTTTATTTTGTCATGGTTCATTTTTGCCATCATGAAAAAATGGGTACCGGCGCTGTACGGTAAATTTAACGGAATGGGTATTAAATAACGCGACGAAAATCTGGCCGGGTTGTTCACCCGGCCAACAAATTACCAACCACAAACCTCATGCTCATTTTCCGTATCGTAAGCACGTACGGTATTCACCAGGTCTTTAACCACTTTTCCGATGCCCGCGCCCTGGAGGGTGACCGAAAAAGTCGTTATTAAACCAGCTATCGTCGGTCAACAGCTCAATACGATGCCATTTTAGGGGTGGGGAAATACCAAATGAACCGGCTTCAATTATCAGCTCCAGATCGGGTTCGGTGGCGTTACCATCCGGGAAGCCGAAATAGCACACGGTGCCCTGCATCACAGACAAACGGCCGTAAACACCCGCTTTCGTATTGTGATGAGTGAAGAGCGTTTTCTGCGACTTAGAATTTATAAAAATGTGCATTTATAGTGCATGTTATCAAAAAAGATGTTCTCTCATCCTCATGAGATGTAACGCAAAATACCTAATTGTTATTACCCGTTATTTTTAAGTGGTTATTATGTAACGAAAAAACTTGATCTGTATCAACATATGACGCATATTGCGTGCGGTTATTTTTGACAGTTTGGGTAAGCAGGATGACGTTGTATCAAAAAATGTTGGTTTTTTACGCAATCATGGCATCCATCAGTGCGCTCATCACCTGGTTCCTGTCTAAAGACCGTAAACGCATCCGCCTCCTGAGCGCTTTTCTCGTGGGTTCTACCTGGCCGATGAGCTTTCCTGTCGCGCTTCTGATATCGCTTTTCTGAAGCAAGCTTCCAGTTTTAAAAGATGAACATAGCATTCCGCTACTGGTGCCTGTATAAATAAACAGTGCATTGAAAAAGGAGTGCTCATGAACAGTTTCTACTCTCGGCGCGCGGGTTGCAGTGTGCGCTGGCAAGACCTCCCTGGTTTTGGTGATCCCGTCGTGTTTATCCACGGCCTGGGGTGCGCCTCGTCCTATGAATATCCGCGAGTTGTCTGTGACCCGAATTTTGGTGCGCGCAGAGCCATTCTTATCGATCTCCCCGGCAGTGGATACAGCGATAAACCCGAGCACTATCGCTATCAGACAGGCGATCAGGCCCGGGTGGTTACTGAATTGCTGGACAATATTGGTATCAATACTTTCTGGCTTTACGGGCACAGTATGGGCGGCAGCATTGCCATCGAAACCGCGGTTTTGATGCAGACGCGCCTCAACGGTTTAATGGTATCTGAGCCTAATTTTCATGCTGGCGGCGGTATGTTCAGCCGTAGCATTGCCGCACAGTCGGAAACGCAATTTGTTGAACACGGTTATGATCAGTTACTTGCCGCCGAAACCTCTGCATGGGCCGGTAGCCTGCAAAGTAATGCGCCTTACGCTGTGTGGCGCGGTGCCACGAGTCTGGTTGAGGGCACTAGCCCTGACTGGGAAGCGCAGTTCCTGTCATTACGTTGCCCGGTTACGCTTATTTTTGGGGAACACTCATTGCCTGATAAGGATGTGGATTCGCTCAAAGGTAAAGGTGTTGCGGTGAAAATCATCCCTGCGGCGGGGCACTCGATGTCGTGGGAAAATCCTTCGGCGCTGGCCCTGGCGTTATCTGACTGCATGACGGGTAAATAGCAGCCCGCATGACTGCGGGCTGACGAGGGCTAGCATAATATGGCCTGTAAGGCCCGGCGGGCGCTGGCCTGAACATCGTGCGGGCTCTGGTAATCGATGTTCTCGGTGGCCCGGCTGTACAGAGCAACCAGCCAGTCGTAAACGTAGACGGTTGCAGCGTGAACGGGTTGTTCACCCAGATGTGTCAGGCGCGGTGTCGCGCTGTTAACCACTGGCGTGACAAAGATGGGCTGGCCTTTGCGCACGCGGCTGGCAGGACGGTCTGTAACAGGTGTCTGCTCGTAACCAAGCCAGCCGATGAAATTCCCCAACACGGCATGTAACTGCGCCGCGCTGCTTTTATCTGCCTCGACAATACGCTGAAGTTGTTGCGCCAGATCCAGACGGTAGCTGCTGGTGACCAGAACATCCGCAATTTGCTGCAACACCGCAGGCTCCAGACCTAAGCGGGCGGCAGCGGCTTCATTCCTGCTCCACTGGCGCAGATGATTGATCCACACCTTGTGTGCCAGCCTGGCTTTGTCTTTTGTCTGGTACGGGCTGCTATTCTCCTGGGCATTTTCTGCGAACAGGTCAATCACATCGGTAAACAACCCGTTGACTTGCTCCTCACGAGGTTGCTGAACGGCTAACAGCGTTTCGAAGGCTTTTAGCGGCGGCAGAAGGCCTTCCAGCAACTCGCCGTGGCGCGCGGCACTGGCCTGGAGCATTCGTACCATGTTTTCCGCCTGAGCGCGTCTTGCTCCTGGCTCCAGCGTCACAGGCGCCAGATAGCTTTGCATCAAGGCGGATAACTCCTGCTGCAACAGCGTTTTCAGGGTGCGAAGACGGGTCTGACGCTGTGCTGGCAGTGTTGCCTGAGACAACCACTCAACTACGCGCTGTAGACTGTGGCTGTCCAGCGCCTGTAATGTGCCCCAGCGCTGACCTGGTTTGCCAAGCAATTGCTGGACCGCTTCGTCGAGGTTTTGTTTGGTGGTAAAGCGGGCATCATGCGGGGTAATCGCCCAGACCAGCCCCGGCAGGGCGGATTCAACGGACGGCTGCGTCTCCTTAACCCAGTTAAGAAGCAATTTTGCGGTTTTTGCCGTCTGCTCATGTTGCGCTGTGGCATTACAGATAACCAGCACATCCGGCTGAAGCTGCTGACGATAATGCTCCAACAGCCACAGACATTTTGCCTGAGTCAACAGTGGGCTACTGCTGTCTGAGAACGCCGGGATATCAATGATATCCACGTTATCCAGAACCGCGTTTTCGACCGGGAGCACCAGTTCGCGGGTCAGGAAGGCGAGCACATCCACGGGAATACTAATAGCGTTGAGTATCTCACCGTTGTTAAGCGGGTGAAGCAGCGTTTCCTGCGACTCAGGTGACGTCAACGCGCCGTGAGTCAGAAAACCCTCGCTCGGCAGACCGAAATTATCCACCAGCAGGCTGAGCGGCGCGGCAAGCTCGCTGGCATGGCTGGTTTGATGCAGTACATGAGCCAGTTTCAGCCACTGCTGAGTCAGCTCTTGTTGCTCGCCCCACAGCAATGACCAGACGCTTGCGCGGGTGCTTAAATCAAGAGACGGCACCAGAAGGGCAAACTGATGCCACAGCGCATCATCCATTTGTTGTTTAGCGCCTGGCACCGTACTTTGCCAGAAGCGTGCAATGGCGCCCACTTCCTGAGCGGTAATGCCCGGCACGCCCTGAGGCTGGCGAAGTGCGCGCCATTTTTCCAGGCGTGTCTCAATAACGGATTTATCGACGGGGCGGATCTGCGGGTGCAGCGTGGTGCGGGCAATAAACAGTTGCACCAGCTCTGCCTCTGTCACCAGACTCAGACGTAGCGGAAACGCCTCATCGGCGATGTCGCGGCTCTCTCTGGTGAAGCGCACGGCCATATTGGTCAGCGCGTGGCCTGGGTTGATATGCGTGAAATAATCAAAGGTACGTTGTCCCGGAACGACATTCAGGCGGGCGTTACCGCTACCACACAGGGAGGCCAGCAGATGCGCTTTTGCCGCCTGGGAATGCCCGTAAAGCCCGATGCTGCTGCGGCTTGCCAGCGCACGATCGATAGCCTGCTCGCGTGCCTGGGCGGCGTTTACCCGCGCCAGCAGTGCGTCTGCATCGTTATCCAGAACAGGAGCGTGCTGGCGCGTGTCGTTAATCCACTCGATTATGGCCTGAGTGGTGGCAGTCATCGCAGTCATTTCAGGTATACGCTCCCGCTGTCGATCCAGTAGTGGCTTCCGCTATGACGGCGATCGGCCAGGGTATTCAGTTTAAACGTTAAGGCATCAGCAGGAACCGGGGTGCCATCCTGGAGCCAGGCGTCGCTCAGCTCAAAGGATTCTGGCCCTTCGTGCTTACTCCCTCCGCGAAGTTTCAGACGTACATTCAGCACGCCATCTCCTGCAATGGCTTTTGCCAGCTCGGCAGAGTTGATGCTCAGGGTATACAGAGGTGTTGCTGGCCAGCGCGCGTTCGCCAGTTGACGGAAGCCCAGTGTCACGTTCCCGCGCAGCGGGAAGTGCAGGCGAGCGTCCAGTTTCGCCCCCGGTTTGTCGAGGTCGATATCCTGATACCAGACGTTTTCCTCGCGCAGCGTGTTCACCGTGTTATCCAGCACACCCAGATACCGCACGGTGGAGTAAGCACCAATGTCGGCCGCTTTGAAATTAAAGCGTGGCAAGCGCAGGTCAAGCGCCAGGCTACACAGCATCGCGCCCACTGCGGCGGTGGATTTCGGGTTACCAATACGACCCTGCTGGCTGAACGGATACCACTCATGTACCTGGTACTTGTCCAGCCAGACAATGCGGTTAACCGGCACAGGTTGCAGGTGGCGAATCAACGCCTGAACACCTGGCAGGCAGCCCGGACGGCCCGTGATCAGCAAAATATCGCAGCTGTAATGCGAAATAGCTTCGCAAACGGCATGGAGCGGGGCCGCCAGCGTAAACTGGCCTGCCAGCATCGCATCCTGCATTTCGCGGAAATTAACGTGCAGCGGCACAGCGAACAGATCAAATTCCGCCGAGCCCGCAGGCAGGGCGTGGTCAATGGCCTGTTGCAGATAACCCATCACGTTCCGGGTGGGTTTCTGGTTCAGCAAATCGCCAAATGTTGCGTGCAGCCCTGCAAGCGGATCGTCGATATCGCTGCTTTCCCAGGCGGCAAGAATGGCGTGGCCGATCGGCATAAACAGCTGGAGCGCGGTTTGCTGGCGTAACACCGCCTGCGTGTCGATACGCCCGGAGTCACCAAACAGCGACGCCATCAGCATAGAGGCATCAGCGATGCCGGATTTCTGAAGCTGAGTTTGCAGGGCAGGTAAGACATAGCGCTGGATAACATCCAGCAGGGTGTCATCACCCGCCACTTTAAAGCCTTCACGGAACAGCAGTTGTGGCGTGATTTTGACGTTGTTACCCGAGCCATCGTCCAGCGCATAATGCGTGATCGCCATATCCGTGGTGCCGCCGCCAATATCAATGGACGCAACGCGTAAGGAGCGGCCGGGATCCACGCCGGGTTCTGGCGCTCTGTCCGGGCGAGCAAGAGAGGCGAAGAACGCTTCAGTTTGCCCGCCGAAATGGGAGATAGCTTCGTTGTAGAGCCACACCAGCTGGCCGCAGCTGGCTTCGTCCCACTCCATCTGGATCTCAGGGACCGGAACAACGCTCTTTTCTTGCTGCTTACGGCTGGCAAAATCTTCGTCCTGCGGGTGCCAGCCCATTGCCTTCCACACAATTGCGATGGCTTCAAACATGCGGCGGCGGAAAATCTCGCGCTCCTGTTTTGGCATCGCGGAAGGCAGTGTCAGGATCAGGGTGCGAAGCTGGCGAGGAGATGCCGGGAATCCCAGGCGCAGACGCGTTGCCACGCTGTTGATCTGCCCCAGGGCCTGGGCCAGCAGTTCGCACAGCATGTGCGTCATCAGGGTGCTGCGGCTGTACTGCGGCGAAAACACCGGCAGACGCTCATCCTGTGGCAGGGTAAAGAGCGGCTCGCCGTCGTCGTTCATCAGATTCATCAGCGGGAAAGCGGTGGCTAACGGTTCACGCTGGGTTTTGCTGTTCATCTGGCTAAAGCGCCAGTCCTGTACCACCGGGGTTTCATCCCACAGGTAGCGACGCGGGCTGGAGATCCCGCTGTTGCCCTCGGTTCCCAGGCGCTGCATCGCCAGTTTGCGGGCTTCATCACCCACGCGCACGATAGAGGGCCAGACAAAAGCATCTTCACGGCCGCTTTCAACCGAGAAATGCTGCTTGCCGAAACGCGCTTCAGAAAACTCAAGGCGGCTGGTGAAAAGCGGTTCATTGAGGAACTGCGGTTCGCTCAGGGAACGCACCTGGAGCTCTGCGGTCTGGCGCAGTCCGTCGTTGGCATCGCCGTGATCTTCAATGATAACGCCGCAGGTATGGGTGTTACCGACGTCCAGGATCAGGTCGACCGGAATGGCTGGCGTGCTGAGAGTGTGGGTAACAAACTTCACTTCTGGCACGGTGATCTGCTCACCGAGCATGGTCAGCAGGTTCAGCCAGTGGGCCTGGTATTCAAAGCCGCGCATCGCCTGTTGCAGGTCGCGTTCAGAACGGTTTTCCACGCCGGTCGCGAACTGACTAAACGCTTCACGCAGCCAGCCGTCAATCCAGGTCTGGTCGAGGAAACTGTCTACTTCGCCATCGCGCCAGGCCAGCGCAAAGCGTGTGCCGTTCAGGATATCGTTACCGACGGGTGAAAGGGCGGATGTTGCGTGTTCCGCAATCTGACTGTCGAGTGCGAAAGTCACCCGGTGGGTATTACCGGCGCTGTCTGGCTCATCAAGCTTACGTACCTGCACGCGCGCCCAGTTATCCGGGCCATCAACAAAGGTACGCGGCGGGTTAAAGCGCAGGAAAGGCACCGGAAGCCACACGCCATCCAGAACCGTCAGGGACTGATGCAGTGGGATAGTACTTTCCGGCTTGACCACTTCAGGCTGAGCGCCCCCTGTGCCTGGCAGCGTGTAGCGGCCATTAACCAAATCGAAGTCCAGACGCAGCAGGGGACCATTGGCCGTCTTGCGGACAAACCGACCGTTGCTGGCGGTGTCCTGCGGGGTCAAGCCGAAATCAAGGAATTGCACGCCGCTATTGGCAATAAGCGTAACGCTTTGTTTATAGTCGCAAAGATTTACCAGCATAGGGTCATGCACCTGCTTTCTTGAACGTCAATGGAACGACGGTTTTGGCATCGTAACGTGCACTGCATTCCGCCACATCGCTGGTCCCGGCTTTACAGGCGATCTCAGGCATCGGATAGCGCGAGCCATCGGTGCAGCGCGCGTTGCCACGGCTTTTGATCATCAGCTCGCCATTACTGTGTAACCCGGAAAATACGTCAGTCCGACACACAATATTGTCGCCGTGTACCACACGGGCAAAGCCCTTGTTGTTCTGGATCTGGAAGCGCAACGACGGTGGTTTACCCGTAACCGGATCTTTTACATCCAGAATGGCGCGCCAGCTCCCGTTGAGGAAACGGGTTGAACCGGCTTTCACCTGGTTGGCGTCCATCACCATGGCATCTTTCGGGATAGCGGCAATCACCACCGTGGCCTGCACCGGAGCAGGCTCTGGCTCTTTGACCTTTGCCACCAACACTTCAGCCTGATGCAGAGGCAGATTCATTGCCAGCGGCTCAACAGCTTTCACCGGCTGCGGGGCGATAGCCACAGGCACCGGCGCAGGCGCAGGTTCAGCCGGTGCAGATGGCGCCTGTTTTGGCCATAGCAGCGGAGCGGCAACTGCGGCAACCAGCACTGCCGCAACCGGGAGTGACCACAGCGGGACACGGCGCTTTTTGCGTACGATTTCCGGCGCTGGCTGGGCTTCCTCGACGTCAGGAATAACCACCCGTGCTGGCTCCGGCTCATACAGATCTTCTGGCGTAATACGTACAACCGTCGCCGGTGTCACCAGCGGCTCATCGGCCTGTTCGAACGTGATGACCGGCGCGGGTTCAGGCTCGGGTTCTGGATCCTCAATCACCACGGGTGCAGGCTCAGGAATAAGCGACTCGCGCAGGCACTCAAGAACGTCATCGCGGGCGTTCTCGTTAAGATTCACAAAGCCCCAGAACGTGATAACCGGTTTGCCATCAATCAAAAACAGGAAGTTTTCACCAGGAAACTGAAAGGCTTTAGAAAGCAGGGAGCCAAAAAGCTGTTGCGCAGTTTTAGGCGACTGGAGGCACTTTTTACTCAGCGATTCAACGCTCGCGAGGGTGTTTTCCAGGTAGCGCAAGGCGCGGAAGCGGGTATCTTCGTCGGCAGCTTTCCAGCTGGTGACCATTCCGTCAACCGGTGAGTACCAGTCGACGCGGTCGCCGCCATCATTGACCTGAGGGATAGCCAGACAATCGACAATGGCCTGCTGTTTGCGCAGGCGAAGTGCTTCACGGATTTGCAACGCTGATTCAAAAACGGCCTGTCCGCCGCCGCCAACGGCCTGAAAGTCATCCAGATTACCGCTGCGTAAAAGAGTTTTTGCCACGATTTGGTCCCATATACTTCTTCACACCGTTACTTTAACGAAACTGCTCATCAAGCAAACGGGGGAAGAGAGGCTAAAAGGGGGGATTTCTTGCGGCATTGATCGTGACGGTTGTGCTTGACGAATAATGGCACTTAAGGCAAATCAATTTCAGAGCCAGTGGCTGTAAAACCAGCGAAATGCACTGCTTTAGAATAACCTGATAGTTTTTCGTTATTTGCCAGGCATTCCGGGCTGTGCTGTTATTACTGTTCTATATAATAAAATCGAAAGGGTTATAACCATGTCTACAGGGAAAACGCTGCTCGCGCTTGTCTTGAGCACACTTTTACCGGCAAGTGCCGCCTGGGCGGCGAATAACGATACCATTATTTACTGTTCTGAGGCGTCGCCTGAGTCGTTCAACCCACAGATTGCCAGCTCCGGCCCCTCCTTCGTGGCCAGCTCTCAGGTGCTGTATAACCGCCTGATCAATTTTGACCCGGTAAAAAATACCCCGGTTCCGTCACTGGCGGAGTCATGGACCATTTCCCCGGACGGCAAGACCTATACCTTTACGCTGCGTAAAGGGGTCAAGTTCAACAGTAATAAATACTTCAAACCGACCCGCGATTTTAATGCCGATGACGTTATTTTCTCCGTTATGCGCCAGAAAGACCCTAAACACCCGTATCACGATGTGTCGAAGGGCAATTACGAATACTTTAATGACGTGGGTCTGGATAAGCTGATTCAGGACGTCAAAAAGATTGATGATTACCACGTTCAGTTCACCCTGAGTGAGCCTAATGCAGCATTCCTGGCAGACTGGGGGATGGATTTCGCCTCTATTCTGTCTGCGGAATACGCGGATGTGATGCTGAAAAAAGGAACGCCAGAGAACGTGGATACCTGGCCGATTGGTACCGGGCCATATGTGCTCCAGCAGTACAAAGTGGACTCGCTGATCCGCTACATTGCTAACCCGAACTACTGGGATGGCGCAGTTCCGACAAAACACCTGATTTTCTCCATCACGCCGAATGTGGAAACGCGACTGGCGAAGCTGCAAACCAACGAGTGCCAGATTATCCCTGCGCCATCGCCGGTGCAGTTTGATGTTATCAAAAACAATAAAGATCTGACCCTGCATTCCGTCGATGCGCTGAACGTGGGTTATCTGGCGTTTAACACCGAGAAAAAGCCGTTTGATAACGTGCTTGTGCGTCAGGCACTTAACTATGCGACTGACAAAAAAGCGATCGTTAATGCCGTCTTTATGGGTTCCGGTACGGTGGCAAAATCACCTATTCCGCCAAATATGATGGGCTATAACAAGGATCTGAAAGATTACAGCTACGACCCTGAGAAAGCGAAAGCGTTGCTGAAACAGGCCGGGCTGGAGAAGGGCGCCGAGGTGACGCTGTGGTCGATGCCGGTACAGCGTCCGTATAACCCGAACTCTCGCCGTATTGCGGAGATGATCCAGGCCGACTGGGCGAAAGTGGGCGTGACGGCGAAAATCGTCTCTTACGAGTGGGGCGAGTACCTCTCCGGAATGCGTAAAGGCGAACACGATTCTGCGTTGTTTGGCTGGATGTCTGATAACGGTGATCCGGATAACTTTGCTGACGTGCTGCTGGGTTGTAACAGCATCAAGACTGGCTCAAATGCCGCGCGCTGGTGCGACAAGGGTTATGATGACCTGGTACAGAAAGCCAAGCTTGCCAGCAACCCGGGCGAACGCGCGAAGCTCTACAGCCAGGCGCAGGAGATCTTCTACCAGCAGGCGCCGTGGATTGCGCTGGCAAACGGGAAGACGTTCTATGCTACCCGTAGTAATATTACGGGATACAGCGTGAGCCTGATGGGAAGCGATTTCTCGAAAGCGAAGCTGAACTGATCTTATGCCCGGTGGCGCTGC